>CAJUJI010000028.1 GCA_910586875.1 uncultured Anaerotruncus sp. | reverse complement strand
TGCACGCGATATGTCATTGTCGTTGGGGCAGGCAAACAACTACATCAATAACATCGAAAACAAAAAATCACTTCCTGCCATGCAGTCCTTCTTTTATATCTGCGAATATCTCGGCGTAACGCCGAAGGAATTCTTTGACGAAGAAAACCTTTATCCAGAGACCTTGCAGGAATTTATTGCAGAGGCAAAGAAACTGGATTCCAAATCAATGACATATATCCTCGGCATTATGAAAGAATTGAACAGCAAGAAGTAAAGCGGTCACGGAAAATGACCGCTTTCTTCTTATTATTTCCCATACTGTCCTAAATTAAGTCTGGAAACGCTCTATATTTATCCTGATTTATACCCCGGTACTCCCAAAGCCCCTGGTTCCGCGCTCCGCGCCCAAATCCGTTACAAAATCTGCAATCACAACAGGAGTAATTACAAGCTGGCCTACCCGCGTTCCTTTGGAAAGTTTCTGCGGTTTGTTGCTTACATTACTGATAATGGCATGGACTTCCCCTCGGTAGCCGGAATCCACAGGAGGCAGCTCACAGACCAGTCCCTTTATTGCTATGCTGGTGCGGGGAAATACGAAGCCAGCGTACCCGTCCGGCACTTCAATCCCGAACCCAAGCGGAACCTTTGCGATTTCTCCCGGCTGCAAGGTGCAGTCATAGGGCATATACACATCCGCGCCGGCGTCATTCCCGTGTGGACGGAAAGGGCGGCGGCTCTCCGGCACTCCAAAGTCAATCAATTTGATTTTCATGCACCGCCTCCTTCCAAAAGTACCGGGTAGTCGTTTCTTAAAATGTCCTCCGGTGTCATAGTTGCCGCCAGTTTCTGCCCACAGGTCATTTTTCCCTCCAGGCATTTGTTCATCTGGCAGAACGGTCCGGTCTGAGAAGGGGAGAACAAAGCCTGGCTGAGTGCGTTAAGTTCCTTCCAGATTTTCAAGAGTACGATCCGGGTTTCGTCCGTATTGCGCCGGCATACTCGCTGGCTGATGATGTGTTTCCACTGATAGGGTGTAGCGCTGATAATCAGCACATTCCGAAGCCCCTGGGGTGTGGCATAGCCCGCCGCGTCATGGCCGATTCCCGCGCTGCACAGCTTTTCGTAACAGTCCATGCCCTCGTGACAGCTTTTTAAGTACAGTTCCCGGACTACAGCCGGGGCGGTTAAAATCTCATAGGGTACCGCAAAATCCGCCTGTCCAGTATAATTGCTGTATTGCAAAGACGCACTCATAAACTTTACTTCGTTCTGGTGTCTGGTGATCTGCGCTAGAAAACGCCGGCTTGCTCCTACAACAGCAACGGTAATCACTGCGAATTTCTGGACCGTGGGGTGAGGGAGGCTGCTGATGGCTGCCACGGTATTCTCGCTGAATGACTTCTCATAGAGTGCCAGCAGATCATCCATCGTGGCAATCTTATGCCCCCGCTGGGTCAAACGCGCTGCAAAGACCATGTTTTTCTCGGCTTCGGCAACCGCCTGGCAGTTCAATATTTTTACTTCAATTCGGTTGATTGGTATGTCCCTCCTTTACAATGGCTTTCAGTAAAAACAGATAGTTTATCCTTCATGGAATTATAATCCGCCTCTAACGCTGCGAACCGGTATTCCAGCGGGATCAGTTTTAAGGTGCCTGGCACAGCCTCCGGGTACTTCGCCCATGCCCTGGGATAGAATTTTATTTTGAAATCCACAACCTTCTTCAGCAGGTCGAGCTGAGAGAAAGCGGCTTCTTTTACCGGGGTCATTGCCATGCGGTACAAATCGTAATAGTGCCTGGAATACCGCTGCGGCATTTCCAGATGTTCTGGCCTGTTGGCCTCATGGTGCAGGATCGTAGCTTTTTCCCAGAAAGTCCGCTCCGGGGCAACCGTCAGAATATTCGTTCCTTTCTGCTTGAACACATCAGGGTAATACTCCGCGGCATACGGCGTAATCTCCGCAGACTTTGCCGGCGTCCATGCGGCCAGCGCGCCGATTTCCAGCCGGATCACCTGCAAGGTTCCCGCATTGGTAAACAGTTTTGGGTAGGCAAAAATAACTGTCTGCTTTTCTTCCTCGTCCATGTGAATGTCAGCTTCACGGCCAAGCTCCTGGGATAATCCTTCTTTGATTGCGGGGCAGAAGGTTTCTGCCAGAAAGACCTCCGCCCGTGCATTGGCCTCTTTGTTGAAAGCGTCCTGCTTCGTGTTGGAACGTTTCTCCCAGGGCTCGTCTCTGCCATATCCTAAAACCCGCCAGTCCAGAATCAAGTCAATATCTTCGGAAAACCGGCTGATCAGGCGAAAGGCTTTCGACAAGCTGGTACCGCCCTTAAAGGTAATCGAATCTTTCCAAGGGGAACGTTGAAACAGATAATCCAGCGTAAAGCATACCCAAAAATCTTTTTCCACAATGGCATCGTTGAGCCCCATCTTATCTGCTGTGTTACGGAACAGCCTCCGCTTATCGTTGTCTGAAAATTTTGCAACATGTTTCATCTCTATTGTACCTCCCCGGCAATCTGCCGTATCGCATTGTAAACCCAATCCGTAGATTCTGCCGCCTCTCTTAGCATAGCGACTTTATCGTCCTCATTCAACCGGGAGCTAAGCGTCTGGATCGTTTTGGAAGTGACATTTGTTTTCCCCAAAGTTTTCAATGCCTGAATCACCAGAACCGTCATATAAGAAAGACCCGTGATCTCCTTATTGGTCCTGTGCTTAAATTCCAGTTTTGTGGAATTCCACTCATAGGTCTTATATGGACCGTCGCTGATATAGGACCATACCGCTGTTACCTGCGTGGAAAGCCCTAACAGGTTCAGCGCCGTATTCCCACAGGGAGCAATCGTCCAGTGATAGTTCCGGGCCAGCGCTTTTGCTACCGCCTCCGGGTCCGCCGCTACATATTCTTTCAGCATTTCGCTGTATTCCGGCTTCTCATAAACACCTTTCAAAATCCGCCGGAGCGTACCTGCCTGTGTAAGCCGGTTCAGGTTCCGTCTTATGGTTTCCGTATCAGCAATATCAGCAAAATCAGAATTTACAAAAACAGTTCCTTCTGCCGCTGCGCCAATTCGCTCCTGAATCTGCCTGGAATATCCATTTGCCACTTTGCTCACCTCTTTTTGTCCCGAATATTATATATTATTCGGGACATTTTTAAGCAGAGGGAAGATAAATCCAGTCGTGCATCAAGCATACGCTGGGCTCGTCCTCCCTGGGAACCAGGCGATAGGTACATTCCCCGTACACGATCCGCTTGTCCTCGATCTCCATTTCATAAGCCTTGTAGAAGCGGTATTTGATATTGGAGATAATACATCTAAGCGTCTGCAATGCCTCCCGCTGGGCGGTCACAATCAGATCCCGGTCCACGCTGCGCTGTAGGAACAGCAGCGACTTATAAAGCTGTACCTCCGTGCGGTAGGGCCGGCAGTCCATCGTCTCCAGCCAGTGGCAGAAGGCTACCGGGCCGCTCTCAACCAGTTCCCGCTCTGGGTGGTAATACTCGTAGCAGTCCAGGTTGGCCGTGTTCAACAGGTACAGCATTTCCCTGATCTCATTTTCCGGCATGTCATAGAACCGGAGAAGGGAGCGGTACAGGTGCACATAGCCGGGTATCGAAACAATGGTATTCACCATAGAAAAAATCCTCCTTGTAAATGACCGGTGCGGGAGCACATGCTCCCGCACCGGTTTTCACTCTGTTCAGTTGTTTACTTCCACCAGCTTAGCCATGACGATGAAGCGGCTCGCGCCTCCGGGCGTACAGGTGGAAAGGGTCAGCACTTTATCGCTGCTTGTCACCGTGACGTCCGTTTCCACAACGGAACGCTCTGCCATAGCGGTAAGCCAGGTCGTATAAGAGCCGTCATCCTTCCAGCTAAGACGCCAGGGAGAGGTATCGCTGCCAGATTCGGAAGGCTTTGCCACAAACGCTGCGAAAATCTCACAGAGATAACCGCCCTCCGGGGTCACAAGGTACATCTGCTTATGGGTATCAAAGTAGCTCTGTTCGTCATACTCATTCAGGGCGGCGAACATGGAGCCGTCCCGCATGTTATGCCCGTAAATAATGGTGTTCCGGTCAGAAAAATCCGCTTTGTTCTCATAATCCGCAAACAGGCATCCCACCTTATTGTAGGTGCCGTCATACAAGTGGTGCAGGTAATACTCGTTATCATCTGTCTGTGTCACCGGGTAGTTAATGGCCGTATCAGGAAGGGTAAGCCATCCGATAATGTCCGGCCCGGTTTCCCGGAGCGCATCAAAATCCACTGTGGGGAGGACCACAAAAGTGTCCTCCCCGGCAGGTTCCGTTTCTACATTATCGTCCTCCGGCGCTTCGGTCTGCTCCGGCAGCTCTACATGGGAAGCAATGTCCTCATAGGCTCCGGCGCTCTCTGAATACTGGTTAAGGTCGCGTACCATCAGGAACTCGCTGCCAAGCGCCAGCAATCCGCAGAAAGAAACCACCACAATACCAACAGCTTTTCTCTTAGGGGTATTTCTGCTGTACTTTCCCTTTTTGAAATAGACCACGGCAAACAGCCCACCGCCAATTACAGCCAGCGCCAGAAGCCCGCCATACAGGAATCATCCCCAGTCTGCGGTACCGCTTTATCAGGATTAGACGGTGTGGACGGATTGGACGGTGTTTTCGGATTATCCGGGGTAGTCGGTTTCTCTGGCTTTTCATTGAAGAACTGGACCGTTGCGGTTTCGTCCGCTTTGATCTCCACGGTGGCAGCATCAGGAATGATATAGTCCTTACTTGCCCGGTTGGAGATTTCCGTTACGGTATAAATGCCGACATGCAGCCCTTTGACCTCGATCACGCCGGATTTCGGGCTGGTAAAGGTCTCACAGTAGGAGCCGTCCGCATTCTTAACTTCAAAAGCAAACCCATCCTTACGCCCGTCGCTGGAATCCTTCGTGATTTTCAGGTTTCCTCGGTACGCCTCATTGGTAAAGCCCCGTCCGGCCTCGCCGTTTTCCACAACCGCCACCTGGCCGTCCTCGGTGATCTCAAAGTAGTAGGCGTTTTCGTCAAGCTGGTAGCCCTCCGGTGCCTTGCTTTCCTTTACGAAATAGCCCTTTGCCAGAAGGCCCTCCGCGGTGTGGTAGCCCGCATCCGTCTCCTTCAGCGTGCCAATCTTCGTATCTTCGGAATCAAATTCCTTATTGCCGTTGGCGTCCTCATACAGATCGAACACCGCACCGGAGAGGAAACGCAGGAAGGTGTTATTATCTTTGTCCTCCTTCTCCACAGAAGAAGGCTCGTCTACCGCTTCGGTTTTCATCACCTGCACGCTGCCGCGGATCAGGGTATTTTCCACTTTGATTTCAATGCTCTGGCCGTCCACACCGATATAGATATGGTGCTGTTCGGGGCTTACCGTATAAAGCGCCGGAGAAGAAATCTCCTTTACGATCCAGTGGCCGTAAGGGATATTCTCAAAAGAAAAGCTGCCGTCCTCCGCAGTGGTAACGGTAAGCAGTGCATTTTCCCCGGTAAATTCTTCTGTATCGGGCTTAAACAGACCCATGACCGCATCGGCCAGCTTCACATCTTCGCCGCCCTCCGGGTTTTCACCGACTTTCCCGCCGTCCACACGCCCCCGCAGCAGGTCATTGGAAACAACCTCGCCCTCATTCACAAGAATCTGGACCAGCGCCGCGTCCTGGCCGGCATACTCAAAGATAACCGGATATTCCGTATCAGAGAGAATATAGGCATTGTTTGTGGTGCGTTCCTTCACATAGTAGTTGCCAAAAGGCAGGTCGGAGGCAAAGGAAGCACCATAGCCACCCGCCTCATTTGCGGAGATGGAAACCACCTCTAAAAGCCCACCTGCCGGGATCACGCTGCCGTCAAGAGCCGCCAGGTCTGCGGAAGCATACAGCCCGAAAGAAATGTCTTTGTATTCCTCATTCATGCCAAGCCTAAACAGCTCGTCCGTCTCCAGTGCTTTGAACAGGGTCACATCCACCTTCTGGCGCTCATCATAAAGGCCAATTGCGGTCTGCGTCACTTCCACGGTTTCCCCCGCATAGGTAAGCTCCGCATATTCCGGCTGGGTATTTAAGACCATCCCCTCTGGCGCCTGGCGTTCTTCCAGACGGTAGCGGCCAAGATAGAGAAGCCCGCTCTGGGCGGTTCCATCCTCCCCGGTGGTAAGGGTTTCCACAACGGTATCTTTTGCCGCCCTGAGCGTACTGTCACCAGTGTAAATATCTTCATCCGCAATCACTTCATAGACCGCACCAGGAAGCCCGGCTACTTCATATACCGGCTGGTACAGCCCATCGTTCTCCTGGACGGAAGCGAATACCTCGCCGGTCTTAGTGATGGTAAGCTGCCCCTTCTGCGGCATATTGTACTGTGTAACCGTGACAACGGCCTCGCTGCCGTCAATGGTAAACGGTACCGGCTCGCTGGAAAGCACATACCCGTAAGGTGCCGCCACCTCGTAAAGCTCATAATCTCCAGTGTGCAGAGGCTCCGGCAGCATCAGCCAGCCTTCATCCGAAACATAGAAAGTATCAAGGGTTTCCGGGTTCGGATAATAAATATCCTGGGTGACAAATTCCCCGGTAGACAAATCCTTGATCTGGAAGCCGGTACCCGTCATCGGGATAATATTGCCGGTCTCCGCGTCGCATTTCTCCACTTTCAGCCGTGCCGTGATGGCGCGGTTATTCAGGATATAGCTGTAGGTCTGCCCGTTGGAGGAAACAAAGACCGTAAAATCCGGGATAAAGGCTTTCCCTTCCTCGCCGGAAACCTGGTGCACCGTGTAATGTCCGTAGGGAAGCATTTTGGAGGAAGCGAAGCCGTCCCCATCGGTAGTGAGCAGGTCACGCTCGCTTTCCTTCGCTGCGTCATAGCTGCCAGCCGCTTTCAGATAGACTTCAAAAACCGCGCCGGCCTCCGGGCGATCAATGACGCCCTCATTGGGCTCGTCCGTATTTTCATCCCTGGACACATCCGGGTCCAGGTCGTCCGTATGCTTCACAAGCTGGATGTTTCCGTAAATGACCGTTTCCGTGACCTGGCTCTCGGTGGTGTTCAGCTCCACTTCATAGAGCGTCGGGGAAGCGCCCACCTCATAGACCGTATCGTTTAGGAGGTAGCCGGTGCTCGGCTCAATCTCCCGCACGGTCCAGTTATCGCCGCAGACATAGTACCGGGTCATAAAGCTGCCGTCCGGCCCGGTGGTATAGGTGTCTACCAGTTCGCCATTGTTATAAATCCCGTAAACTGCCCCTGCAAGGGTGGCGTCGCCCTGGGCGGTGCCGGTATCTGCATCGCTCTTTACCACATGGACGCGGAATTTTTTCAGGATATTGCTGAAATGGACCGTGGCGGTCTGTCCGCTTTCAATGGTGGCATACTGCGCGGAAGGGGTTACATAGCGGTCCACCGGCAGCTCCTTCACCAGATAGGTGCCGGGCAGCAGCTTTTCCCTGATCTGCCCGTTTTCCCCGGTAGTGACGGTTTCATCCACCTTGTTCCCCAGGATGTCCGTGCCGGTGATTTGGAAAGGAATCCCGGACACAATGCCGTCCTCGCTGGTCTTGACAATCTTTGCGGTGCCGTAGGTCTCGGTCTTGACCTTTACAAAGAAGGAGACCGGGTCGCTGGCTCCGGTCATCATGGTCTGGTAGCCCGGTCTCCCCCAGATCAGCATGTCATTTGCAACCGGGATGTCCTTTCGGAATTCAAAGGCGACAGGGTCCATAATCATGTTCTTACTGGTGAACGTGTACTTGTTCCCGCTCCTTGTGACGGAAACGCCGCTGCCTTTCAGGGTCTCCAGGTTGATTTTCAGGTTATTGGTGTCCGTGACGGTCAGGGTATAGACTTTTTTCTCCGTGTCCCATTTCAGTTCCAGCTCCGGGGCTTCGCTTTTCTTCGTGGAAGTAAAGGAGGGAACCGTGGAATGGGAGGCAACCTGTGAAAGAATCCAGTTGTAGGCTTTTTCCGCAGGACGTCCGGCAATCACGCTGAAATACTGGTCTGCGTTTGCCTGGCCGTTCCCGTGCCGGCTGTAAGGGTCACTCCGAAGCTGCTGCTGATACTCCCAGAGGATGATCTGTGTCGCCATTTTATAATCGTCCTCGTTAATGCCGGACACAGGGAGGGAAGCGCCGGGTTTCCAGCCATAGATCGCCGTCAGGGTAATGCCCCGGCGTGCTTCTGCCGGAAGGAGGTTTAAGTAATTGCTGTTCGTACCGCTTTCCGATGTATAGGTATTGTCAGAAGTGTTATAGGCAATGCCGCTCTCCACACAATAGACATGCTGGCTGCTCCCGTCCGAAGCTGTCAGCATATAATGTCGGTAAGCGTTGCCCCCGGAACTGCTGCGCACATCCATCGTTCCATCAGAATTGTAAACAAGGTAGGTGTAAGGCGCCGGCGCATAATAATGCTGCCCGTCAGACCCCACATACTGATCGCCCAGCCAGGAGCTTGCTTTCTGTCCCGGCGAAAACGCGAACGCCTGGGTAGGGATCATCCCAAAGACGCATACTGCGCAGAGAAGAAATGCCAGCAGCCGCTTTACGCCGCTACGGTAATGGATTGTTGTTTTCTCCATGAAATATCCTCGCTTTCTTAAAATAGTAAAGGACAGCTTTACTCGCTGTCCTCATGTTCATTATTGATTCTGTCGTCAAAATCATCCTCGGAGAGATATTCCGGCTCTCCATAGGCTTCATCCGGGTCAAAGCCTTCTCCGTACCCGCCATCCTCAAAATCTTCGTCATCCTCTGCCTGCTGCCTCGGACGGACGATCTTCATATAATAACCAACGCCGCCTACCGCTAGCAGGGCAACGATAATAAAGATAATCGTGCCGGCGCTGCCATTGTCCTTTTTCGGCGGTTCGGTCTGTGCGGGTTCCTCTGTCTCCGTAGGTTTTTCCTTTCCAGAGCAGCCTTTCAGGTCGTTCTTGCAGACCGGGCAAGCGGTATTGACTTCGCCGGTCTCGCATTTATTTGTACAGGTGCAGACGTCCTCTGCCGGGATCACGCTCATGGTGCCCTCGTTCTTTTCCGCCAGGGCCATCAGGTCAGCCTCGGTAACACCGTTCAGGAAATACACGTTGTTGTCGTCACGCTTTCCGTCAATGATAAGATAGAACACATTCCCGGCCTCGGTGGTAATGGTGTAAAACTGTTTATCCCCATCTGCGCCGGTGGCCGTATCTAACACCGTGCCGGTGCCTTCCGGGGTAAACGCGCCATCCGGGATAGAGGAAGTGGTTCCTGTTTCCTCCTGGGAATTGGAGCTGCCGCCATTTGTGCCGGAGGCTGTATTACTGCTGGCATTGGTGCCCGTATTCGTACCTGCATTAGAGCCATTCCCGGAAGCATTACTGCCGGAATTGTTGCTTGGGGTGTTATTATTAGTACTGCCGGAAGAAACAGCCTGGGTCTGTGCCGGTTTTACCGCCGTGCTGCTCTGGTTCTGCGGTACCGTGGGCGCCGGTTCCTCATAATAGGGATTTTCAAACTTCACGGTCTTTGAGCGGTTCCCGGCATAATCCTGGGCGTACACGCTTACCTGTTTTCCTGTGTCGGCATAATCCTTTAATGTGACGGAAGCCGCCCCATTGGTTAGGGAGTTGATACGGTTCCCGTCCACAAAGACCGCCTCTACGCCAGAATGATCGTCGCTGCTTTCTATTTTCAGCGTGTCGCCGTCCAGAGAAGCCGCAAGCTCCGGCGGTGTGGTATCTTTGTCCCCGGCAGCATAAGCCGTCAGGGGCAAAGCGATGGCGCTTATGACAAGCACAAGCGCCAGTAGCAGAGAGATTTTATTAGTCCTCATTCATGTCCTCCTGTTTCTGCAGCGGGCCATCCCCGGACGGGACGGACTGCTGCGATTTCAGAAATTCGGCCAGCTGCTGGGGTGTCAGATGGAAGCTGCGGGCAATCGCCACATAATCGGTATTCTCCAGCTCCGTTTTCTGCTTTTCCAGGTCGCGGAGCTTGGCCTGCATCTCCGCAATCTTTGTTTTTGTCTTGTCGATCTCTTTCTCCAGTTTCTCAATCTTAGGGTTCAATTTATTACCTCCAATCTGTCAGGGCAGACGCCCAAATGTATAAAAGTGCTGCTGCCAGTAACTTGTGTTGATGTTCGCGTAGGAGATCGGGTCCCCGCAATGGATCATCATCCCGTTACCCACATAGATTCCCACATGGCTTGCGCCGCTGGTATTATAGGTGCCCTGGAAGAATATCAGGTCGCCGGGCCTTGCATCCGCGCTTGATACAGGCGTGCACACACCTAAAAGCCCGTCCGCGGTAAGCCGTCCGAAGTTCCAGCCCACGCCGCAATGGTTGACTACCCAGGAAACATAGCCAGAACAGTCAAAGGAAGTGGAAGGGCTTGCGCCTCCCCATACATACGGATAGCCTAAATACTTTTCGGCCTCCGCGAGCATAGCGGCAAATTTTTCATCTGCAAGGGCCTCCGGCGGGACGTCATAGTCAAAATAGTTCCCTCCGCCGCCTGCGCCTGCCTCCGGTAAATGCCGCTCGCTGGTATCGCCGGTATCGGCAAAATACAAAGGGTTCATATACTGGCCGTCAACCAGCACCTCCAGGTGCAGGTGCGGCCCGGTGGAATTTCCGGTGCTGCCGACCTTCGCGATCACATCCCCGGCCTTTACCTCCTGTCCGGCAGATACAAGAATTTGTGAACAGTGGCCGTATTTGGTGGTGAGGGAGTGCCCCTCATAAGCCTCGCCCTCAATGGCAACGCACAGGCCGTATCCGCCGGCTTCACCGGCCAGCGTGACCGTGCCGTCATGCCCGGCTAAAATCTCCGTGCCCTGGGGCATCCCGATGTCAACGCCGGTATGGTAGTTCTTTCCCCCGCTGATCGGGTGTACCCGGTAGCCGTAATAGCTGGTGACATAGGGCAGCCAGTTCGTGCCAAATACATTTTTTACATACTGCCTGTTGCCTTTGGTCTGCAACAGAATCTCGCAGATTTCTTTCTGGTCTGCGTTCATGCGTGAGACAACCAAGTTTTCAAGCGGCGTAGAAGTAAGCGTTACATTCAGGATGTGCCACTCATAAGGCACTTCTTCCTCTGTTTCCACGCCGGTCTCCGGGTCAACGCTGGTTTCTGTCCGGTAGCGGGTTTCCGTTTCTTCTGAAAAAGACAGGGAATACTGCCCGTTAAACAGCTCCCGGAGGACGCCCTCAATCTGCGCATAGGTAAAATTCTGATAGGCAGAAGTGAGGTACCCCATTAAGACATAGGGATCGTGCTCAATGGGGCCGATATTATAGCGGTACTCGTCATAGCCGGGCCGGTCCGATTCCACACGGTTAACCTGCATCTGCAGGTCCGTTTCCCACTCGGTATAAACAAGCTCCGCATTGTTGATGTCCGCATCGTCCACCAGATAGGTAGAGGCTGCAAGGCTCCCCAGCCCTCCGGTCCCCAGGTTGGAAAAGGAAGAAAACAGGGACGCGATCAGGAAAAATACCAGAAGGAGCAGGATCACGATCCCGCATATGACCGGGTGGTGCCTGACAGCACGGACCACTCCGGCAGCGATCTTTTCCGTGGTAACGGCGGTGTCCTTTGCCCGCTTTCCTGCCTTTTTCGCCTCTCTGGCTGCTTTGGCATACTGTCTTTTTATCTTCTGTTTCTGCCACATCCGGGCAAGAAGGTTTTTCTTCAGCTCCGGGCTGTCATGCAAGGTCTGACGGTAGGCAAGCCGGGCATTGGCCCTGGCTGATCTCTGCTGTAATTTTGCCACCCTGCGGTACGGCGCCGTCTTATGCCTGTGATATGCCATGCGCAGCCCCGACTCACTTACAAGCTCGGTGCGGTGGGCCGCTTTAATGCCGACATTTTCATCCTCCGCCTGGTAAATCTTTTTATGGGCGTAACCGATAGCCGTATTTGCGCCGGCCTTTACCGGGCGCATCGGAACGGGACCCTTGACATGGGCCCGCTGGGATTTTACCTCCTTTTCAAATTTCAGGCGCTTTTTGGCCTTGCCCGTATCGGGATCAGAAGATGTTTCCATCCGCAGCTTACGGCGGGCAGGAAGGCGGTTTTCCGCCCGTTCCAGTTTTTCTGCTGTCCGTTCTGCCTTCCGTCGGGCTTTCGTAAGTTTCTTATCCGCTGTTTCCGGTGGGAGTTCGTCAGCGGTAAATTCCAGCTTGGAAGGCCGTTTTGGTTCTCCTTCGGCTGCCTCCGGCGGTTTCTCCTTTGGTTCCTCGGCTTTTGCCGCCTCTTGGAAACGCTGCTGGTACTGATTGCCGTGCTGGTGCATCCGGGAATGGCGTTCTGCCTGTCCGGGTTCCCTCTGTGTGGAGTGCCCTGTGCCAGAATCCTCACGCCGGAAATCTTCATATCTGAAATCCCTCCGGCGCGATTCCGGTGCAGAAGTTCTTGGTTCCAGAGGGTTCCGTGTTTCAGGTGCCCCTGCCGGCTCATGATCCATATCCCTGCCTTCCAAATGTTTCGATATGGAAATATCCGTCTGCTGCGGCATATCCGCTTTGGAAGGCTGTGTATCATCCGCTGCCTGCTGTGCTGCGGTTTCATATCTCCGGCTCCGGGCCGTTCCCGAAGGAGAAGGGGCGTCCCTGGCCCGCAGCAGGTTAAAATCCTGTTCGCTCTGCCGGGTGTCCATACGTTCCTCCGCATGGGAATCACGAACCGGCATCCGGGTATCTTTCTTTTTCCTCTGAAATTCTTTGTCCCGCGGCACTGTTATCACCTCCAGTCATTTTTATTTTCGGGAATTTACGCACCTGCCACTTCATCAGACCGTGTTGTGAGTACGCTGTATAACAGGGTGTCTTTTGGAAAATGATCGACAAAGGGGATAATCACATTCCCGAAGAACAGAAGCCCCTCGCCAGGGCCGGAATGGGTCACATAGGAAAGCTGGTGCGGGGAAATCCCCAACTGTTTTGCCAAAATCTGCCGGTCTCCCTGGGCCTGGTTCAGCATGTAGATAAAATCCGAGTTCTCAAAGATGTTCTCGATCTCGCGGGAGGCCAGCAGGTCCTTCACATTTTGGGTCAGGCCGCTGGGTATGCCGCCCCATTTACGGAATCTTTTCCAAATTTCCACACTGAAACTTCCGGTCTGCCCTTTCAAAAGGAGATGGAATTCGTCGATATAGAACCAGGTCGTCTTATGCTTCGAGCGGTTGGCGGTGACACGGTTCCACACGGCATCCTGCATAATGAGAAGCCCGATCTCTTTCAGGGCCTTGCCCAGAGATTTGAGCTGGAAGCAGAGTACCCGGTGGTTGTTCATGTCAATGTTAGACCTATGGTTAAATACATTCAGGGAGCCGTTGACGTAGATTTCCAGTGCCGTAGCGATATTCTGTGCCTCTGGTTCAGACTGTTTCAAAAGCAGCCCGTACAGGTCTCCCAGGACCGGCATATTCTCCGGGCGGGGGTCCTGCAGGTAATTCCGGTACACAAGCCTCGTGCAGCGGTCAATAATGGTTCTCTCAATCGGGGAAAGTCCCTCCTTGCCGCCAATAATAAGGTCACACAGCGACAGAATAAAATCGCTTTTCAGTGTGATGGGGTTTTCATCATCCGAATAGTCCAGGTTAATGTCCATTGGATTGATATAGTTTGTGGAAGTCGGGGAAATGTCAATGACCTGCCCCTGGGCTCCGAACTGTTGTACCAGAGGCCCGTACTCATTTTCCGGGTCTGCAATGATGATGTCATCCTCCGTTAAAAGGAACACGTTGACGATCTCACGCTTGGCAGAGAAGGACTTGCCGCTGCCAGGCGTTCCCAGAAACGGGCCATTAGGATTTTTGTCAAGAGGAACTTTTCAAGGGATGGGAAAAATCAGGCGGGAAAAGCCCCGCGGACGGTTAAAAGCCGTTTTCGGGGGTGGGTAGTATAAAACCCTTACCCCGCCCCGCACCGGGGCTTGGAGCGCACCAGGAAGCCCGTATTCATGCGGGTTTGGGGGCTGCGCCGCAAGTCTAAATGTCCACGCCCGCCGGTTACGCACTTGCCCTTATTCTGTTCTTTGGGAGAGGCCGGGGGCGCGGGGGCAGAGCCACCGCAAAACCTACCGTCAGCCGCCGCAGTAGTGCAGACGGTTTTGCCGTTAAAATGGAGCGGCCGAAAGCGGGGGCAGGATTGTCAAATCCTGTTCCCCGTTTTCGGCGGCGAAATGGCAACGGCAAAAATCCAGACGGTCAAGGGGGAAGGGTGGAGATTTTTTGCGAAGCAAAAAATACTACTCGGCCTTGACGGTCTGGATAGTCGGAACGGAAATAAGTTGCTTTTTTTAATGGGATATGGTATAGTTTTTCCAGTGTAGGCAACAAAACCAGGAATTACAAAAAGTGAAAAATTGATTAGCCTTAAAGAAATGGAATATGGAAATAATTTTGGATTATAACAAATACAGCGCCATTTGGGATAAAATATGCTACGATTTCCAGTTTTATCCTTCTTGTGAAATCAATTCAAAACCATGGCTTTCATTGCCAATGAGCTATAAGAAATATCATTTGAATGGTTTCTTCACGGAAGAACAAGAAAAAATTGTAAACTCTATTTTTTGCAGAGTAAATGCCACAAATATGTGTGCCTTGGACTGGCGACATGATTGTTTTATTTATAATCCATGCGAAGAAGTACCGTTAGATTATTGGTTTTATGATGCAGAGCGAAACTGTAATGTATATTTTCCGAGTTATTATCCAGATGGCGATTATCATTTTTTTGTATCATTTGATTGGTCAATCGGTTTGTATGGGCACCCGTGGAAAAAAGAGATATTTGTGGTGGGAGAACAGTTGATAACGGAATTTGAAAGAGCGCAGAAGATGCTCAACATAACAGAATTATAAACAAATTTCCGTTATCAGAAAACTAAAGTAGGGCGGCGGTAACTACCCCGCCGCCCTGTCTGTTACCGCTCCATATCCCGCGCCCTGCGGGGCTGTTGCTCCCTCTGTTCCTGCCGCAAGATACTGTAAACGCTCTTTCGGATTTGCTCGGCTTCTTTCACTTCTTCTTTCAACGCAAGATACCGCCGGTTGAGCGTTTCCCGTTCGGCGGTCAGCTTGGCATACTCCGCTTTCCATGCCTTTACCGGCAGGGCGGTCTTGCCGTTCATCACGCCTTTCAGATAGTCGTGCGCCGCCGTAAACAGGATTTGCTCGGCTTCGGTCAGCGGCTTTTTCCCCTTGTACTTAAAATAAATCTCGGCCTGCTCGATGTGCTTTTTCAGAGTGCCTAACCGCCGGTCAATGGGTTTCAATTTGTGCTGAATGTCAAGCTGTTCCCCTATCATGGACTTGAATTTTTCATCAAGCCCCGCCATGTCCATGATGTTGTTGGCTTGCAGGAAGTTCAGCATTTTCGCCGCGTCCTTGAGGTTATAGATGGATTGGGAAACCTGCGATTTCCCCTCCCGCGCCCTGCGGGACAGGATGCCCTGGATATAGTCGGCAAGGGTGGGCGGCTCGGTGTTCTCCTGTTCCTCTTTCAGCCACTTTTGCAGCTTGGTGATACGGGCTTTCAGTTGCCGGAGTTTCTGATTTGAAACTTCGATTTCCCGGTTCAGATCGCCGCGCTCGGTGCGGATGCCGCGCTTCTCCATAGCGGAAGCGGCAACGCCTAAATGGACGGTGGGTATCTGGTCGATGCCCTGCCGCTCATAACTGCGGTGGTCGATGCGCTCGGTGTGTCCGTACTGCTCCAACGCCCGGTTGCAAAGCTGCGCCCACGCCGCCCGCCATTCCTCGGCCTTGGTCTGCTCGTTCCAGTCGGTGGCGGGGACGGCCTTGCACTTGTACTGCCGCTTTTTCGGGTCATAGATTTTCTTCCCCTGCGGGTCAAGAATGTACTCCTTTTTCTGCTTTGCTCCCCACGCGCCGCCCTGCTGGATGGGGCGCATTGTCAGCATGATATGGGCGTGGGGATTGCAGCCGCCCGTGTCGTGGATGGCAAAGTCGGCGCACATTCCCGCATTGACAAACTGCTCTTTCACATACTCGCGGACAAGAGAAATGCCCTGCTCCCTTGTCAATTCACGGGGCAGGGCAATTTCAATTTCTCTTGCAAGCTGGGCGTTTTTCGCTTTCTCGATTTTCTCCACCGCGTTCCACAAAACCGCCCTGTCAGAAAAGGCGGCGGGGGCGTGGCCGGGGAGTAAAATCTCGGTATGGACAACGCCGCCCTTGTGGGTGTAGTCGTGGGTTTCTCCGTCAAAGTCGTTGGTGAGTTTCTCCCCCGCCCGGTAAGCGGCGGCGGCAACGGCGGACTTGCCCTTGCCGCGGGATATGACTTTGATACTGCAATGGTAGATTGCCACAGGCTGACCTCCTTTCTGTGGGTCGTTCCCCCGTCCTTTTGTGCCGAGAGGCACAAAACGCCGTCTGCAAGACCGCACATACCACATTCATGTGGTATATAAGTGCGCCCTTGCCGGGGGCAGGGGTAGGGGCGCAAGCCCGTTACCCTTGCGCCCCGTTCCGGCTTCCGTCTGCGCCGGTTCGTCATACGATTTCCATGAAAAATGCTCCCGCCAATTTGGCAGGAGCAAGGTTGATACTTTGAAATTCTCTGATGGATAGTGGCGGAAAAATGGCGGCAGTTGTGGTAAGCTAAACACAAACAACAGTGGGGGAATTTTATGTGTTCAACAAAGATTATAAGGTATTTTAATGTGATTTTCTCGCTTTTGCTCTGTGTATTGCTTTGTGGTTGCCAACGAGGTATGATTGGCTTCACACCACCAGAACAAACGGAGTTTGTAGTAGACGGAGAATACAGGCCATTCAATGTTCCAAGGAAAACGATGGAAAAGCTGATGGAACTGGTAGAGGCGGGGGATATTGACAGTATCTACGAAGTGTTTTCTCAAGCTGTAAAAGAAGATAATGATAATCTCTACATAGAAGTTGAAGCATTAGTCCATTTTTTGGGTGAAAATGTTGTGTCCTGGGATTTCACTGGGTCTTATAGTATAGGGGACAGCCACTACGGTATACATACGGAAACGCGGTCAGCAACATATAGTGTTCAGACAAATGGTGGAGTTTACACATGTTGTATTCGTGATGTACCAAATAATTCAGAAGATCAGAATGTAGTGGGATTTTCAAGCATCTCTATCTATCCCATAGGACTGGATATTGAATATGGTCACAGCGGACAGTATGGTAGTTTAGTCGTTTACCGAGTTGGTCAGGATACAGAGGATTTCTTAGTTGCTCCCTTGCCTATGGAAAAACTGGTAGAACTGATAGACCAAGGGGATACTGACGGCATCCTCAAAGTATTTTCCCCAGTAGTAAGGGATACCGCAAATGGATTGCAGGAAGAAGCATCGGAACTGATAAGCTTTATGGACGACAAGGTTATATCTTGGGAACCTTATACTTGGATGCAGAGCGCACAATATATCAATGGTGTCAAAGCTAACTTGCGGGAAATGTTCTTCTACCTACACACTGACAGTGGACTATACCGATGTGATATTCGCGATATTCCAGAAGATACAAGTCAAGGAGTAAGTGCAGGAATTTACAGCATTTCAATCTTTCCTGCTTTATTCCCTGACCAGACCCCAGATCTTGATGAAACATATGATGGATATTGTACTTGGGGTCGGGAGAATATGGGTATTTCGATAGCGTATCAACAAGAAAATCAAACCGACTAAAATTAAATAACCCACTCCTCCCGACCTTGCTTCAAAGGCCCGTTACCCTTGCGCTGCGCCCCCGTCTGCGCCGTCCTCCTGCGCTGTATGGGTGGTCTTGATGGTGGGCTGGGTGTTTACCCCTCACCGCCGTTCCCGCGCCCTGTGCGGGGGCTGTGGCGGCGTTCTGGGCGGTCAATCCGTCCAGTATGTGGCGGCTGTGTTCGGTTAGTACGGTTTTTTCAAGGAAGGTCTGGAATTGTTCCTCGGTCAGCGGTATAGTGTCGGGCAGCAGTTTTTCAAAAAGCCCCATGCGCTTGCAGAGCCGGTTTGTCCTGTCCTTGCGCTCCTGCTCTTTCTGCTCCTGGATCAGCCGCTTTTTCTTGTTTTCAAGCTGCTTGATTTCTTCCTCGATGCTTGCGATTTTCTCAATTTTGGTCTTTGCCATTGTCAATTTCTCCTTTCAATTTTTCGGTCTGGAATGGATAGGAATGGAAAAGCCGCCACGCTCTTTTTGGCATGGCGGCTCGGTGGGGTTCAGATGGCGGCATGGGCGGCTCCGGCTTCCTGCGGCCTGATTTCGTAGGCTGTGCCTTTCAGGATTGCCGCCCGCTGTGCTTCCTCGGTGGCTTTCTTGGCGGCTACCTTTCGGGCATAGCGTACCTTGTCCCGCTCACGCAAAGCCGCCCGCTGTTCCTCCGTCATTTCGTGGCGGCGCTTTTTCCTGCTCTTTCTTACCGGCGGTTCCTCCAGCTGTTCCTCCTGTTCGGGCAGGTCGAATTTGCCGATAAAGTTCAGATAGATTTCAACCTCCTGCTCCCGCACCCCGTTTACTTTGGTGGCCTCGTGGACGATGATTTTCTCCACAAATTCATTCAGCAGGGAAGCGGAAAACTCGGTAAACTCGGTGTGCCGCTTCACCAGTTCGATAAACTTGTCCGCCCTCACGCTGTCGGTGTTGTAGCGGTCGATTTCGGCCTGTAACCTCTCGATTTCCCCGTCAAGGGTTTTCTGCTCGGTGTCGTAGCCGGTCAGCAGTTCGGAAAAGTGGTTTTCGGGTATCTTCCCCGTGGCGTAGGCTTCATAAAGTTTTTTTATCAAGCCGCTGATTTCCTCCCGCCGCCGCTTGGCTTTTGACAGCTTTTTGCGGCTCTCTTTTACCGCCGCCTCCTGCTGTAACTCCGATTTTTCCCGGACACGCTTGATAAACTCCGCCTCGTTCTCCCGCACATATCCGCTGACCCGCCGGATAGCTTCCAGCACCAGGCTTTCCACAACGCTGACGCGGATATAGTGACAGGTGCAGCTTCGGGAATAGTGGCGGTAGCTGGAACAGACATACTCATGGTGGGGCTGGTCGGGCCTGCCGGTGCTGCCCTGCTTGTGGTACATCTTCTGTCCGCAGTCGGCGCAATACAGAACGCCGGTCAGCGGGTTCGGCTCGCCGCCGATGCGCTCCCGGACGCGCTTGGTTTCCCGCAGACGCTGAACGACATTCCATGTTTCCTCGTCAATGATGGCGGGGTGAGCGTCCTTGAAAATCAGGCGGTTTTCCTGCGGGGTGGCCTCCCGCTTCTTGGATTTGTAGCTTTCCGTGGCGGTCTTGTTGAGGACTGTCCAGCCCATATATTCCTCTTTTTTCAGAATTTGAATGAGTGTGGCGGTGGCCCACTTGTAGGGGTCTGCGCCCGACGCGCCCATGCTCACCCGCTCCCCGATGGCCCTCCAATGGGCGGCGGGAGTGAGTATCCGCTCGGCGGTCAATTCCTCTGAAATTTTGGCAAGGGTCTTGCCCTCTATCACGCCTTGGAAGATACGCTTCACAACGGGGGCGGCTTCCTCGTCCAAAATCCATTTCTGGCGGTCGTCCGGGTCGTGCAGATAGCCATAGGGGAGTGCGCCAGTGACGTGCTTCCCCACCGCCGTCCTCGCGCCGAAAATCGCCCGTATCTTCCGGCTGGTATCTCTTGCGTGCCACTCCGCAAAGATGTTTCGGAAGGGCATGAAATCGTCCTCGCCCTTGGCGGTGTCGATGCCCTCGGCAACGGCGATCAGCCGGACGCCCCGCTCCCGCAGCTGCTCCAGAAACAGCCCCACGCGCAAGTGGTCGCGGCCCAATCTGCTCATGTCTTTAATCAAAATTTGGCCCACGTTGCCGCGCTCGATGTCCTCCATAATCTGCAAAAATCCGGGTCTGTCCCAGCGAGTGCCGCTCCAGCCGTCATCCGTCTGGTGGACAACATTGGTAAAGCCGTTCCGGGCCGCGTATTCCTCCAGATATTCCTTTTGATGCTCGATGGACAGGGATTCGTTTTCCCGCCCGTCCTCATGGCTTAATCTCTCGTAAAGGATAGTCAGCTTGCTGTCGCTCATGGTTCCCTCTTTCCGGCTGTCCGGCACTGTGGCTCTCGGTGTAGTTTTCACTGTTTCACCGCGTCCCTTTCAATCAGGCGTACCAGCTTATCGCTCATGGTTTCCCTGCTTGTCCTGCTGAAATGAACGCTCACCTTGTAGGTCGTGGAGCCAATCCGCTTTGTGATGTGCAGCGGCTTGTCGGTGCGTTCCGTCGTTCTGTCTGCTGTTACTGCCGGCATAGGATTAGCCCCCTTTCCATATTCGGTTGTCTGTGATATACTACCGTCAAAATCACCTTGGCGCGTCCTTTCCCGCGCCCCTGTGCCGCCTGCGGCCTGACTGCCTGTTGTTTTCGGGGTATCCCCGTTCCTTTACGATACACTCCTTTTGGATTTTTTAAGTTCTTGCGGTTCGCCATAATCAGGTTATTGCTTAAAGCGTTCAGGCCGTAATAAAGCGCCTCGCCCTCCTGGAACAGCTCGCAGGTCGTAAACGGCACGAAAATGGCGGTGCTGCTTGTCGTAAGCCCACGCTCAATTTCAATCTGGTTCAACCCTAAGGCGAGAGAGGACATAAGGCCCTGCTCCTGCTGGAAGTCCAGACGTTTCAGGGCACAGTTATACTTCTGCGCAATACCGGAGGCAGACAGAATATCATTAAACAGCTTTTGCCGTTTGGAAGCGATATTCTCCACCAGCACCGTCACAAGAAACATACGCTCATTCCGGCTCTGTAAATCCTGTAGGAGATTTTTTGCTTCTTCGCCGTAGGTGGCAAGGTCGGTAGGTATGATGTCCATGTCATACCCGGCACGGACCGCTTTTTTCTGTTCCTCAATGGTCATTTTCTGCAAATCGGACATCTTGCGTTTGATGTTCTTGATCGCCTGGGTCTGGTCGATGGACTGGATATGCAGGTTCACCGTCACGGCGTCGTCCAGGTCAAGCAGCTCCGCCAGCAGCCGGTCCGTCAGTTCCGGCGCTAAAATCTGCAAAAAAGACACCGCCCCGGAATGGTCGGCCACCCGGAAGGTCTTTCCGTCATTCGAGAACGACAGGCCGGAGGGCGCAATAAAATCCTTTGTGGAAAGCCCGGTTTTCGGCAGGTCCGCCCAGGTAAAATGAAACTTTTCCTGCCCGTCCGGGTGGAGCTGGCTGTGAAGGAGCTCCAGGCGTTCCAGCCCATTAAGTGGCTTTGCCTGTGCTCCCAGGGCCTTGAAATTTGCCAGCACGTCGGCCTCGATCCGCTCCAGGCGCATCTTCGCGGTGCGAAGGTCGTCAGCCTCAATGCCAAAGGTGATATATTTCCGTTTGGTAAGGCCGTTGTTGCCTTTTTGTAGCTGGCCCTTTAACATATCCCCATACTCTTTGCGGATTCCGTCATATTCGTCGCCACGGATAGGAATGTCGATACTGCGGGCGAAATCCTGCATATTGGCCCGCTGGTTGATGAAAGTAAGCTGCACATGGATCGAAGCGTCAAAGTAATTGAGGAAATCACAGTAGCCCTCAAAAATCTGCGCTTTGTCATCCGCCTGTGCAAGCTGGTAGTTAATATCAAAAAACTGCACCGTCTTGGTGTAGAGCTTATCCGCCAGCCGGCAGATTCCATCCCGGTACATTTCCTTATAGGGAATACTCTGCTGGACCGTCTGCGGGGCGTCCGTTTTCAGCCCGGCAAAAAAGCCGCCCTTTTTAGGCGGCCTGGTGCGGACAGTCTTATTTCCGCTTGTCTTTGCGTCGGCCCTGGCCTTTTTTGCCTGCTTGATGTTTCTTTGCAGACGTTTTTCCTGGGCTTCCTGCTGTTTGGTTTTTGGCAATCTTCGTAACCTCCTTCTTTGACATGGATTTATACAGGTTTTCCGTCCGGTATGGCCGTTTTTTCGGCCAGAGCTTATAGCGGAGCCTGTTTTTCAGAAGTTTCTCCGCCGGCTGTCCGTCCCGCTCATACATGGCGAAAAAGAAAAAGGGCATCATAAGCCCGATCATCAACAGCACTGCCGCCGAGTTGCCAACAGCGCCGCGGGTAAGGAAATATACCGGCGACCCCACCAGCGCGGCCAGGCTGAAACAAATAAGCTGGCGTTTCGTCAGGTTAAACGCCAGCTTGGTCTTGACTTTCGTTAAGTCTTTGGGTACGGGTACATAAGGCATGTAAATTCACCTCCATTCATGCTGTATATCACTTATTCCGTTCCTGCATCGTGACCGTGGATTCCACTTCATTGCCCCACACATCCCAGCCAGGGGTCTGTTGTCTTGCAAACAACTCCACCCTGGGGACGTCACCCATAAGTTTCACAATCTTTTCCCGCACTTCGTCCGGTTTCTTACTGTGCTGCTCGATATGGGAGATCACAAACTGATGGATTCCCGCACACTGGCGTTTCGGGTGCCCCCTGGTCGCCAATAAGCACACCTCCGCGTTTGAACGGGTCCAAAAACCCATCCCATAAAACCAGCTATCTGCTTTCCGGTTCTGTTTCAGCCACAAAAAAGCCAGCGTCTTATACTGGAAACCCCATGCCTCCATCACCCGGAACGCCTCATTGAGCTGCGGGAAGGTGACCCATAGAAAAAGCGCACTGTCTTTGGCTGCAAGGTCTGCAACCGGCAGTGCGC
>CAJUJI010000027.1 GCA_910586875.1 uncultured Anaerotruncus sp. | reverse complement strand
TCTTCGCATAATGCTCACAGAACAGCGTCTCGGAGGTGGGGCGCACACAGAGCCGCTCGGTCAGCTTTTCGCTGCCGCCGTGGGTCACCCAGGCGACCTCCGGCGCGAAGCCCTCCACATGGTCCTTTTCCTTTTGCAACAGACCCTCGGGGATAAACATTGGCATCTGCACATTTTCATGCCCCAGCTCCTTAAAGCGGGTGTCCAGAATATGCTGGATATTCTCCCAGATTGCACAGCCATACGGACGCACAATCATGCAGCCGCGTACCGATGAATAATCAGCCAGGTCGGCCTTGCGCACAATATCGGTATACCATTTTGCAAAGTCCTCATCCATTGCGGTGATCGCTTCCACCATCTTCTTTTGATTTGCCATATTTCTAAGCTCCTTTTTGCCTCTACTATTATTTCCCTATCATAGCGAAATTCCCAGGAAAAATCAAGGGGTGTTTTTTATCTTTCTTGTTTACATGGAGCTTATTTTCCGTCATTTTGGATTGTCTGAATGATCCAACAGGCACATAGCACAATTGTAATGGTAATCAAGAATCCGGTAAATCCCACCGCCGCAAGGATGAAATCTCTACCGCCAAAAGGGAAAAAATTGAACATTGCACCTGCATACCACAAAGCAATATAGCCTATCATGGTACCTGTTACATATCTTCCTATCTCTTTCATATCCGTTCTCCTTTATCGCTTCTTGTCTATTAGGGATCTAAAAATTCGCAGCTGCTCTTGCTCCAGAACGGGTTGGCATAATTATAAATCCATTCCCCATATTTCCATCCCCCAGAACAGCAACCGGTCATGGTCAAAGACGAATTCACACCCATCTTCGGGAGCATCGCCTCCAAGGTTTCCTCATAAAGCGTTTGTATGTGCCCTGTGATAAACCCTAGGGTATTTTTCAGCAGCGCCTCCTGCCCGTCCCGAAAGCTGATTGCATTTAAAATCGCTTTGGAGTGCCCTGGATATTCGCCGCCCCATTTCAGTGGGATGCGTACCCTATATTTCTCGTACTGCTCATATTTTTCGTGACGCATGATAGCAGGATGCTCCTGGAATTTTGTCTCATCATAAAATATGTCATGAAGCATCCTCCTCCAGCGCTTCCAGCAGAAAGCTAACCGGGCGAAAACCATCGTTACAGGAGAGCATCGCCGATTTCGGATTTTTCATCCAGCCGTCGTAAAGGTTCTCTCCGCCGTGCGCAAGGGTCATCACAAACGGCGAGATGCTCTCCCAGGCGCTGTCACAAAATCCCTCCGGCTTGCACCATCCATCTGCGACAAAGGTCTGCCCCAGCTTCATATCGCAGGCGTGCGCAATCGGATTTTCATATGCCTCAATTAAATCTTGATAACAAGCGATCTTCATTACTGTAATTTTCACTTTTTTGATCATGCGCATTCCCTCTCCATAAAAAAAGAAGCCCCCACAGAGCTTCCTTTTTTCATCCGCCCAAAACGCACCTGCGCTATTTTTAGGCGTTGGTGTTGTTCTCGATGTACTTCACAACATCGCCAACCGTTTTGATGTTCTCAATCTCCTCGTCGGGAATTTCGCAGTCAAACTCTTCCTCCAGCGACATCACCAGGTCGACGATATCCAGCGAGTCTGCGCCCAGATCGCTCTGGATGTTCGCTTCCATCGTGACTGCATCCTCCTCGACGTCCAGTTGATCCACCAAAATTTCTCTTACCTTCTCGAATACCATACCAGTTTCCTCCTAATTATCATTTCGTTTGAAGCTTTATGCTACAGGCTATCATTCACTTCTCGGTGAATACGCCTATCTTACGGAACTTATCATACCTGTTTTCTAGCAATTTGGCAATAGGTAATTTTATATATTTTGGCAATGTTTCCAAAATATATGCGCGGATGGCCTTTGCGGTCTTTTGCAGATCGTTGTGGGCGCCGCCGGATGGCTCTGGAATGATCGCCTCTGCAACTCCCAGCTCCACCAGATCCTCCGCGGTAATGCGCATCAAATCGGCCGCTTCCTGCTCACGGGCAGCGTCCTTCCACAGAATCGACGCAAAGCCACGCGGCGATATCACCGAATAAAGCGCATTTTCCAACATCGCCAGCTCATCGCAAACCCCCAGCGCCAAGGCGCCGCCGCTGCCGCCTTCGCCCAGCACAATCGACAGCACCGGCGTTTGCAGCTCCATCAGCTCTAGCATACTGCGGGCAATCGCCTCGCCTTGACCGCGCTCCTCCGCGCCGATGCCGCAATAGGCGCCGGGTGTATCGATGAAGCACAGCACCGGCCGGTGAAATTTCTCCGCCTGCTTTGCCAGCCGCATCGCCTTACGATATCCTTCCGGATGTGGCATTGCAAAGTTGACCTGCTGATTTTCTTTGAGGTCGCGCCCCTTGACCTGTGCAATCACCGTCACCGGAATGCCGCCGATCGAGCCGATCCCGCCCAAAATCGCCGCATCGTCGCCATACAAGCGGTCACCATGCAGCTCGACAAAATCCTCAAGCAACAGCGGAAGATAATCGCGGATGGTAGGCCGGCCTTTTTCTCGTACAATTTGCAGCCGTTCCCATGCGGTCATACCTGTGCGCCCCCCTTCTCATGCAGCCGCAGCAATCGCGCAATCGTCCTGCGCAGCTGCTGCCGCTCAACAATCAAATCCACAAACCCATGTTGCAACGCGAACTCCGCCGACTGGAAATCCTCCGGCAGCCGTTGCTTGATGGTGCCCTCGATCACCCGCCGTCCGGCAAAGCCAACCAGCACCTTGGGTTCCGCAAGAATGATGTCTCCCAGTGAGGCAAAGCTAGCGGTCACGCCGCCGGTGGTCGGATCGGTCAGAACGGTCAGATACAGCAGCCCCTTGCGGGAATGCCGCCCGACCGCGCCCGCTGTTTTTGCCATCTGCATAAGCGAGACAATCCCCTCCTGCATCCGTGCGCCGCCGCTGGCGGTGAACAGCACCACCGGCAGATTCTTGTCTGCCGCGCGTTCAAACAGCCGCGCAATCTTTTCGCCCACCACCGAGCCCATCGATGCCATCATAAAGCGCGTATCCATCACACCCAACGCGCAACGGGTGCCCATGATGGTACATTCGCCGGTAATAACGGCGTCTCGCAGGCCGGTTTTGCGCCGCAGATGGTACAGCTTCTCGGTGTACCCCTCAAAATGGATGGGGTTGCAGCTTTTCATCTGCCGGTCATATTCGGTGAAGGTGAAATTATCGGCAATCTGCTCGATGCGCTCCTGCGCCAGCAGCCGCGCATGATAGCCGCAGCTGATACAGACCTTGTTGTTCTGTAAAAACTCATCCATAAAGATGACCTTGCCGCAGCGCGGGCATTTATACATCAGGTCGTCTGGAATACTCATCTTTTTTGCTCTGCGGCGCGCCGGCCGGTCATAGGACGCTCGCACCTTTACCTTGGAGAACAGATCCTCCAGCATCCCGACACCTCCTAACTACTCTTATTCTCAATTTCTCTTATTTCTCTTTTGCACAAGTGTATTGTTCGGTGAAAATCTGTGCCGCAGTTAATTCTCACTGAGCAGCCGGTCTAAAAAGCCGATGTCATACTTTCCACGCTCAAACGACCGGTTGTGCAGCAGCGCCAGCTGAAACTCGATGTTCGTGTCCACGCCCTCCACCAAAAACTCTGCCAGCGCCCAGCGCATCTTCATAATCGCTTCCTCGCGGGTGGCGGCGTGGACAATCAGCTTCGCAATCATCGAGTCGTAATACGGCGGAATTTCATAGCCGGCATAAACTGCGCTGTCAATGCGCACACCCGGTCCGCCCGGCATATATAGTTCCTGGATTTTACCCGGACATGGCCGAAATCCCAGCGCAGGATTTTCCGCATTGATGCGGCACTCGATGGCGTGCCCTGTGATGCTCACCTGCTCCTGCGCGATTGGCAGCGGTTCGCCCTGCGCAATTTGCAGCTGCATCTTCACGATATCTACGCCGGTCACCAGCTCGGTGACCGGATGCTCCACCTGAATGCGGGTGTTCATCTCCATAAAATAGAAGCCACCGCGCGCGTCCACCAAAAATTCTATGGTGCCCGCATTGGCATAATGCGCCGCCTTCACCGCACGCTTTGCAGCCTCGCCCATCTGTTCCCGCAGCTTTGGGGTCATCACCTGCGCAGGGGAGGGGGATTCCTCCAGCATCTTCTGGTTGCGGCGCTGAACCGAGCAGTCACGCTCGCCCAGGTGAATCGCATTTCCATGCTCATCCGCAAGCACCTGAATTTCGATATGCCGCGGATTGACCAGAAATTTCTCCAAATATAAATCCCCGTCGCCAAAGCAGGCGACCGCTTCTTTGCGGGCGGTCTGGAAGGCGTTTGCAAACTCCTCGGGTGTATGTGCAATGCGGATGCCCCGTCCGCCGCCGCCTGCGGAGGCTTTTATCATCACAGGATAGCCAATCTGTGCGGCGAGCTCTGCCGCCTGCTGCTCATCAGCAACCGCGCCGTCGCTGCCTGGCACCACCGGTACCCCAGCCTCCCGCATGGTCGCCTTCGCACGGGCCTTGTTGCCCAACAGCTCGATGGACTCCGGCGATGGTCCGATAAACTTGACCCCGCAGGTGCCGCACAGCCGCGCAAAATAAGCGTTCTCCGATAGGAAGCCAAAGCCCGGATGGATCGCGTCTGCGCCGGTCTGCTCGCAGGCGGCAAGAATTGCGTGCATATTGAGATAGCTGTCCTTGGAAGGCGGCGGCCCAATACAAACGCATTCATCTGCAATCTGTGCATGTAGCGCTGTGCGGTCGGCAGTCGAGCAGACCGCCACCGTCGCCAGCCCCATCTCGCGGCAGGCGCGGATGATACGCACTGCAATTTCACCGCGGTTTGCAATCAATACTTTTGAAAACATAACAGCGTTCCTTCCTGTCATTTACCCAGCGCAAAGGTGATTTCACCGGTGCAGGCGCGCTCGCCATCCACCGTTGCCACAGCCTTGCCGACGCCGAAGCTGCCACGCAGCTTGATCAGCTCAACCTCCAGCCGCAGGGTATCCCCCGGCAGCACCTGGCGGCGGAATTTCGCCTTGTCGATGCCCCCGAAAAAGGCGATCTTGCCTTGATTCTCCGGCATGGACAGCGCACAAACCGCGCCCGCCTGGGCGAGCATCTCCATAATCAGCACGCCGGGCGTCACCGGATGCTTTGGAAAATGCCCTTGGAACCAAAAGCTGTCGGGTGCAATGTATTTTTGGGCGACCACCCGCTTGCCGACCTCCAGCTCTAAAATCTCGTCAATCAGTAAAAACGGGTCGCGGTGGGGGATGATCTCCATAATCTGCTCTTTGTTCAGTAAAGCCATGTTGCCACCCCTCTCATTCCAACCGCAGAACCGGCTGTCCATACTCGACCGGCTCGCCGTCCTTGACCAATATTTCTGCTATAACGCCGCTCTGGTCGGCGGGGACCTCATTCATCACCTTCATCGACTCAACGATAAACACCGTCTCGCCTGCGGCAACCGTCTGCCCCACCTTGACAAACGGCTCTGTGTCCGGGGAGCTGGCTGCATAGAAGGTTCCCACAATCGGGGAGGTGATGCAGCGTACCGGAGCCGCCGGCTCCTGCACCGGCGCAGCAGCTGCAACCTGCGCGCTCACCTGAACCGCAGCGGCCGCTGCGGGTGCTGGCGTCAGCGCGGGCGCTTCTGCCGCAGCCGCCTGCTCGCCGCGGATACGCAGCCGGAAGCTATCGTTTTCCAGCAGCAGCTCACTGATCTGGTTTTTATGCACACCTTCAAGCAGTGCCTGAATTTGTTCTATCGAAAATTCCATTTCCATCATCATCAGCCCTCGAATTTCTTGAACAGCAGCGCGGCATTATGCCCGCCAAAGCCCAGCGAATTGGACAGCACATAGTGCAAATCGGCCTTGCGCGCGCCCTCGGTCACATAGTCAAGGTCGCACTCCTCATCCGGCACCTTATAGTTGGCGGTTGGCGGAATGAGCCCTTCACGCAGCGCCATGACTGAAACAATCGCCTCGACCGCGCCGGCTGCACCCAGCATATGTCCTGTCACCGATTTGGTCGAGCTGACCGCCAGCTCGTTTGCGTGTGCGCCGAATGCTTTCTTGATCGCGACCGTCTCACAGCGCTCGTTGAGCGGCGTAGAGGTGCCGTGTGCATTGATATAATCCACCACATCGGTGTTCACCCCTGCATCATTGCAGGCGTTTTGCATCGCACGGGCAGCACCTGCACCATCGGGATCCGGTCCGGTGATGTGGTAAGCGTCGTCGGTGGCGCCGTAGCCCACAATCTCACCCAGAATAGTGGCACCGCGCTTTTTCGCGTGCTCGTATTCCTCTAGCAGCAACAGTCCTGCCCCCTCGGACATTACAAAGCCGCTGCGCTCCTTATCAAACGGGATGCACAACCGGTCGCAATCCTCCGTCTCGGTCAACGCGCCCATATTCTGGAAGCCCGCTACTGCAAACTCATTGATCGAAGCCTCTGCGCCGCCTGTGATTGCCAGCTCCAGGTAACCGTCGCGGATTTTGCGAAATGCCTCGCCAACCGCATGGGCGCTGGTGGCGCAGGCGGTAACCGTCGCGAAATTGTCGCCCTTAAAGCCATACTCAATCGCAATCTGTCCTGCCGCCATGTTGCAAATGAGCATTGGGATGGTGAACGCAGAAACCCGGCCTGGACCCTTTTCCAGAAACTTTGTATGTTCCTCCAGGGTGGTGTTAAAACCGCCGATTCCGCTGCCCACAATCACACCCGCACGATAAGGGTCAATGCCCGAGAGGTCGCCCGCGCCTTCGACCAGCTGCTTTGCCGCCGCCATCGCGAACTGGGTGTAACGGTCCATCCGGCGCGCATCCTTTTTATTGAGTCCTGCCGCAACCGGGTCCCAATCCTTCACCTCTGCGGCATTTTTTACCTTCAGCCGCTCGGTATCAAACGAGCTGATCGGTGCAAAGCCGTGCTTACCCGCGGCAATCCGTTCCCAGGTGTCCTGTACGTTCAATCCAACCGGCGTAATCGCGCCCATTGAGGTTACTACTACTCTTCTCATCTTCTACTCTCCCTTTACATCGTAATCCCGCCGGAAACCTCCAGCACTTGTCCTGTGATATAGCCCGCATGGTCACCGGCGAGGAATGCAACCGCATCCGCTACCTCCTCCGGCGTGCCGGGCCTGCCCAATGCAATCGCCCCTGTCATCGCCTGGCGCGCCTTTTCAGGCAGCTTGCCAGACATCTCTGTTTCAATGAAGCCGGGCGCTACCGCATTCACGGTAATATTGCGTCCGCCTAGCTCCTTTGCGGCGCTCTTGGTCATGCCGATAATCGCCGCCTTTGATGCTGCGTAGTTGAGCTGTCCTGCATTGCCATACAGCCCCACCACCGAGGTAATATTGATCATCCGCCCGCCGCGCTGCTTCATCATAATCGGCGTGACCTGGCGGGTCATATTGTAAACGCTCTTTTGGTTGGAGGCGATCACCTCGTCATATTGGGGTTCGCTCATCCGCGCAATCAGCCCATCGCGGGTGATCCCCGCATTGTTCACCAGCACGTCAATGCGTCCAAACCGCGCCATAATTTTGCGCACCATCTCGGCGCATTGCTCAAAATCGGAGACATCCGCTGCAAAGCAATCCGCATCCCCGCCGAACGCCATACACGCTTGTACCACCTCTCGTGCAGCCGCTGCGCTCTGTTCATTGCGGCAGTTGACCGCCACATCAAACCCGTCGCGCGCCAACGCAATCGCAATCGCGCGGCCGATGCCCTGTTTTGCGCCTGTTACCACTGCAACCTTACGCAAAGGTAATCCCCCTTTCCTCGATCAAGGATTTCAAAAGCTGTTCGCTGCTTCCCATCAGCTGCTCTACCAGCACCTTTGCCGGTGCAATCTGCTTGACCATACCGGAAATCTGGCCTGCCATGAAGGAGCCCTCCTCCAGATTGCCGTCCTGCACCGCCTTGCGCAGCGAGCCCGCCGCCATCTGCTCAAACTCCTCCCGCGAAATCTCCTCATTCTCCATTTTCGCCAGCTTACGAGTGAGCTTTGTTTTGATCGAACGAATCGGAGCGCCGCCAGCTCGACCGGTTACAATCGTGTCGCTATCCTTTGCCTCCAACAGCAATTTCTTGTAATTGTCATGTGCGGGACTCTCCTGCGCACATACAAAGATGGTGCCGCACTGCACCCCTTGCGCACCCAGCGCAAATGCCGCTGCAACCCCGCGTGCATCCGCGATGCCGCCCGCCGCAACCACCGGAATAGATACCGCATCCACCACCTGGGGCACCAACGCCATGGTAGTCAGCTCCCCGATGTGTCCGCCGGATTCGCAGCCCTCTGCAACCACCGCATCCGCGCCTGCACGCTCCATGCGTTTTGCCAGCGCTGCCGAGGCAACTACCGGAATAACCTTGGTGCCCGCCGCCTTCCACATGTCCATATATTTTCCAGGATTGCCTGCACCGGTGGTCACAACCGCAACCCTCTGCTCGGCGCAAACCTTCGCCACATCCGCGGCGAAGGGGCTCATCAGCATTACATTTACACCAAACGGCCGGTCGGTGAGTGTCTTTGCTTTTACAATCATCTGTTCCACCACATCCGCAGGCGCAGCCGATGCGCCAATCAGCCCCAGGCCGCCTGCGTTGGAAACAGCGGCTGCAAGCTCTGCGTCTGCAACCCAGGCCATTCCGCCCTGAAATAATGGATGCGTAATGCCCAGAAGCTGGGTGATTTTTGTCTGTATCATATTCGGTTCCTCCCTAGCAGAAAGTTTCATTGGTTGTCTCACTTCCCCCATGCCAGGGGCTCTGCCCCTGGACCCCGCAGCCTTGAAAGCCTGCGGCGGGGAAAACGGTTGGTGTCAGACCTAGCCTTTTGGCTTTGAAAGGTTGCGGCGGGGTTAGGTGTTTATTTAATACGCAAACACGGCGCCCGCATAGGTCAGCCCTGCGCCAAACCCTGTCACTGCAATCGTTTGCCCTCTATGCAGCTTGCCGGAATGTGCCAGCTCATCCAGCGCCATCGGAATGGATGCCGAGCTGGTATTGCCGCAATGGTCAATGGAAAGCCACGCCTTCTCCATCGGCAGCCCCAGCCGCTTCATCGCGGTCTGCACAATCCGGACATTCGCCTGATGCGGGATAATCCAATCCAGTGCCTCCGGCGACAGACCCGCTTTCTTGCAGGCATTCTCCACCGAAAGCGGCATTGCCTGGGTCGCAAATTTGTACACCTTATGTCCGTCCATATACAGCACATGGTCTTTGCTGGGGTTTTCCAGGATTTTATTGGGGACGAACGGCGCTTTACTAAACGGGGAACGATGTAGCACATGCCGCCCAAACATCAGATGCGCGCCGGTGCCATCCGCGCCCATATCAAACGCATAGAGCGCATCCGCCGCCTCTACCACGCAGGCGCCCGCACCGTCTCCAAACAGCACACAGGTGGAGCGATCCTCATAATCGCTGATCCCGCTGAGCCGTTCGCTGCTTACAATCAGCACCTTGTTTACATCGTCACAGGCCAGATACCGCCGCGCCATATCCAGCGCATAGACAAACCCTGCGCAGGCGCAGTTCAAATCAATACACGCAGCATTTTTTGCGCCGATCTCCCCTTGTACCACACAGCTTATTGATGGGGTGTAATAATCCGGCGTCACACTGGTAGCTAACAGCAGGTCGATCTCCTCCGGCGCGCAGTTTGCATCTGTAAGTGCACGTTGTGCCGCCTTTGCGCCCATACTCCAGGTGGTGTCACTGTCCGCGATATGCCGCGACACAATTCCGGTACGGGTGCGAATCCACTCATCAGATGTATCCAAAAAGGCTGTAAACGCCTCGTTTGTTACCACATTGTCTGGCAGATAGCTGCCGGTCCCGCAAATCCTAATCCCTATCATTTGGCTCTCCTCACTTGTTTTCAATTTTTTCGCCGAAATCCCCTTGATCCTATTTGAGGGTTGTGCTATAATGGGGGTCGAAAAATGTAACAACTGTTATATTTCTGTTTGCTATCATACTGTCTAAAGGCACATTTTGTCAATAGTTAAATTGTGAACATTTTTATTCGACAGCTTTTTCACAGCAAAAGGACACATTTTGTATCGTAATTGGTACCTGCGACGGTTTGGTGCGGTTATTTTTCACAAATTATTGGAAATGGGGTTTTTCAAATGGGCAAAACAGCATTTTTATTTAGCGGGCAGGGTGCACAGTATCCCGGCATGGGCAAGGAGCTTTATGACAATTTCGCGTCCGTGCGGCAGGTTTATGAATGCGGCAGTGACATTTTAGGCTTTGATCTGGCGAAAATTTCGTTTGAAAGCGATGCCGATACGCTGGCGCATACAAAATATTCTCAGCCAGCAATCTTCGGGCTGTCGATGGCGGTGCATTCGGTGGTGAAGGAGCTGTGTGAAGCGTCCGCCTATGCAGGGCAGTCGTTGGGCGAATATTCCGCACTGACCGCCGCAGGCGCGTTCTCTCTGGAGGATGGATTCCGCGTAATCGAAGCGCGTGCAGCTGCGATGCAGCGGGCCGCTGATCTCTGTCCAGGCAGCATGATCGCGATTATCGGCGGAGATGAGGCAGTTATTAAGCAGGTGTGTGCGGAAACCGAAGGCTATGTTGAGCCGGTCAACTTCAATAGCCCCGCTCAGATTGTAATTGCGGGTGAAAGTGGTCCCACCCAGGCCGCGGCGGACAAGCTTGCAGAAATGGGGGTAAAGACCTCTAAGCTCCAGGTGCAGGCCGCGTTTCACTCCCGCCTGATGGCGCCTGCCGCTGACGATCTGAAAGCGCGGATTGCAAGCGTGCAGTGCAACCCGCCGCATCTGGTTTATTCCAACCTGACCGGTACGCTGATGGCCTCTGACGTAAATCTGGTTGAATATCTAGCGGCACATATGGTTTCGCCGGTTCACTTCTATGATGAAGCGGTCGCAATGATTGCCGCTGGTGTAGATACCTTTGTCGAGCTGGGGCCGAACAAGGTGCTTGCTATGCTGGTTAAGCGCACCTTTAAGGGACAGCCAATCTCCACCTACAATATCGAGGATGTTAAGACGCTTGAAAAATTCAAGGCGTCTCTGGCGTAAAACGATGCAGCAGTATTGTTTGATCGGCCACCCGCTGGGGCATAGCCTTTCCCCGCAAATTCACAACCGATTGTTTGCGCTGGAGGGACGCACAGCGGAATATACCCTCAACGCATTTCCTCCCGAAGAATTGGAAGCGCGGCTGCCGCAATTGCGCGCATGTGCCGGATTTAACATCACCATCCCTTATAAGCGCGCCATTTTACCCTATTTGCAATCTCTTGATGAGTCTGGGCGAATTTACGGCGCGGTAAACACAGTCGCTGTATCACAGGGGCGGATGACCGGCTATAACACCGATTGCGGAGGCTTTCTGCGCACCATGCAGTCTCATCAAATATCGCTGCATACTAGCGTCTGCGTCTTAGGTGCAGGCGGCGTCGGAAGGATGTTTGCAATTGAATGTGCCCGCCAGGGCGCAGAGGTGAGCATCGCTGTGCGCCCATCCGGACGGGAGAAGGCGCAGGAGGTGGCGCAGGAAATTGCGCGGTTGGGTGCTCAGGCACGGATCTGTGACATCGCTACCTTGTCCGAACCGTTTGGCCTGCTGATTAACGCAACACCGGTCGGGATGTTCCCAAAGGCAGGTGTGTCTCCCGTGTCAAAAGAGCTGGTCGAGCAGGTGGATACCGTGTTTGATTGCGTGTATAATCCGCGGAAAACACAGCTATTACTTGATGCAGAAGATCTGGGTAAACAGGCGGTCGGCGGAATGGACATGCTGGTATGGCAGGCCGCGATTGCGCATGAGATCTGGCACAAAAGCCGGTTTGCAGAGGAAGAGATACAGAAAATCATCGATGAGATGAACCAGCTTCTAAATTGACCGCGATAACATACCCCCTTCAATCCAACCAAAACAGCACACCAACGCCTCCCCCTTCAATCCAATCACAACAACACATCAACACTTCCCCCTTAATCCAATCACAACAACACATCAACACTTCCCCCTTAATCCAATCGCGATAGCGCATAAAAGTTTTCGCCCGCCTTTTTCAAAAGGCGGCGGATTCCAAAGGCAGCGCCTTTGGTCGCCTCAGCGCAGATAAAACCGAACGGTTTTATCTGCGCTGGGCGAAACGCGTCTTTTCCTGAGAAGCGCATTTTTGGGGTGAATTGCCGTCCTCTAAGACGGCAAGAGGGGGCTTTTTGCAAGAAAAAAAGCCCCCTACCCGCTACATCCCCCTATCTTCCCCAAGGAGGATTTCCTATGTATAATCTATTGCTCTGTGGCTTTATGGGCTGCGGCAAAACAACCGTCGGACGGCTGCTTGCAAGCCAGCTCTCGATGGAGTATATCGACCTGGATGCGCAGATTGAACAGGACGCCCAAATTCGCATTCCCGATATTTTTGCGCAGTACGGAGAAGCCTACTTCCGCGATCTGGAGCATGAAGCCATCTGTGCGCTTGCACGGCGAATCTCCTGCATTGTCTCAACCGGCGGCGGCGCGATGACCTTCTCGCGCAACGTCCAAGCGGTTGATGCAAAGGATCGGGTTCTATTCCTTGACGCGTCGTTTGAAAGCTGCTATGTACGCATCCAAAATAGTGACCGGCCTCTGGTGCGCAACAACACCAAAGAACAGCTCCAAACAATTTATCAAACCCGCCATGCCGCTTACCAAAAAGCCGCCAGCATTCGCGTCTGTGCGGACGGAACACCGGCGCAGATTGCTGCACAAATACGGCAATTATGCAATTTGTAAAGCCACTCAAAAAAAGCAAGCCCTATCAAGGGCTTGCTTTTTTCTATCCAAAGAACAACGCTTTCTAATCCCACCAGAGGGTATACACATAAGAATGCCTGCAAAACTTTGGCGCAAGATGTTCCCACAGCGGCGAAAGTGTTCCATCCTGCTCGATGTAGGATATCTGCTTTGTCTCCTCCTTGGCAATCCGCCGGATATGGCTCGGGCTCAGGTAACATCCATGCTTTTCCCCCGTTTGCTTACAGCTGCGCTCGATCCATTCAATCCCCAGAGAGGTGCTTACAATCAAGGTATCCGCGAAAATAAACGCATCCTCATCTTCCGCCTCCTCCAGCCCATAAACCCACACAAAACAACGGGTTTGCGGGTCGCTGGCGCAGATGGATTCGATTAAGTCCAGATACTTTTCATTCCCATAGGTATGCTCACAACAGAAATCGGTAAAGGGCTCCGCATTATCAATATATTGCCGACAGGCGAATGCAAGTTGCTGGTGTTCATCCGCGCGCAGCAGCTCTGTAACACGCTCTTTTTGTTGTATCGTCAGCATAGCGTTTCCCTCTTTTTATGCAAATAGCGAAATAATTTCTTCAATGGATACGGGTGCAAAGCCGTTGGCATCCACCCCAACATCATACCGGCGTATCCCCTGACCCATCTTGTACTTGCTACGTCTGGCTCTTGGATGATAAGGCGCTTGTCTTTGGAACCCGCAAGGGTTTCCAGCTGTGTTATGCAAAAGGGCGGAGGCTGAGCCTCCGCCCTTACTATCCTGTCTTAGCGGCGCTCGCCTTCGCGCAGCACCAGCATCGCCAGAATCCCATACAGAATCGCAATCGCAGCCGCGGCTGCAACCAGCGTTACCGCTGTAATTCCCTTCCAGAGACTACTTCTTCTGTATAATTTCATAACCTTATTTCTCAAGGTTTGCCTCGAGCTTCGCAAGCTCTTCCTTCAGCTCGCTGGGCAGCTTGTCGCCAAACTTCGCATAGAACTCGTGAATGCCCTTGACTTCCTCTTTCCACAAATCCTTGTCAACCGACAGCAGATCCTTAACGGTATCCAGTGTGATACCCTCCAGACCATCGATGTTGATGTCCTCCGGCTTCGGCTCATAACCGATCGGTGTCTCAACTGCATCAGCCTCGCCCTTGCAGCGGTTGACAATCCAGTTCAGTACACGCATATTGTCGCCAAAGCCCGGCCAGATGAAGTGACCTTCATCATCGGTGCGGAACCAGTTGACATTGAAGATCTTCGGAGCCTTGTCGCCCAGCTTCTTACCCATCTCGAGCCAGTGTGCGAAATAGTCGCCCATATGATAACCGCAGAACGGCAACATTGCCATTGGGTCACGGCGAACAACGCCAACCGCACCCGCAGCAGCAGCGGTGGTCTCAGAAGCCATTGTGGAGCCTACATAAACGCCATGCTGCCAGTCACGCGCCTGATAAACCAGCGGAGCGGTCTTCGCGCGGCGGCCGCCGAAAATAATTGCGGAAACCGGTACACCCTGCGGGTTTGAAAACTCGGAGGAGATGCAAGGGCAATTCTCAGCCGGCGCAGTAAAGCGAGAGTTCGGATGCGCACCCTTGGAACCATCGGTGCAATCCCACTTCTTGCCGGTCCAATCCAGCGCATTCTTCGGCGGGTTCTTATCCAGACCCTCCCACCAAACAGTGTTGTCATCCAGGTTGAGCACAACATTGGTGAAGATGGTGCCCTTCTCGGTGGATTTGAGCGCATTCGGGTTGGATTTGATGTTGGTGCCCGGCGCTACGCCAAAGAAGCCATTCTCCGGATTGATCGCCCACAGACGGCCATCCGGACCGATCCGCAGCCATGCGATATCGTCGCCGACCGTCCAAACCTTGTAACCAGCATCCAGATACTCCTTAGGCGGAATCATCATTGCCAGATTGGTCTTACCGCAAGCGGACGGGAACGCAGCACAAACATAGGTGATCTCGCCCTTGGGGTTCTCCAGGCCGAGGATGAGCATGTGCTCTGCCATCCAGCCTTCCATCTTCGCCTGATAAGAAGCGATGCGCAGTGCAAAGCACTTCTTACCCAGCAGAACGTTGCCGCCGTAGCCGGAGTTCACCGACCAAATTGCGTTATCCTCTGGGAAGTGGACAATATAACGGTTCTCATCGTCCAGCTGCGCTTTGGAGTGCAGACCGCGAACGAAATCGTTGGAGGTGTCGCCCAGCTGGTCAAACGCCTTCTGGCCCATACGGGTCATAATATCCATGTTCAGTACAACATAGATCGAGTCGGTCAGCTCAACGCCCACCTTGGAGAACGGGGAGCCAATCGGGCCCATGCAGTACGGGATAATATACATGGTCCGGCCGGTCATCGAGCCGTCAAACAGTTTGCTGAGCTTCTCGTACATCACCTTGGGATCTTCCCAGTTATTGGTCGGGCCTGCATCCTCTTTTTTTCTGGAGCAGATAAAAGTTCTGCCCTCAACACGAGCAACATCGTTGACCGCTGTTCTATGCAGCAGACAGCCCGGGAGCTTTTCCTGATTCAGCTGGTACATTTCGCCGGTCGCCAGAGCCTGGTCACGCAGCTCCTGAAGCTGGGACTCGCTGCCGTCGATCCAAACGACCTTGTCCGGTTTGACAAGCGCTTTCATTTCCTCAATCCAGTTGAGGACATTTTTGTTGTTGGTCATAACCGATCCTCCTATTATAATTGAAATCCAACAAAAAACGAGGCTGCAAATCGGAAATTATGGGATAATATCCCCCCATAAAAAGGGAGCAAACCCAAATTTCCCACAAATATCATTATAAAAGATTCACCTGCAAATTGCAAGTGGTTTTTTCAGCATATCCGGCTATATCCGAAAAGTTTTCGCCCGCCCTTTTCGCAGCCGTTATTTTTATTTTCGGCACACCGCCATCAGCAATATGCCGCATCAATCGCCATCGACGCGGCGGCATTCAGATCCCATCCTGCCGCCGGATATTGCAGCTGTTCATAATACGCCTGTGCACCGATCATCGCTGCATTATCCCCACACAGCGCAAGCGTCGGCATAAAAAGCGCCCAACCATACCGGCTGCAAAGCTGTTCCAGCCGGCAGCGCAGCCCGCTGTTTGCACATACGCCGCCTGCTGCTACAATGGTCTGATACCCCAGCGCCTTTGCCGCCTGTTCCAGATGCTCGGTTAAATTTTCGCAAATGGTGCGCTGGAAACAGGCTGCCAAAGCATTGGTATCCACAGTGTCCCCCTTCTGGGCAGCATTATGCAGCAGGTTAATCACCGCGGTTTTCAGCCCCGAAAAGCTGAAATCATACGGCGCACCCTCCACCCGCGGCTTGGGAAGCTTATATTTTTTATCGTCTCCCACAGCCGCCGCCTGATCGATGTAAACGCCACCCGGATACGGAAATCCCATCGCACGCGCGCATTTGTCAAAGGCTTCTCCCGCAGCATCGTCACGCGTTCTGCCAATGATGCGAAAATCGGTGTAGTCCCGCACCTCGACAATATGGCTGTGTCCGCCCGAAACAACCAAACACAAAAACGGCGGCTTTAAATTTGGATGCACCAGGTAGTTCGCCGCGATATGTCCGCGGATATGATGTACCGGTATCAGTGGCTTCTCCGCCGCCATCGCCAGCCCCTTCGCATAGTTGACGCCTACCAGGAGTGCCCCGATCAGGCCCGGCGCCGCTGTAACCGCAATTTTATCCATCTGCGCCAGCGTACCGCCGGATTGCTCCAACGCCTCCTGCACCACCTGCACAATATTTTCTGCATGACGCCTGGAGGCAATCTCCGGCACCACGCCGCCATACTTGCGATGCTCTGCCACCTGGGAATTGATCACCGAGGAAAGCACCCGCCGGCCATCCTCCACAACCGCCGCCGCTGTTTCATCACAAGAGCTTTCAATTGCTAATATCCTCATCGTAACCGCCCTCCATCAAAGGAATTTTGTCATCAGCAGCGCGTCCTCTGTCGGACTCTCATAAAAGTTTCTGCGCCTGCCCACCACTTCAAATCCATATTTTTGATAAAAACGGATTGCAGGCTGGTTGCTCTGGCGCACCTCAAGCGTTATGAACGCGAGCTTTTCCTGCTGTGCAAACGCCAGCAGCCGCTGTAAAAGCGCCGCGCCAACACCACTGCGGCGATATGCGCTGTCAACCGCCACATTTGCAAGATAGCCCTCATCCAAAATATGCTGCATCCCGATATAGCCAACCAGCTCTGTTTGTTCCGCCACAAAAAAGATACTGTTCGGATTTTTCATCTCCCCTTCCAAAACCCGCTCGCTCCACGGCTGGGAAAAGCAGGCGCGTTCCAATGCGGCCACCGCCGGAATATCCGATGCAACCATCGGCCTGATGTCCATTTGATTCCTCCCTATCTGGCAGCGCCGGTGCTTTTTGCCGTTTACGTCTGCACACAGCCGGCGAACAAATCCGCTATGTGAAGCGCAGCAGCCCGCCTTTATTTCGCTGCCAACCAGTTTTCTCCTACATTCGCATCCGCGACCAACGGCACCTTTAGCTGTATGGCGTTCTCCATCTCCTCCCTGAGAATCAGCGTCGCCAGCGTAATTTCCTCCTCCGGCGCCTCTACCAGCAGCTCATCGTGCACCTGTAAGATCAGCTTCGCGCGCAGTCCTTCCTTGCGCAGCCGCTCAAATACCCGCACCATCGCAATTTTGATGATGTCCGCAGCGGTCCCCTGAATTGGAGTATTCATTGCCACCCGTTCCCCAAACGCCTGTGTGACCTTGTTCGAGGCGGTCAGCTCCGGCAGATATCTGCGCCGTCCAAACAGCGTTTTTACATATCCGTTCTCCCGCGCAAACTGAATGGTCTGATCCATATAGCTCTTTACACCAGCATAGGTTTTCAAATAATTTTTGATATACTCGTCCGCCTCCGATACGCTTACCCCGATGTCCTGCGAGAGCGAAAAAGCGCCGATCCCATACACAATTCCAAAGTTGACCGCCTTCGCGCGCGAGCGCATCTGCGGCGTCACCTCCAGCTCGGTCAATCCCAACACCTGTGCTGCTGTTTTGGTGTGAATGTCCTCTCCATTCCGGAACGCCTCGATCATCCGCTCGTCCTTTGCAATATCCGCCAGCACCCGCAGTTCAATCTGGGAATAGTCCGCATCAATCAGCTTCCAGCCCTCGCGCGCCTTGAAAAAGCGGCGCAGCTTGCTGCCTTCCGGCGTGCGCACCGGAATGTTCTGCAAATTCGGCTCGGTTGAGCTGATACGGCCGGTGCGGGTCTCGGTCTGCTGGAAGGTGGAGCGCACCCGCCCATCCGAATCCACCACCTTGAGCAGTCCGTCCACATAGGTGGATTTCAATTTTGAAAGCTTGCGGTACTCCAAAATTAAGTCAATGATGGGATGCTGTCCCCGCAGGGAATCCAGCACATCGGCATTGGTGGAGTAGCCGGTTTTGGTTTTCTTCTTTGCAGGCAGCTCCAAATCTACAAACAACACCTCGCCCAACTGACGTGGGGAGTTGATATTAAACTTTCTGCCCGCGAGTGTGTAAATTCCCTCCTCCAACTCGCCAATGCGGTTGTCGAGCTCCTTTCCATAGTTCGCGAGCGCTGCACTGTCCAGCGTAAAGCCCTCGCATTCCATCACCGCCAACACCCGCGCCAGCGGCATCTCTATTTCATACAACAATTTTTGCTGGTTGTTTTTGTCAATCTCCTGCAACAGCTGATCGAGCAGCGGCGGTAAAATGCCGACCTGATTTGCGAGCGTTCCAAACGCCTCCGGAACCTCTCCCTGGAAGGCCGCCGGTTCCAGCGAGTACTGCGCCGCCAACTGGTGTACATCATAATTGGCGCTGGTTGGGCTGAGCAGATAGGCGGCTAGCTCCCCATCAAACTTTACATTTTGTATATTCTCTTTTATTTGATACGAATATTTATAAAGCGGCTTACTGCCCCAAATGCGCAGCTTGGCACTGTTGCGCAGCAGCAGCGCAAGCTGTTCCGCGCCATTCACCAGCAGCAGCCTCTCCCCCAGCAAAACCGCCGCGCGCTGCCCTTCAAATCCCTGCGGCAACGCCTTTGCGCCCAGCAAAAACAGCTGGCCATCCTCCTGCACCGCGGCTGTGTGGGCTTCCTCCAAATCAATCGCTACATCCGCATATTCCGCTGCCGCCAGCCGCGCAGCAAAATCCGCTGGGTTCACCTCTACCTTATAAACCCGCTGCTGTTGCTCCTGGGTTGTTTTCTTCGGCCGTACATTGGGGTCAATGCCCCAGCGGTTTAGCATGGTGAACATCTCCAACCGCGCAAACAATCCCGCTGCTGTTGCGTGGTCGATCTCCTGTCGCTTATAATGTGCCAGATCGGTGTCAACCGGCGCATTGCAGCAAATCTCCGCCAGCTTGCGGCTCATATATGCGCTCTGCTGCCCCTCTGTCAATCGTTTGCGCACCCCTGGCTTGATGTCCAGCTGCTCTAGCTGCTGATAAATCTGCTCGATGCTGTGATACTGCGCAATCAGCGCCAGCGCCGTTTTTTCTCCCACCCCTGCAACGCCTGGAATATTGTCGGATGCGTCCCCCATCAGCGCCTTGACCTCGATCAGCTCTTTTGGTGTAACGCCGTATTTTTCTTGAATCGCCGCTTCATCGTAAAGGGTGGAAATGGCCTGTCCCATTTTGGTGGTCGCCAAGCGCACCGAAACATATTCTCCCACCAGCTGGAGGCTGTCTCTGTCCCCTGTTGCAAGCACGCAATCGTCTTGGTTTTGGGTGCAGGCCGCCGCCAATGTTCCTAAAACGTCATCCGCCTCGTAGCCTTCACACGCAACGATCTGGAACCCCAGTGCCTTTAAGAGCTGCTTGAGCGGCTCAAGCTGAGAGGCCAGCTCATCTGGCATCCCCTTGCGCTGCGCCTTGTAGCCGTCATATAATTTATGGCGAAAGGTCGGCGCAGGCAAATCGAACGCGCAGGCGACTGCATCCGGCTTCACCTCGTCCAGCATCCGCTGTAGGATGCTCAAAAAGCCGAAAATTCCATTGGTGAATTCCCCGCTTTTGGTGGTCATCGCCTTGATGCCATAGTAAGCACGATTCAAAATACTGTTGCCGTCTATTACAAGAACCTTCATAAAACCATCCTTTCTAGCTGATTGCTGCCGGCAAATCTATATCATTTCAGCGGCTGATAGAGCGTCAACATCCGTTCGCGGTAACCATGCGCCTGATAAAGCCGGCGCGCCGCCTGATTTTCCGCTAAAACCGCCAGCTCGATTCCATCGCAGCCGCGTGCACTTGCCCAACCGCTTGCAACCTGTAGCAGCATTTTACCCACACCCTGCCCGCGCCGGTCCTCCTGTACACAAAGATCCATCAGGTGCGCCATGCGCCGCCGGACGATACAGGGATAACGCAGCGTCTCCTGCTCCTGCACCAGCGCAAAGCCCACCACCTGCGCGCCGTCCCGCGCCACCAAAAACGCGCTGTTTGGATCCGCGAGCACCTGCTTCAAAAACGCCTCTTCCTGGGGCGCATCCTGATAAAATTCCGGCTGCAACTGCGCGGTGAATGCGTACAGCTGTCTGTATAGCCGTTGGATCGCCTTTAAATCCCCTACCGCTGCAAGATCAATTCGCATTTTATCCTGTCCCTTCCATGTTTTCCACCACAGCACCGCATAAAATTACCCTCTCAAACAGGCTGCTGTTTGAACTGTGTTTATTATACCATGAAGCAGAGCGGAATGGTATAATTGGCAATTTCGCCGGTTGCCGCTTTGCGGCGAGGCGAATGCCATTTGAATAATCGGTATAATGGCCGCTTTGCGGACATTATACCATAGCTACAAGTCCTTTGGTCTTGTATATGCCGCTTTGCGGCATATAAATCGGCAAAGCCGATTTAGGCTATGGTGTAACAAGCACAGCGCGGTGTTTTACACCGCAAAGCCGCATTCCGTGCGGCTCCAAACAGCTTTGCTGTTTGTTCTGTGCTTATTATAGCACAAAAAAGCGTTGGAATATTGCCCAATCTGTAAATTTCTGCTACTATATAGTCTAAACCGCAAAAATATTTCTGATTTCAAAAACAGGAGCATTTTATGAAGATAGGAACAATTGAACTGCCGCGCACCGCAGCGCTTGCACCGATGGCAGGCGTTGCCGACAGCGCCTTTCGCCAAATCTGCAAAAGCTTTGGCGCCTGTTATTTGGTGGGAGAGATGGCCAGTGCCAAAGGGATGCACTATTCCGACCGCAAAACAGCTGAGCTATTGCAGTCCGCCGACAGCGAACATCCCATTGCGATTCAATTATTTGGCGATGAACCGGAAATTGTCGCAAAGGCCGCTCGCAAAGCGCTTGCGTATCAGCCGGATGTCATCGACCTCAACATGGGCTGCCCCGCGCCAAAGGTCGCCGGAAACGGCGGTGGTAGCGCTCTGATGAAAAATCCTGCACTTGCTGCCCGCATTACCGAGGCGGTCGTTCGGGCGGTTCCATTGCCTGTGACGGTCAAATTCCGCAAGGGCTGGGACGAGCAATCGGTCAATGCTGTCGAGTTCGCTCGCTGTATGGAGCAGAGCGGCGCGGCTGCCCTCACTGTACACGGGCGCACCCGCCAGCAATATTATGCCCCACCAGTCGATTTGGACATTATTGCGGCGGTAAAGCAGGCGGTTTCGATCCCTGTCATTGGAAACGGAGACTGCGTGGACCTCGCCTCGATTTCCCATATGTACCAATATACAGGCTGCGATTTGGTGATGATCGGGCGCGGTGCGTTAGGCAGCCCCTGGATTTTCCAGCAGACCGACGCTTATCTCACCCGCGGAGAGCTTTTACCCGATCCGCCACTTGCCCAGCGGATGGAAATTATGCTGCGTCATATCCGGCTGATCTGTGAAACCAAAGGGGAGTCCGGCGGTATGCGTGAGGCACGCAAGCACGCAGCCTGGTATATGAAGGGCATCCGCGGTGCGGCGGCCTTCCGCAAGCAGAGCGGTGCGCTAAAAACCTATGCGGACGCGCAGCGGCTTGCGCAGGCGGTCCTTGACGCAAATCCGAAAACCACCCATGAAGAAGGAGCGTTTTTATGAGACCACGTAAAAAAACCAATCTTGTTCCGCGTTTAGCGGCCTGCTCCCCGATCATTTTCCAGGAACCGCTCTCCAAAAAAGGCCAGCTTATGCAGGAATTTCCTGATCCCATGGCGCCGCTGCATCTGGAAATTGGCTGTGGCAAGGGCCAATTTATCCGGCAACTTGCCGCCAGGCACCCTGACATCAATTTTATCGCAATGGAGCGGGAGCCGAATGTCGCGGTTATCGCCACCGAGCATGTGCTGGCTGATGGGCTGGATAATGTCCGGTTTCTATTGGAGGATGCGGAAAAGCTTTCCGAGCTGTTTGAGCCGGAACAGCTCGACCAAATTTATATCAATTTCTGCGACCCCTGGCACAAACGCCGCCAGTACCGCCGCCGCTTGACCTACCGTGTTCGGCTGCAATTGTATCAGGAGCTGCTGAAACCCGGCGGCGAGCTGCATTTCAAAACCGACAATTACATGCTCTACCATTTTTCCACCGCCGAGTTTGCCGCTGTGATGCCCGCCTATTTCAAAACGCAGGATCTGCACCACAGTGAATATGCCACTGAAAATATCATGACCGAATATGAAACCTATTTCTCCAATTTGGGACAACCAATTTATGCCATCCGTGCAAAAAAATAAGATCAAACCCTGAATTTAATTTTGGCAACGCATCACCGCCTTTTGCTTTGGCCTAAGCGCCGCAATATTTTCTATAGGCGCAGTGTTAATCTCATCGGTTGGCGCTGCACCTGTTTTTTTGTTTAATGATGCCCAATCACTAACAATTGTTTTGGATTTGGTGTGATTTCATAAAAACCTCAGATAGCGCTTGTCGCAATCTGAGGTTTTTCGTATTATATTCCAAATTTAAGATACAAACAACTTTTAAAT
>CAJUJI010000026.1 GCA_910586875.1 uncultured Anaerotruncus sp. | reverse complement strand
GAAACTGCAAGCTGGAGGAGAGTCTGCGGGATGCACAGCCAGGCGACAGATTCCAGTTTGTGCGGATGGGATATTTTTGTAAGGATAGCAAGCAGGAGAATACCTTTAATCGAATTGTAATTTTAAAGGATAGCTTTAAAGCTTGATAATAAGGAAAAAAGCCCGCAGTGTGATTACGCTGCGGGCTTTTGCCATGAACCAAAAATTTCATCCAGCTTTTCAGCGGACAGGAAATCAAAAGCTGTGATCTCCTTTTGCTCTGGTAGGAGGGCCGCTGTTTTGTGGCGGTTGGCCTGTGCACGCCGCTATTAGCTGTCGCTATCTGTGGGGATATGCGTCTGGCGGTTCATCTCATCCAGCGTCAGCTCATAGGCGGGAAGAAACTGCTGCAAAAATTGCTCCACCGCAGGCAGCTGCATTTTGGCAAGCGCATCTAGCTGCGCCTGGCGTGCGCTTTCAAAATCGTGGTTGCCCATCCGGATTTCTTCGATGCACTTGATCAGTGCAGAGAGCTTGTCCGCCGCCTTGACAAGCTGCAACACCTGCTCGTCCTGCTCGAAAAAGCAGGGGTGGTATTGTGCGGCGAGCGATTCCGGCAGCAATCCCAAAAGCTGACTGGCCGCTGTTTGTTCCAGTTGTTTGTAGCTATCCTTGATTTGCGGGTCGTGATATTTAATGGGGGTGGGCAGATCGCCTGTGATAATTTCGCTGCAATCGTGGTAGAGTGCGCAGAATACCGCCCGTGTTGGGTCGGTTCCTGAAAGCAGGCTTAGTACATGTGCGATGTAGGCGACCTCCAACGAGTGTTCACTGAGATTTTCCTGGCGGGCGTTGCGCATCAGCCCCCAGCGGTTGATATATTTCATGCGTGAGAGCATTGCAAAAAAACTATAAGTTTCCATTGAATTTTCCTCCAAATCCTGCATTAAATTATAGCAGAAATTTCACTTAAAAGAAAGAGACCTTTTAAAACTGGGAAATTGTGCTATAATAAGAAAAGAGTGCGCTTCTACCACAGCGCTTTGTGCTGTAGCGTGTTGAAAAGGATCTTGCGGCCTGCGGGCCGCGCTTTAATGATAAAGATGCGTTTCGCTCCCCGCGCAAGAAAACCCCATGGGATTTTCTTGCGCGGGGAGCGACCAGGGGCGCTGCCCCTGGACCTCGCAGCCTTTTGAAAAAGGCTGGCGAAAACTTTTGTATGCTGATGTAGTGGGTGCAAAGGCTGGCGAAAACTTTTGTATGCCGATGTGGTGAGTACAAAAGCAGGTGCGGGTCAAACTGTTTTGTGTGTTGCCGTGATCAGATTGCGGAGATTGACAATCAATTTTGGAGGATATTATGCAAGGACAAACGAAAATACATCCCTGTCGCCGTTCGTTTCTACTGGCGCTGTTTACTGCTGCGCTCATCTTTATACCGGTCATGATTTATGACAAGGGCTACTTCTTTTTTCTGGGGGATTTCAATGTACAGCAGATCCCCTTTTACAAGCTGGCACATGAGGCGGTGCGCTCCGGCAACATCGGTTGGAACTGGTACACCGATCTGGGGGTCAATTTTATCGGCTCCTACAGCTTCTATCTGATTGGCAGTCCGTTTTTCTGGCTGACCCTGCCGTTTCCGAACGAGTTTGTTCCGCATCTGATGGCGCCGCTGCTGATTCTCAAGCACGCTTGTGCGGCCCTCACCGCCAGCCTGTATCTCAAGCGCTTTGTTCGCCAGCCGGAATATACGATAATCGGCTCGATGCTATATGCGTTTTCAGGGTTTGCTGTTTACAATATTTTCTTCAATCATTTTCATGAGGCAATTGTATTTTTCCCATTGCTGCTGGTGGGGCTCGAGGAGCTGGTAGTCAACAACCGGCGCGGCTTATTTGCGCTCACGGTTGCAATCAACGCATTTGTCAACTACTGGTTCTTCATCGGCGAGGTTGTATTTGTTCTAATTTATTTTGTGATTCGCAGTCTATCCTCTGACTGGCGCATGTCGTTTACAAAATTTTTCTGGACAGGCTTTGAGGCAATCATTGGAATGCTGCTTGCGATGTGTCTGTTTTTGCCATCGGTGCTTGCGATTATGGGCAATCCGCGCACCGGCATGGACGAGCTGCTCAACGGTTGGAGTCTCTGGCTTTATTGGCACAATCAGCTTTACCCCGCGATTGTCAGCAGCGCCTTCTTCCCGCCGGACATCCCCAGCCGCCCGAATCTTTTTCCAGACCGTGGCGCAAAATGGGCGTCTCTTTCCGCCTGGCTGCCGTTTATCAGTATGGCTGGCGTGCTCGCCTATATAAAATCCAAGCGCGACTGGCTGCGGCGCATTCTGCTGGTCTCATTTGTGATGGCGCTTGTGCCGGTGCTCAACAGTGCATTTATTCTATTCAATAATTCCTATTATGCCCGCTGGTATTACATGCCGGTGCTTTTGATGGCGCTTGCGTCCGCGCTGGCGCTGGAAAATCATGCGATTGATCTCACCTTTGGGGTGCGCACGACCGCGCTTTATTCGTTGTCTGTCATTGCGATACTCGGGCTAACCCCGACCATTTATGACGATGGTGGTGTGAAGCTGGGGTTGGCAAAATATCCGGATGTATTCGCTGCAATTGCGGCGATTGTGATGGTGGGGCTGGGGCTGCTGATCTGGGTGCTCAAGCGCTGGCGTGACACTCCAAAATTTCCACGGGTTTTCTCCGGCTGCATGTGCTTTATCATTGTTGCTTACTCGCTGACCTACCTTGGTGTTGGCAAAAGCAACGATGGGGAATATATCCGCGAAACTGCGTTAAAAGGGAGGTATGTACTCGAGGAGGTGCTGCCGGACAGCCCGTTTGCCCGCGCGGATATTTATAAGGGGATGGATAACCAAGGCATGTTCTGGCATCTGCCGAACATTCAGGCATTTCACAGTATCATTCCGGTTTCGACGATGGAGTTTTACCCCGAGGTTGGAGTGAAGCGGGATGTTTCCTCCAAACCGGAGGTGGAGCATCACGAGTTGCGTTCTCTGCTGTCGGTGCGGTGGCTGTTTGTCAAAACCTCGGAGGAAAAGCAGGATTTAATGCCAGGCTACACCTACTTTGATACCCAGCTAGGGCATAATATCTATGAGAATGATTGTTATATTCCGATGGGCTTTACCTATGACTATTCGATCACCCGCAAGGATTTGGAGCGGCTGCCAGAGGGAATGCGCTCTCCGGTGATGCTGCGGGCGCTGGTGCTGGAGGACGAGCAGGCCGACGGCCGCAATCGGGATATTTTGGAGCATATGCCGTATGCCAGCTATGCGGATCTGACCATAGAGGATTACTACCATGATTGCGACAGCCGCAAGCAGACCGCAGCTTATTCGTTTGAGATAGACCGCAAAGGGTTTACCTCAAAAATTGAGCTGTCGCGGGAAAATTTGGTGTTCTACTCGGTGCCGTATGACAAGGGCTGGAGCGCTACTGTCAATGGGCAGCCGGTAGAGATTGAAAAGGTAAACATCGGGTTTATGGCGGTGCGGGCTCCCGCGGGGGATGCCACCATTCGTTTTACCTACCATACCCCGGGGCTCAGGCTGGGGCTGGCGGCGACCGGTCTGGGGGTGCTGTTGCTGGTGGGTTATCTGCTGCTGTGGCGCAGATTTGGCACACAAGGCCCTGAGCCACCGTCTCCGTATTATGACCAGTCGGAATGCGACGCTTATGAGCAGGAAACGCCGGTTGCAGAATGGAAGCTTTCTCCCATCGAGCAGCCGCCAGAGCCGCAAGCAGAAGATGAACAGGCTTCGGAATAGTCTGATTCAATAAGGAGGTTCCCATGCAAAGTATCCTTTATCTGGTCATTCCCTGTTATAATGAGCAGGAGGTGCTCCCTGAAACCGCCCGGCGGCTCACCTGCAAGCTGGGGGAGATGATTGCTGCGGGGAGCATCTCCCCGAAAAGCCGTGTGCTGCTGGTGGACGATGGCAGCAAGGACGACACCTGGGCGCTGATTGCCAAACTGCACACCGACAATCCGCTTTTCTCCGGCCTGAAGCTGGCGCATAACCAAGGGCACCAGAATGCGCTGCTGGCGGGATTGATGACCGCGCGCACCTGTGCGGATATGGTCATCTCTATGGATGCTGATTTACAGGATGACATCAATGTAATCGACCGCTTTGTACAGGAGTATTATGCGGGCAGTGATATTGTTTATGGGGTGCGCTCCTCGCGTGCGTCTGATACGGTCTTTAAACGCACGACCGCCCTTGGATATTACAGGTTTTTAAAGTGGATGGGGGTAGAAATTGTCGAGAATCACGCGGATTACCGGCTGATGAGCCGCCGCGCGCTTGACGCACTCTCGCAATACCAGGAGGTAAACCTGTTTTTACGCGGTATTGTGCCGCTGATCGGCTTTCGGATGTCGATTGTCACCTATGAGCGCAGCGAGCGGTTCGCCGGTGAAAGCAAGTACCCGCTCAAAAAGATGCTTGCGTTTGCGATTGATGGGATCACCTCGTTTTCGGTCAAGCCGATTCGGTTGGTCACCACCTTGGGAGCGATTATCTTTGCAGTCAGTCTGCTGGAACTGTTTTATCTGCTGCTGCTCAAGCTGTTTGGTTACACGGTTACAGGCTGGACCACCTTAATGGGCTCGATCTGGGCGTTAGGCGGAATACAGCTGCTCTGCCTGGGCGTGATCGGGGAGTATATCGGCAAAATTTACAAAGAGGTCAAGCGCCGGCCGCGGTATGTGATCGACCAGCTGGAAAATGATACTACCACAGAAGTTTGATCTCTCCCTTTGCCGCCGTGTGATAAAAAAGCTGTGCTCGCATAAGCAAGAAAACAATAGCGTCTCAAAAGGCCGAATTTCGATTGACTTTCCTTTTCCAATCCGGTTATAATAAGACTAGGAGTACAGGAAACGGAAAGGGGGAAACGGAATGAAACGGCTGCTATTGGGACTTTTGGCGTTTGTGCTCGCGGGACTGGTTTCTATAACAGCCGCTGCCGTTTCCCGTGAGGATGGTACCGCTATGACAGCGGAGCAGGATGGGCTTTTGTACCTTTACGATGAGCTGGGAGAGGCAAAAGCTGCATCAGCGTATGTCAATGGCTACACCTTTGAGGTGCGGCCGGACCAGACGCTCTATCTGCCGTTGGGGACGCTTGCGCAGGAGGATTGGGCGCGTCTTTGGCTGGCGGACAGCAAGCCGCCGGTTCTCTCCGAGAGCGCGCAGGCAACCGCCGCAGACCTGACCGAGCCGGATTTATTCCGGCTGCACACCGATAAAGAGGGTCCGGCTGCAAAGCTGGTGCGCGTTACACAGTATCCGGAGCGCACCCTGCCGCCGGCGCTGGATGGCGCGCGTTGCGGCTGGCTCAAGCTTGAGATTGGCCCCTCCCAGACGTTGGAGGAGCAAAAGGTGCGGCTGGATATGACCTTTACCGCGCGGGAGGACGATAATAATTGGCAGCGCGGCGATTATGCAACATTGTCGGTGACCTTGTGGGTTTCCAATGCGGTGGAACATGGCGGGGATATTGAACAGGAGGCAGGCGAGAGCTTCCTATTCGACCCACAGGACAACGATTGGAACTTGATTACCTGGGACGGGGTTGCGACACTCAATTTTCAAGCGGACGAGCATCCGGAAAAATTCTATGTCAAGCTTTCCACCAAGGTGGATGAGCAGATTGATAGGCAATATGCTCAGCCTGTGAACGCGGAGCTGTTCTTCTGGGATTTCAGCGGCAGTCCTGCAATTCCTTCTGTATCGCGGGCAACATTGGTGCTGTTCAATCCGTGGGCGGGGCGGACGAATCCGCAGGACTGTCACATTTATGCAAAAGATTCGGATGGAACGCTCACCGAAATTACCAGCCGGTTTAGCTATCTGACGGTGGACGAGGAAGGCAACGAGGTAAATGGTTGGCAGACGCGCACCCGCACGCTCGGTTGCTATATCCTTTCGGATTGTGAGCTGGAGCTTTCGTCACAGGAGTCTGCGCAAGAACAGATGCAGGAGGAAGAACAGGAGGTAACAGCTGTGCAGGAGAAGCAACCGATAGAAAAGCCAAATCCGTTGACAGGGCGATAGAATTTCCTCGATAGAAAGGAACCCTTTGGGGTTCCTTTTTTTGTTGCGCAGATAAAAATTAGGTGTTTTTGCGCGTTGAGAAGTTCACAATTTTTTCACAAAAGTCTGATTCAAGCATCACAAAAGCCCCGTATGATAAAGCCAACCTATTTGAAAATAAGCGATGTTTTTAAAGTGTTTCAAGGACAACACATGCGGGGCAGCCTAGGCCGGTGGAAGCGGCTGCATGACCTGAAATAACAACACCGGAGAATGGAGCATAGAAGATGGCAAGGATGAAAGACAAGGGCAAGATGGCAATTATAATCGGGGTGATGATCATTGTGCTGGTTAGCTCGGTGGTATTTGCAGCCGGTCCTGGCGGCGGTGGCGCAGGTGGCCCAGGCGGTGGTCCTGGTGGTCGCGGCGGAAATATGGGCGCTGTCGAAATGTCCGAAAGCGTGATCAATGTCAAGCTGCAAACACCAGAGATCGGCAGCCTTTCGCGTGACACCGAATTTATTGGTAAGATTGAGCCATCGGAAACGGTCAATGTCTATCCAGAGGTTTCCTCCAAGGTGACCAAAATTTACGTGGAGGCAGGGGATACCGTGGAGGCGGGCCAGCTCCTATTCGAGATGGACGATTCAGACGCACAGCTGAGCTATCAGCAGGCGCAGCTGAGCTACGAAAGCACCCAGGTCAGCACCAGTACCAACCTGGGCAGCAGCTATGATTCGCGAATTATTTCGGCGGAAAGCAGCCTGAAAAATGCACAGCAGAGCCTGAACAGCGCGCGCCAGAATTTACGGGACTATAACGACGGCTATCAGGATGATCTGGTGCGGGCGGAGAGCGCACGGGATAAGGCGTATGAGGAATATATGGCCGCGCAGCAGGCGTATGACGCCATCGAGGATAAGCAGTCGGAGGAGGGAAAGGCTGCTTGGGCAGCATTAGACGAGGCTGAGGGCAAATATACCTTGGCGCGTGGTGATGTTGTGGATTTGGAGAATGACGAGGACACCGAGGCGCGCAGCCTGCGCAATGCGTACCGCAACGCACAAAACAGCTATGAAACTGCGCTGAAAAACTACCAGCTGGCGACCGGCCTCTCCTATGAGGACGCCGAAGCAGCCGCAGAGGTGCAGCTCAAGTCTGCGAACCTGACGCTGGAGCAGCGCGCAAAGGACCTGAGCAAATATAAAATTTACGCGCCCATCGGCGGTGTGATTGAATCGAAGAATGTCAGCCTATACGAGTCTCCTGGGATGCAGAGCGCGGCCTACACCATTTCCAATAAAGAGATGATGTCGGTGAGCTTTAACGCCACCGCGGATGGTGCCGCCGCACTCTCGCTGGGGGATACCATCACCGTCACCAAGGGCGGCAAGGACTACCAGGCTACCATATTTGAAATTGATACCAAAGCAAACGAATCGACCGGATTGTTTCCGGTGAAGGCGCAATTGGAACAGGTGGATGGCTCAATTTTAAGCGGTGTTACAGTCAAGGTGACCGCCTCCACAGCAAAGGCAGAGGATGCAATGCTGATTCCGGTGGACCTGATTTATTACGATGAAGGCCAGGCGTATGTTTATACTTATCAAGATGGCAAGGCGGTGCGCACCGATATTGAAACAGGGATGTCCACCTCGGAAACAACGGTGGTGGAGTCCGGTCTGACCAAGGATAGCCTGCTGATCACCACCTGGCATCCGGATTTGGCGGATGGCGTATCGGTGAATTTGGCGGAAGGCGTCACACTGCCGGAAGGAATGCAGACCCCCGCCACAGACAGCCAGCAGCAGGGCGGACCGGCAACTATGCCGGCAGATGGCGCCCCAGAGGGCCAGCCGGACGCGGTAGATCCATCGGATGCCGCAGCAGAGCAACCGGAAACCGCAGCAGAGCAGGGTGCCACTCCGCAGCCGCAAGGGCAGGAGGGCTAAAGCTATATGACATTACCGAAACTTGCAGTTAAGCGGCCGGTTGCAGTCCTGATGTGCGTTTTGACGCTGATTGTGTTCGGTGTCAGCTCGATCTTTGAGATGGAGATGGAGTCCACGCCGGAAATGTCGATGCCGGTGTTCATGGTCATGACCCGCTATGAGGGCGCGAGCCCGGAGGAGGTGGACCAGCTGGTAACCGATGTGGTAGAATCGGCGCTCTCCTCCATCAGCGATGTAAAGTCGATGACTTCACGCTCCTCAGAGGGCTCCTCAATGACCATGCTCGAGTTTGACTACAATACCGACATGGACGAAAAGCGCGATGACATCGACGAGGCGATCAATCGGCTGCGGCTGCCGGACAGCTGCAACGACCCCACCGTTATGGAAATGCAGATGGACTCCTCCTCGATTATGGACCTGTCCATCCAGTCCAGCGGCGGTAGCAACATCTATTCCTATATTGAAAATACAGTAATTCCGGAATTGGAGCGAATTTCCGGTGTGTCGTCGGTGGATATGCGCGGCGGCAAACGGGAGTATATCCAGGTGGAGCTTAAGGAGGAGGAGCTGGAACAGTATGGTCTGACCATGACCAGCGTTGCAAATGCGATTGCTTCGGCGGATTTTAATATTACCGCCGGTGAAATCAACCGCGGCAATACCAGCTTGACCCTCCAGGGCAGCGTCAGCTATAACACCTACGACAGCCTGGAGACCATCCCCATTTCGCTGGCAAGCGGCGACATTATCCATGTTTCAGATGTGGCAACCGTGCGGATGGCGGAGCAAAAGAGTTCCTCCATCAGCCGCTATAACGGCATGGAGAATATCAGCATTTCGGTTTCCAAAAACCAGAGTGCGAACACGGTGGAAATCTGCAACCAGGTGGCAGAAAAGGTGGAGGAGCTGAATGCTGCGGGATTGGGTATCGCAATCACCATCACCAACAATAGCGGGGAAACCATCTATGAAAATATCATGAATGTTGTTTCCACCCTGTTGCAAGGTCTTGTGCTTTCCATGCTGGTGCTCTATTTATTCCTGGGTGATTTTCGCGCAGCAATGATCGTTGCAACCTCAATGCCGCTTTCGGTATTTTCCGCATTGGTGCTGATGTCGGTGTTTGATATGACGCTGAATATTATGTCGCTGGGCGGCTTGGTGGTCGGCATTGGTATGATGGTGGACAACTCGATTGTTGTGCTGGACAGCTGTTTTCGCTCGCGGGACGGGATGCGCAGCCATGCAGATGCTGCCATCGAAGGTGCAAACCTGGTCAACGGCTCGGTAATCGCCTCGACCGCTACAACGGTGGTCGTATTCCTGCCAATCGCGCTGATGAATGGTATGTCAGGACAGCTCTTTAAAGAGGTTGGCTTTACCATTGTCTTTTCGCTGCTGGCGTCGCTGATTTCGGCGCTCACCATGGTGCCGCTGCTGTTTGTGCAGTTTAAGCCGCAGGAAAAAGAGCGCTCGATGATCAACCGGCTGCTGCACCGGCTGGAACGAGTGTATGCCTGGGGGTTGGAACATGCGCTCAACCACAAAATTTTGGTGGTGCTGGTGGCAATCTGTGTGTTGGCCGGTACAGCAGTGATGTTCACCCGCATCGATATGGAACTGATGCCGATGTCGGACGAGGGCGCGATCAATATTTCAGTCACCACGAAAACCGGACTGAACATCGACGAAACCGACAAAATTATGACACAGGTAGAGGAGATTGTCGCAGCACAGCCGGATGTAGAAAGCTACTCGATGCGCGGCAACGGCGGCTCGGCAAGCCTGACCGTCTATCTCAAAGACGGCCGCAATACCAGTACAGATGAGTTTGTTGCGCTGATGCGCAAGCAAACCGCAGCGATTGAAAATTGCAGCGTGGATGTGGACCAGCGGCGCAGTATGTCGTTTGGCAGCAGCGGCGTGCAGGTCAACCTCAGCGGCAGCAATTTGGAGGTGCTGCGCGAAACTGCTAACGAAATAAAAGAGGTAGTTGCTTCCTTTGAAGGGATTGATTCCGCAACGACCAGCCTGTCAAACGGCAGCCCACGTGCAGAAATCGTTGTGGATGCGGTGCAGGCAGCGGCAATCGGCACGACCCCGTCTCAGATTGTAAGCACCGTGCGCAACATGATTTCTGGGGTGGAGGCAACCGAGCTGCAAACCAGCGACCAGGAGTATTCTGTCAAGGTGATGTATCCAGAGGACCGCTACCAGGATGTGAGCGATCTGTCCGGTCTGATGCTTTCCACCACGAGAGGCGGACGTGTGCCGCTGACCGATATAGCGCAGATTGTTTATAACAACAGTCCCTCGCAGATCAGCCGCTATGACGGTGACTATCGTGTAACCGTGACCGGCACCCCCGCGGTAGGTGTTTCTGCCACCAGCCTTTCCAATCAGATTATGGCCCGCCTGGGGCAGATGAACCTGCCCAGCGGCGTAGAGATTGAAGCTGGCGGCAATATGCGCACCATGAATGAGGAGTTCAGCGCCATTTACAGCGCATTGGCAACCGCGATTTTCCTGGTGTTTGTGGTTATGTCCATCCAGTTTGAATCGGTGCGTTTCTCGCTGGTGGTCATGCTGTCGGTGCCGTTCTCGATGACCGGCGCATTTCTGGGCCTGATTCTTACAGGGCAGTCTATCAGCATGACCTCCTTGATTGGATTGGTTATGCTGGTCGGTATCGTCGTAAACAATGCAATCGTGCTGATCGATTATACCAACATTCTGCGCAGAGAACAGGGAATGCCCGCGCGCACGGCACTAATCCGGTCGGGAAGAACCCGTTTGCGTCCGATCCTGATGACCACCATGACCACCGTGCTAGGGCTGCTGCCCAGCGCGCTTGGGATCGGCGGAAATGTGGAGATGATGCAATCGATGGCAACGGTTGTAATTGGCGGCTTGTTGGTCTCCACACTGTTGACGCTGGTGCTGATTCCGGTGGTGTATCTGCTGTTTGACGGAGAGGACCGCCGCAAGAAGGGCAAGCAAACCGGCAAGCGCGCATTGTTCCGCCGCAACCGGCGCGAACAGCCGCAGGACAGCTCAGGGATGGAAATTCCCGCAGAGTTTAGATAATATCCCAGCGCATATCCCAAAATAGAATTCCTGCGTGGCGGCAGTCAAAAGGCTGCAAAGAAAAAGCCCGAAAAGGGCTTTTTCTTTTGGACGAATCGCATTTTAAGGGGAAATTGTGGCGTATAACGCCTAAAAATGCGAGGTTGATTCCCACAAAATTTAAAAGTTCTACACATTGCCGTCACAATTTTTCCGCATACTGAAAACAGACTGAAAATATTGGAGTGTATCAAGATGGATAGCAAAATTCTTTTGGCTGAAGATGAGTCAAAAATCCGGCGGTTGGTGGCGAGCTACCTGGTGCGCGAAGGATTCAAGGTGATAGAAGCGGAGGATGGCCAGCAGGCCGTGGACCAGTTTGAGGAAAATGATGACGTTGTGCTGGTGATGCTGGATGTGATGATGCCACATAAAGATGGGTTTGATGCCTGCCGCGAAATTCGCGATAAATCGGATGTTCCAATTTTGATGCTGACCGCACGGGACACCGAAAACGACGAGGTAACCGGCTTTCAGATGGGCGCTGACGAGTATATTTCCAAGCCGTTTTCCCCCACGATTTTGGTGACACGGGTAAAAAATTTGCTCAAACGCACCGCTGTCAATGACATGAGCGATGTTGCAGCGGGCGGATTGCGCGTGATCTATCGGGAGCGCAGCGTACTGGTGGACGGAGAGCGGGTGGTTACCACCCCCAAGGAGTTCGATCTGCTTTACTATCTGATGAAAAACCAAAATATTGTGCTCACCCGCGATCAGATTATCTGCACCGTTTGGGACATGGATTATAACGGTGATGACCGCACGGTGGATACCCATATCAAATGCCTGCGTGCAAAGCTGGGTAAATACGCAAAGAACATCGTGACAATACGAAAGGTTGGATACAAATTTGAGTGGGTGGAATAGTTGGGGCATCCGGCGCAAGCTGTTCTCAATTGTGCTGTTTGTGTTGGTCTGCAACATTGTGGTGTTGTTGTTCATGGGCTCCACCCTATTCGAGCTGTTTTATATGAACAACAAGCAGCATGTATTGCGCACCAGCGCCCAACAGATCCGCACCGTTTATAACAAGCTGCAAGAGTCCCAAACATTGGATAAGGAGCAGCTGTTCAGCAACCAGGAGTTTTTTGAAACGGTCAATTCCATCGAGGATGAAAACGCCCTGTTAAGCTTGATTTCACTTTTGGAGGATGGCACCCTAGACATTTTTTACCATTCCCGCAGTATGCAGCAGGAGGACCTTAAAAAGCAGAAAAAGGGCCATCCACAGCAGGAGCAGCCCCCTATCGATTTTATCCAGAGCAAACTGGCGCGCGAACAACAAAAGCTGCTCGCGCGCATTCAGCAAACCGATTATTCCTGTAACATCCAAGTTGGAGACAAACACGGGGATCCGTGGGAGAACTCGATCAGCCTGTCCACACAGCTGGACGATAACCTCTATTTATACATCCAAACTCCGCGCGATTACCTCAAATCTACCGCTGACCTTGCGGTGCGGTATACCGCCTTTTTATCAATTGTGATTTTATGCGCTGGTTCGGTCATCATCTATTATCTGGTGGGCCGGATCACCCGACCGGTGCAGGAGATCCAGAAGGTGGCGGAAAAAATCGCACAGATGGATTTTTCAACGCGTTGCTTTGTGAATGGCGGGGATGAAATTGCCATCCTCGCCACCAGCATCAACCATATGTCGGATGAACTGCAATCCAACATTGACACATTGGTGCGCGCCAATGAGGTGCTGCAAACCGACCTGGTGCGTCAGCAGCAAACCGACCAGATGCGCAAACAGTTTGTTGCAAACGTCTCGCACGATTTCAAAACGCCGCTCACGCTGATCATCAGCTATGCGGAGGCGCTTTTGACCGAGACGCAAAGCGCCGAGGAGCAGGAGTATTGCGGTATCATCATCAGCGAGGGAAACCGGCTGTCACGGATGGTCAACCGCCTGTTGGATCTCTCCAAACTGGAGAGCGGCGTAGAGCAGATGCAAATTTCAATCTTTTGCATCAGCGAGGTGCTCGACGCAATTATTAAGAACTATCAAATTCTAACCGAGAAGCGACAGATTGCCGTCAAAAAACAGCTCTCGGATGAGTTTATCGTTTGCGCCGACTACCTCAAAATTCAGCGGGTGGTGAGCAATCTGCTGGAAAATGCCATTAAGTATACGCCGGACGGCAGCGAGATTACATTATCGGTCTACCAGACCGGTGCCAATTGCCGTGTTGAAATTGAGAACGTCGGCGCGCATATCGAGGAACAGGACCTGAAGTGCCTGTTTGACAGCTTCTACCGTGCGGATAAATCCCGTACGCGTGCGGATGGCTACGGACTGGGATTGGCGATTGTCAAGGTGGTGATGGAGGCACACCAGCAGCCGTATGGTGTCGAAAACACCGAAAAAGGGGTGCGGTTCTGGTTTGAACTGTCGCTTGCGGAGATGGAGGACACATAAAGCAGCCGCCCTCAACAGACTACAGCAGCCTTAAAAAAGGCTGCTGTTTTTTAACTGCGGTCACAGCTGATACTGCTGAAAAATCTGTTCATAGGCAGAGAGCGTCTGCGCACCGATGGCATCGACCTTCTCAAAATCCATCGCGTCAATATAATAGGTTTCCAGCTGGTCATGCAGTTTTTTGGCATCCGCAAGCAGACGTGCCGCGGAATCAAGCATCTGTGCGGCGGCTTTGCGGTTAAAGGTGATGCGCTTGCGCGCCTTGCGCAGTGCGTCTGAGTCGGTAAAGCGGCGCGAACGGATGATTTTATATGGCTCCACCTGTGGAATATGGTGTTCATTCCTGGTCATAAAGCCGACCTTTAGCTGCGGAATGAACAGGTGCTCGAGCTTTTCAAATGGTGAAAGCGGGCAATAGCAGCTATAGACATCCAACCCATGCTCCAACGCCTGGCTGCGCAGCACCCCGAGCAGCAGTCTGGAGGATGCACCATGCGGGTCGTCTATTAGGTAAATGCGCTCACAGAGGGTGTTGGCGGTGTCGGAGAACAGCGTGATCCCCTGGTTCGTGACAGCCGAAAGAAACCGCACCGACTCTTTGCCGCGTCCACTTGCGCTGCCCTTCAATTCCGCTTGTGCAATCCGTGTAGCGGCGCGTACCACCTTCTGCACCGATGTTGCATCCAGTGCGATCCGGTAATTATCCCCGAGCAGGCTGCCCGCTGCCCCCAAAAACCGGCAGCAATGCTCATGACAACGGCTGATGCGGCTGGAAAGGGACAGAATTTCCTGTCGCGCAGAGAATAGCTGCTGCGCATTCCAGCAGCTGGACAAATCCACCAGCTGCTCAAATGCGCCCGGATATTTCGGTTCGATCACATGCGGCGAGGTGCCGTCTGCAATCGAGGTTTTTACATCGTGCAAAATAACGCCATCCAGCGAATCCACATCCGAGGAGCAATGAATTCGTTCGATTGCGCGGCAGCGCGGGGCCGCATTGCTGGCAATGCGCTTCATCAAGGTGGATTTTCCGGTGCCGGGTCCGCCCTTGATTACAAATTCACGCCAGCCGTCCTGCGAGTCGGCGAGCTGGTCAAACCGCGAGACAAAACCTTGCGGGGTGTTTGCGCCAAGGAAAAAATGCAGTGGTCTATCAAATTCCATTCTAAAATCCTCCCAAAACGGTTGATACCTTATGGTATTCGTTTGGGAGGATTTTGGTTCATTCTTGCTGCTTGTGCGGTTTTTGGCGCTGGCGCACGGCTAAGTTGTTACATTTGCCATGCCAGGCGCGGTAAAATGGCTCGCACCAGCAAGCTATTATTTTCCGAAGGTTTTCTTTGCAGCCTGCATATTCTGGATAACCGGCACATGGAATGGACAGCGCTTTTCACAGGCGCCGCAGCCGACACACTGCCCTGCCTTTGCGGGCAGCAGCGCGTAATGCTCACGCACCGTTTCGGGGACCTCACCCTGTGCTTTGCAAAGGTTGAGAAACTTTGTGACAGCAGCAATATCAATGCTCTGTGGACAGGGTGCACAATGTCCGCAGTACATACAGTGCCCTTCCCAGCTGATTTTGGGCATGGCGGCAAACGCTTCCGCATAGTCCTTTTGCGCATCCGATGCGTGTTCATAGGCGACGCTTTGTTGCAGCTCCTCTGGCGTGCGCGCGCCGGACATCACGCAGGCGACCGCCGGACGGGTCAGCGCGTAATGGAGGCACTGGGTTGCAGTGAGCGCGACACCCGCAGGGGAGAGGTCCGCACGCAGCAGGTCGCCGCCTCCGAACGCTTTCATCACCGTGATGCCGACCCCCAGACGCTGGCAGGTTTCATACAGCCGTTCCCGCTGCGGGTCCAGATTCACCAGCGCTTGTGCGTAATTCTCCGGATTCCAAAGCTGCTCCACATCCTCATGGGCCGGTTGCAGGTCGTAGCAAGGGTTGATGCTGAACATCAATACCTCAATCAGACCGCTTTCCACTGCGGCAAGCGCAACCTCTGGATTATGGCTGGAAAGGCCGATGCAGCCGATGGTCCCCGCCGCCTTCAGCTGCTGGGCGTACGCCATGATCGGCCCAGCTTTTACCAGCTCCCAGTCCGGCATAGAATCCACATAATGGATCATACCGATCTCGATAAAATTGGTTTGGAGACGTTCCAGCAGATCTGTAAATCCCTGTTTGATCTCATCCATCTGTCGGGTACGTTTATATTGTTCCTCCTTCCAGATGGTGCAGAGATGCCCTTGCAGCACAAACCGTTCCCGCCGGCCGGCCAGCGCAAGTCCCAAATTGGTCCGCAGCTGCGCATCTGGCGTATACAAGTCGATGCAGTTTACACCGGTGCGCTCCATCTCGTCGACAAAGGCGGCGACCTCTGCGGCTGATTTGCCTACAAAGCCTTCGCAGCCCATCCCGATTTCTCCCACCTGAATTCCTGTACGTCCTAACATGCGTTGTTTCATCCGTCTGTCTCCTTTTTGGTTGATTTGTGCGCTGGCGTACCGTCTTGCCCGCTATGTGTAGCATACTACCAGGAGTAAACTCCAAGTCAAGAGAGAAACAAATTTAAAATAGAATGGTGAAGGTGCTGCCTGCGCATGAGCTGTCCACCGCAATTTCTCCGTTGTGCAGCTGCACCACCTGCTTTACAATCGAGAGCCCCAGCCCGTTTCCGTCGCTTTTGCGGGACTGGTCCGCCTTATAGAACTTTTCAAAGATATGGGTTACATTTTCCGGCGTGATCCCGCTGCCCTGGTCGGAAATAACAAACACAATCCGACCACTGGGCTGGCGGAACAGTTCGATACTTACCTGCCCGCCCTGCGGCGAAAATTTAACCGCATTGTCAATCAGGTTGGTCCAGACCTGCATCAAAAGCGCCTCATACCCTTGGATGGTAAGCTCCTCCAATGAGAGCTGCAACTGAATGTCCTTCTGCTCCCAGCGCCCCTCACAAAGGGTCAGTGCGCGGCGAATCTGTTCATCCAGGCGCACCTGCTGCTGTTTGCTCGTGATATTTCCCTTTTCAATCCGGTTGAGCATCAGGATATTTTCCGCCAAGGTGGAAAGCCGTCCTGCCTCCTCCTGGATAATTGCGAGATATTCCTGCTGCTCCTCCTTGCTGCACTCCCCTTCCAGGAGCTTTGCGTACCCCTCAATTGCGGTCAGCGGCGTTTTGAACTCGTGTGAAATGTCCGAGATAAAGTTGTTGCGCAGCAGCTCCACACCACCGAGCTTGCTGGTCATCACATTGAAATTGCGGATGAGCGAGCTGATCTCATCCTTTCCCCGTTCTGGCAGACGAACGTCGAAATCGCCTGCGGCAACCCTTTGGGTTGCCGCATCCAGCCGCTGTAGCGGCTGGATAACATGCTTGGTTGCCAATAAGGTGCAAATCAGCCCCAGCAGCAGCGAGCTTACCAGCGAAAGCAGCCCCGAGACGCGCAGCCGGTCAAAGATAGCCTGTGAGGTATGAAACTCCCAAACCAGCAGCTTTCCCCGGTAGCGGACCGCCGCCAAAAATAACAGACCTCGCTGCGGGTGGCTACGATAGCGGGTAAATACAATTTCGCCTGCCTCAAGCAACGTTTTCTGCTGCTCATTTAGCTCCAAATCCTCCATGTTTTCCATCAGCTGGATGACCAATGCGTTGGTCGCATAAATATCGGACAGCTGCTCCGGAGCAATGCTCTCCTGCTCGATGTAGTCGAGCTGCCGCTGGATGGAGGTGCGAACATAGTTGTGGATTTCCGCTTGGATGGTGCGGGCGGTAAATTTAGAAAAGACCAGATAGGGAATCAGCAGCGTGATACAGATGATAAACAGGATCACCGTTGCCAGCTCCCGAAAAATACAGCTCCTCATAGCTTTGAGGCGGTGCCCTGAACCGCCTTGTAGCCCAGCCCGCGGATGGTGCGGATTTCCAGCTCCGACACCCGCTCGAACCGCTCCCGCAGCCGCTTAATATGCACATCCACCGTGCGGGGATTGGTTTCGGTATCAAATCCCCAAATTTCGTCCATAAGCTCCTGGCGGGTGAAGATGCGGTTTGGATAGGAAAACAGCTTGTACAATAAATAAAACTCCTTTTGTGGCAGTACGACCGTTTCCCCTGGCAGACGCACCTCCAAACTGGCGTAGTCCAGCACGACCTCCCCCAGCACAATGCGGTTTTCGCTGTAAATCCGGCTGCGGCGCAAAAGCGCCTTTACCCGCAGTACCAGCTCCTCCATATCCAGCGGCTTGGTCATATAGTCGTCTGCGCCCAAATCGAACCCCCGTTTTTTGTCCGCAAATTCGGTTTTGGCGGTTGCCATCAGTATGGGGATATCAATCCCATTTTCCCGCAGCGTGCGCACCAGCTCATAACCATCCATTTCCGGCATCATAATGTCCGCGATAATCAGATCTACCCGCTGTTCCAGCAGGATTGAGAGCACCTCGCGTCCGTCCTGTGCCTGCAAGGTGGAAAAGCCCTCCCGCCGCAGATAGATGTCAAGCAGACGCCGGATTTTCGCGTTGTCGTCCACAATCAAAATCGTTGCCATAGCGCACCTCCATTTAATGTTTATTCTACCAAATTTATCTGCGCTTGCAAAGCTTACAGATTTATTTTACAAAAAATTTTTGCCATTCACAAACTATTCACACAATTCTGCGCTTAGTCCATATTAGGTTCACAAATTCACGCTACACTAAGAACCGAATCTTTGCGATTGGGAGGTTTACTAGGTTGAAGAAAGCAACAGGAATCATTTTAGGCTGTTTGGTGGTCGCTGGTGTAGGCGGTCTGGGCTATGGCATTGTCAACCGAATGCAAGCGCCTGCTGTTACAACATCCGCAGCACTTCCGGATATTGTAATTTCCGCTGCCGTCCCGCAGCAGGGCAGCCTGGAGCAGACGACCTCGTTTATTGGTACGGTGGAGCCGGACGAAAGCGTTCAGGTGTTCCCAAAGGTTTCCGGCACCGTCCTGCGCACCTATTACGAGGTAGGGCAGACGGTGAAAAAGGGAGATCTACTTTACGAGCTGGACCCCACAGACATCCAGCTACAATATGATATCGCCGCCGCACAGGTGCAGACCTCGCGCGTGCAGGCAAGCCAGCAGTTGGGCAGTGGGTACGACTCCAATTTGCTTGCACTCAAAGCACAGCTCAGCTCAGCGCAGGCGAATCTCAATTCTGCGCGTACCAATCTGAGAAACTACAACGATGATGAGGATGATCGAGTCATCCGCGCCGAAAAGGTCCGAGACAAAGCACAGGCAGATTTGAAGGCGGTTGGTGAAGAGCTGGAAAATCTGGATAAGCTGTCGGAGGAAGAAATCAAAAATAAATATGGTCATTCTAAGACTGCGGAAGAAGTTAGAAAAGATTTGTTGGCGCAGGAGTTAAAATATCAAGACCAATATATGGCGGCACGCGACGAGGTAAACAACTTGGAGGATGACGATGATCCCACTCTGCGCAGCTATCGCACCGCCTACCGCAATGCGCAAATTGCTTACGATTCCGCACGCAACGCCTATAACCTGGCATCGGGATTAAGCTACGAGGATACTCAGGCGACGGTTGAGGCGGGGCTGAACGCGGCTGAGGTGGGGCTGCGCGCCCAGGCAAAGCAGCTGGAATACACCAAGGTTTATGCCCCCATTGACGGTGTGATCGAGCAAAAGAACGTCTCGGATAACAACCCCAATCCCACCGGTACCCCCGCTTATGTGGTTTCCAACAAGTCGATGATGACCGTGCGTTTTGCTGTTTCCGAGACGGTGGTGACCAATCTCGAGGTCGGCGACACGATCGAAATTGAAAACGGCGGACGCTCGGTGCCGGGCACCATTCTGGAAATCCCGACCGCTGTCAATCCACAAAGCGGCCTGTTTAACATCAAGGCCAGCGTCGACAGCGACGATATTCTGCTACATACCGGCGTATCGGTTAAAATTTACGCCACCACCCGCAAAGCAAACGACAGCATTGTTATTTCGCAGGATTGCCTGTACTACGACGCAGAGCAGCCCTATGTCTATGTGTACAAGGATGGAAAAGCGATAAAAACCGAGGTGAAAACCGGCGTTTCCAGCGAAACCCAGATTGAAATTACCGAGGGGTTAAGCGCGACCGACCAGGTGATCACCTCTTGGCATCCGCGTTTGTTGGATGGCGCTGCGGTGGTATTGCAGGACGCCGGCAAGGAGGTTGCTGTGTCGGCGCCGGCGGATCAGGCAGAGCCTGTAGAGAGCTCCGATTCTTCTGAGGTGGCCTCCTCAGAATCGTCTGATGCGCAATGAGCGGAGGTAGGCCAGCATGAATTTGACAAAAATTGCCTTAAAACGGCCGGTCTCCGCGATCATTATTGTATGCGCGCTGGTGATATTCGGTCTGGCGTCGGTGTTTACCTCTCCGCTTGAGCTGACACCGGATATTGAAATGCCGGTTTTGATGGTGCTCACCACCTATCCCGGCGCGGGCCCCGAGGATGTGGAGGATCTGGTTACCAAGAAGATTGAGGACCAGGTTTCCACCCTAAGCGGCCTGAAAACCCTGCAATCCGCCTCTCAGGAAAACGTTTCAATGGTGATGCTGCAACTGGAATATGGCAGCAATCTGGATGTTGCGCACATGGACTTGCAGGAAAAAATCAACATTGTAAAAACGATGCTGCCGGATACTGCGAGCGATCCGGTCATCGTCGAATTCAGCATGGAAATGATGCCCAACATCATCCTTTCCGCCAGCCCGACCGGCGACATCGACCTGCTCGGTTATATTGAGGATGAGGTCGTGCCCGAGTTTGAAAAGCTCGGCGGCGTTGCCAGTGTGGACATATTTGGCGGCCAGGAAAAGTATGTCAGCGTCCAGCTGATGGAGGACCGGCTACGTCAATACGGGCTGGATATGTCTACCATTGTTGGTGTTCTTGCCAGCGCAGACTTTTCGATGCCGGGCGGCTCGGCCGATATGGGCAGTCAGTCCCTTTCGGTGCGTGCCGGCGTGGAATATAATACGGTGGAAGCGCTGCTGGATATCCCGATTACGCTGCGCTCCGGCGACGCAATTCATCTTTCGGATGTCGCACAGGTGTTCCGCACCACCAAGGAAGCTACCTCGCTGAGCCGTTACAACGGCCAAAACAACGTGGGCTTGCAGGTGAAGAAACGCCAGAGTGCCAGTACGCTGGACGTTGCAAAGGCGGTTAAGCGCGAGGTGGATGCGATCAACGCCAGTGATGTGGGCATTCAGCTTGCGGTGGTCTATGACAGCAGTGACCAGATTGTAGACGCGGTTCGCAGCGTTTTCACGACGCTGATTTCCGGCGTTATACTGTCAATGCTGGTGCTGTTCCTATTCTTTGGCGATATCAAGGCATCGCTGATTGTCGGCAGCTCGATGCCGGTTTCTCTGTTGGTTACGCTGATTTTGATGAAGGGTATGGGCTTTTCGCTCAACCTGGTTTCGCTGGGCGGTCTGGTCATCGCGGTTGGTATGATGGTGGACAACTCGATTGTTGTACTGGAAAGCTGCTTCCGGCGCAGCGTTACCGACCGGCAGGACTTCAAAACCTGTGCGTTGGAGGGCGCTGGCTTTGTTTCCGCCTCAATCGTGGCATCCACTATCACAACGGTGGTTGTTTTCCTGCCCATCAGTATGATGGAAGGAATGTCCGGTCAGCTATTTAAGCAGCTGGGCTTTACCATCATCTTTTCGTTGACCGCGTCGCTCATCTGTGCACTAACCTTGGTGCCTCTGTTCTTCTCCATCTTTAAGCCGCAGGAGCGCCGTCAGTCGCTGGTGTCTCGCGCGCTGCGCCGCATAGAGTCCGCTTATGGACGGCTTCTCACCCACATTCTTCCGCATAAATTCCTGGTGGTGCTGGTTGCGGTTGCACTGCTGGTGTCCTCTGGGTTCATTGCGATGCTGCTGAATGTGGAGCTGATGCCCAGCATCGATGAAGGTGCAGTGCAGATGTCGATTGAAACGCGCCCAGGCTTGCAGCTGGAACGGGTGGACGAAATTCTCACCGAAGTCGAGCGGCTTGCCGCGGAGCATCCGGATGTGGACCGCTACTCGCTCAGCAGCAGCGGCATGATGGGCAGCGGCAGCGCGTCGGTCACCGCCTATCTCAAGGACGACCGCGAGATGAGTACCACCGAAGTGGTGGAGCAGTGGCGCAAAGCGACCGCTGGTATGCTGGATTGTGAGGTAGATGTTTCGGCTTCCTCGAGCGGTATGGGCTCGATGGGCAGCAGCGGCGATGTGCAGATTGCATTGCAGGGCAACGACTTTGACCGCCTGCGTGAAGCGTCTCCGCTTGTGGAGGAGATGATGTACCAGGTGGAAGGGGTTGTGCGGGTGAGCTCGACCATTTCAAAGGGCGACCCACAGGCAAAGGTGCAGATCGATCCCATCCGCGCGGCAGCAAAGGGCTTCCAGCCTGCACAGGTCGCACAGGTGATTAACATGACCCTCAGCGGCAAGGAAGCGTTTACGCTGAATGAGGGCGGCACCCAATATGACGTTGATGTGGAATATCCGCGGGACCGCTATCGAACCATCAACGATCTTGCCGGACTGACGCTGCTCAATCCAGCCGGTCACCAAATTCCGTTGCTGGATATTGCGGATATCGAATTTTCCGACAGCCCCCAGAGTATCTCCCGCAAAAATAACCAGTACATCGTCACAATTACCGCACAAACCACCGATGCCGCACGCTTCACTGCGAAAACCGCTATCAACGAGCGGATGAAGACGTTGGAGCTGCCGCAGGGGGTAGCGCTCGCGCAGGACGCCGATACCGAGCAGCTGGTTGAAGAACTTACCTCGCTGCTCACCGCAATCATCACCGCAATTCTGCTGGTGTTTATGGTTATGGCGATGCAGTTTGAGTCCCCGAAATTTTCTACGATGGTGATGCTGAGTGTTCCGTTCAGCCTGATCGGTTCGTTTGGAATGCTGTTTATCACCAATAGCACCATCAGTATGACCAGCATGATGGGCTTCCTGACCTTGGTTGGTACGGTTGTAAACAACGGCATTCTGTTTGTGGATACCACCAACCAGTACCGTGCGAGCATGGATATGCAAACTGCGCTGATTACCGCGGGACGTACCCGTCTGCGCCCGATTCTGATGACCACCCTCACCACCGTGCTTTCAATGGTGCCGATGGCGCTGGGACTGGGCAGCGGCGGCAAGATGATGCAGGGTATGGCGGTTGTAATCATTGGCGGACTTTGCGCCTCTACGCTGCTGACGCTGTTGCTCCTGCCCACCTTCTATTTGATCTTTGAGGGGAAGAAGGGCAGGAAAATGCCGCAGCCACCGCAGCCGCCCCGGCTTGATGATAGCCAGCCGGTGCAAGGACTGGACTATTAAACCAAAACCGCGGCAACCGCATGGAAAAGTTTTCGTCCACCTTTTTCAAAAGGTGGCAGGGTCCAGGGGCAGCGCCGCTGGTCGCCTCAAAAAAGAAAGCCCGAATAGGGCTTTCTTTTTTTGGGCGAAATGCGTCTTTTTGCGCCAAGAGCCGGACCGCAGTCCGGCGATATCCCCGTATGTTACCTTGCAATTTCAGTCGCATTGTTCTGTTGGGACACAGCCCAAAACATTACGCAAGAAAATAGAGTCAATCCTGCATAAAAGAAATAGCTATCTCAAAAAATCCGCGCTATCCCAT
>CAJUJI010000025.1 GCA_910586875.1 uncultured Anaerotruncus sp. | reverse complement strand
AAGGATTATCTGGAAAGCTGCTGGAACAACGGAAATGCACTTTGGAAAATCTGGTGAATGATTAAAGGGGGCCTTATAAGGGATATGAAGCCAATCAAAGCCTGTTTCATCATGTTAGCTTACAATACACCAGAGGTTTTTTTGCGGCAGGCAATTGAGAGCATCCTCAACCAGACGGTGCCGGAATGGGTGCTACTTATCCGTGACAACGGAAGCAATGATGGGACAACCGCTGCCATTATACAGGAATATGCTCAAAAAGATTCCCGCATCCTTTGTTGCCGAAATGAGATCAACCGCGCTCCTACAAAACAGGAGCTGGGCAGATGGCACGAACTCTTTGAGCAGTATATCCTGAATGGTTCAGCGGAATATTTTGCATTTTTGGATTCAGATGATACCTATGCTCCTGAATTTTTAGAGGTAATGTATCGCAAAGCACAAAAATGTCAAGCAGAACTTGTTATTTGCGGGACCACAATGGTGAATGAAACGAGCAAAGCTGTTTTAAAACAGGTCCTTCCGCCTGATTTATTTTTGGAGAAAAAAAGCTTAACCTCGGATCAATTTTATCAGCTATACGGCTCTTTCAGAACCCTCTGGGGCAAGCTGTATCATTCCTGTTTATTCCGCGCTTATTTAGGGGCCTTTAATCGGGTGCATAGGCTAAAAATGAACAATGGCGGAGATACCCATGTTGTATTACAGCTTCTTTGTAAAATAAACCGGCTTGTATGTGTGCCTCAAAGTTTACATACCTATTACATCCGCAATTCTTCCTACTACAAAACAACAAAAGCTCTCGTTCCAATGAGGCGAATAAAAGATGGGGAACAGCTCTTTTTAAGGGCGTGTCTTACCGCAAAAGCATATTGCTGTCTGACACAGAAAACCGTTGACTTTTTATATTTGGTATATGAATATCATATTCACGATTTATTGGATATGGTGCTCAAAAATACTGCGATGACCGAGCAGGACAAAATCGCTTATTTTCAAGCGGCAATAAATGCGCCACTGTTTGCACAGATCGACGAGCATTCTAAGGGTATGCGCCTTATGCTAAGCCAACAGCTTGCGCAGATGATAACAAGCGGGCTTCCTATTTCTGCCGAACAATATCCCCAGCTTTCAAAATCATAAAATACGAAGGAGGAGCCTATTTTGAAAGATCCAGCAAGCGAAAAACAGCCGGAAATCAGCGTCATTATGCTGACCTACAACCGTGAGCATTTCCTGGCGCGTATGATCGACTGCATTCTGGCGCAGACCTTCCAAAACTTTGAATTTATTATTGTAGATAACGGTTCCAGAGATCGCAGCGGAAAAATTGCGGATGAATACGCCCAAAGGGATCGCCGGATTCAGGTGATTCATCGGGAACGCGGCAACATTGGCAGCGGCCGCAACACGGGGCTGGACGCAGCAAGGGGAACATACATCGCGTTTGTGGACGATGATGACACCTGTGAGCCAGATTTTCTGGCGTTTTTGCATCAGCTTGCAGAGGATGCAAACGCCGATATTTCCATTTGCGGCGCGACCTGGGCCAACATCGATGAAAAGCGGCTGATGGACGCAGAGCAAGCGGTGGAAATGCTTTTGTGGCGCAAAAATTACAACGTCGCATTTCCTACCAAGCTGTTCCGGCGGGAGTTATTCCGGCAGAACCGTTTTCTGGAAACCGGAAAATACGACGACATCTATTTGATGCCTAAAATCATTGCAAACGCAAAAAAGATCGCGTATCACGGTCTGTCTAAATACCACTTTGACCGGCACACCGGCAACAATTCCGCCTGGACACAGAACCATCATTTGCTGGATGCAGAAACCTTACAGGAATATTTAGACGTATATCAGGAGCGCGCCGGATGGTTGTCCGAACGCTTTCCGGACAGCGCGGAAAAATGGCAGTATTTTACCTGGTCGTTTATGCTGTCGATGGTGGAAAAAATCTCACGGTTAAAGCTCACCGGTTGCTATGAAATTCAGAAGGGGTTAATTGCGCAGTTAAATGCAAATTATCACACCCTTTATCACTGTCCTTGGATTTTAGAAAATGAAAAAGCTTGGATGAAACGTTACCTTATGCCAGCAATGGCAGAGAGCAAATAAGAAAAGGAGAAGAACAGATGCTTCAAACAAAGCGGATGTCGATTGTTCCAACATTTGTGTGTACCCTGCGCTGCAAAATGTGTTCGAATCATATGCCGGCATTTCAAAATCCGCCTTGCGCGACCGTTGCACAAATGCAGGCGGATATTGATGGACTCTTTGCATTATTTGACAAAATCGAATGGCTGCAATTTGTGGGTGGAGAAATTTTTACACACAAGCATTTGGACGAGGTATTCGATTATTGTAAAAAATATACAACCCAGTTTGACCGGTTGATTATCGAAACGAATGCAACGATTTTACCGACAGAAAAAGAATGGGAGAGTCTTCTCTCCTATGGCAGCAAGCTAAAGGTCATGATCAGCGACTATGGCCCACTCTCAAAGGTCTGCGCACAGTTTGTGGAACGATTACAGCAAAACAACATTGAGTTCGTTTTGAAAAAATATTATGGCGATGTTGCAACGCAGCATTTTGGCGGATGGATTGACAACACCGCCTGCCAGGATTTGCTGGAACCAGACGACTATGTGACAAAGCAGGCGGCATTGTGCGCACAGGTGCGTCTTGAAAATATGCACATTTTCAAGGGCAAGCTGCACCGGTGCAGTAACTCCCTGTTCCTGTCCGAGCTAGGCGTCTGTGTTCCAAACCATCGGGACTATGTGGATCTGCATGACGGCAGCTCACTCGCGCAAAAGCAAGCGATTATCGAAGCATTTTATGCGTATCCGCGTAAATCCTGCCATTATTGCACCTGGAAAAGCGGGGATTCTGCACAGCGGTATGGTGCAGCAGAACAGGAGAAAACGGCACATGCTTGATACGAATATTTCTGTTTTAATTACTTCAAAATGCACATTAAATTGTGAGTACTGCTCTGTCGGCGTCCCTTATCACACCGCCGGCAAGCATATCCCCATGTCAGAGGTGCTCGAACAGGTGCAGGAGATCCTTGCACTATACACTGCGGCTGAGATCCCTATAAAGCACCTGGATTTATTGGGCGGAGAACCTTTACTACATCCGGAGCTGACAGAGCTGATCAAAGCCATCTATCCCTATCGCGCAATCTTTCATGAGCTGCGGATTTTGACAAACGGCACGATTTTACCTAGCGAGGAATTGCTACAAACGCTGAAAAGCCTCAAAAATGAAATGGCGTTTCAAATGATCGTAGCCGACTACGGGAAGTTTTCTCCTAAAAATGCGGAAATTTGCCGGCTGCTGGAACAGTATGGAATCCTTTACCGCGTGGACTGTTACAATGGCGACAATCAATATTGGGATGGCTGGGTTTCGTATGGACAGGATGGAATCCTTCAGGATACGGCTGCGCAGCGCTTTCGGGAATGCGCGTTTTATCACAGCGGCACCGCCGAGGTATTTGATGGGTTGCTTTTCCCTTGTGTAAGAGCTTTGGCATTACATACCACCAACCGGATCATGCTGCCTGAAACCGAGTATATCAATCTACAGGAAAAGCGCTCTGTGAATCGCTTAAAATTATTGTCCTATTTTACGCAGGAACAGCCTTATTCTGTTTGTGCGGGCTGTTCTGGCCTTTGTGCACGCGCGCGCAGATATCCTGCGGCAAAACAGCTGACCCGGGAGGAACGCACTTGACAATTTATGATCATGTATTCCCTTTGGGGCTTGGAACCAACCGTTTCCCATTGAGCTCTTTGGCAACCGAGCAGGAAATTGAACAATCCGCAGAGATCGTTTTACAAGCGCTCAATATGGGGGTCAATTATATCGACACCGCAATGCCCTATTCCAATGGTCATTCCTCAGAGGTATTGCGCAGGGCCCTGCAACGCACCAGTCGGCCCTATCGGATCACGACCAAATTATCCTCGCGGCTAAAAACCGCTGATGCAGCGCAAAAATCGGTTGAATCGCATTTGGCCGCTTTGGGCATTGACCACGCAAGCGATTTGATGATCTGGTCTATTTTCAGCTACGCAGAATTTCAGGAGATCATGCGCCCTGGTGGTATCTATGAGGGCGCCTTGCAGCTAAAAGCACAGGGGATTGTAGACCATCTCACCTTTTCGGTACACGCATCTCCAAACGATATGATGCAAATATTAAAGGAGCATGTATTTGAAGGCATGATGCTTTCTATGTCGGTACTCAATGCAACCTCGATGAAGCCGGTCCTAGACTATGCTGCAAAAGAGGAAATCGGCGTAGCGGTAATGAATCCCCTTGGCGGCGGTTTTATTCCACAAAAAAAGGAGCAGTTCTCCTTCCTTTGCAACGACCAGGAGCACAGCATCATTCAGGCGGCCCTGCGGTTTGTAAAGTCCTGTCCTGCGGTAAAAATCGTCGTGGCAGGACCAGCATCGCTACAGGAGCTAACGGAGGATGTTGAAGCCTTTAGCAGCGCCTGCTCCGAGTCCGCCGCACAGCGGCAAAAACGGGTCTTTGCCAACCTTTTTGAGCTGGAGGAGTTCTGTACCGGATGCCGGTACTGCGAACCATGTCCGCAAGGGATCCCCATTCCAACCCTGATGCAGAGCCGAAACGCCTTGCTGTTTGAACCGCCCGCAGCATACCGGTGCACCGATCCCGACACGCTGAAAAACATCCAGGTATTCAAGCGCTTAAACTTTGAGTATTCGTATCTTCCGGAAACCAGCGAAAATCCTTGCATCCGGTGCGGCGCATGTGAAGGAAGGTGCACCCAAAAATTAAAGATTACCGAACATCTCGCTGACATTTACAAGCGGATGCAGCGTTCCAGCTACTCGTTAGAAGCAAGGCGAAACCGGTTAGACCGGCTGCTCCATGCAAAGCGCTATCAAAAGGTCGCCATTTGGCCAGGCGGCACAGCCTACGCAACCTTTGTCGTCAAAAGCTATCGGGACTTCTTCGGAGAGCCGCCGTTTGAGTTGGTATATTTTAACTCATCACCGGCGTTATATGGGCAGGTGATCGATGGATGTCAAATTTATTCTCCAGACGATTTGGCAATGGTAAAACCCGATTGTGTGCTTGTTATCAGTTATACCTACCAGAAGGAAATTGCACAAGCGCTTGAGAAATACGATGGTTTCACGTTTGATATTTTGAAGCTGCACACCGAGCATGACGTCCCTTGGCTATATTAAATTTTTTGACAGGGGGAGACCTTTTATGCAACCAAATGAAATTGTCATCTATACACAAGCTTACAATGCCGCCAACACCTTGCAGCGCACCATTGATAGCGTGCGAAGCCAAACCTATACCGCATGGCGCTGGTTAATCGTTGACAACTGCTCGGCAGATGCCACCGGTCATATCATTATGCAGGCTGCTATGAAAGATCCCCGCATTATTCCATTCCGGCTGGAGCGCAACAATATTGCAGCATACCTCAAGCTTTGGCTGCTCTTAAAAAAGAATTTCCCAGACTGCTATTTTATAGATATCGACGCGGACGATACGGTACATCCCGATTGCTTTGAAAGCCTGCTCCACTTTATGCGGGCGAATGCGCTTGATATTGCCGCTTGCGGAACAGAATTTGCCGTTCTTGATTCTCAGGGAAATTCTGTTATTACAAGAACTCGGGCGTTAGAAAAAGACCTTATTTTAGAGGGCGCTGGATTTGCAGAATTTTTCCCGTTGTACCGCCCGTTCACCAATGAAATGTGGGGAAAGCTATACAAATTTTCTGTCATGGAAGAGGAGCATATGGCGGTGCACTCCGGGTATCATTATGACTCCCAGCTGGTGCTCCAGCTATTCCAAAACTCCAAACGGGTGGGGATTTTTTCAAAGCCGCTCTATCGGGCCTATCTGAACCAGGGGACCCTCTCCCAGTCGATCAAAGGGATTGCAGAACAGAGCACAGGCTCCAATCCGCTTGAGGAACAGGTCTTCCACTGGTTAGACGGCACCCCCTATTTTAGAGCGATCTCTTATCAAATTGCATGGTCGGACGTAAATATGTCGTTTGCGTCCTGCAAAGAATTTTTAGCGCATTACGGACCGCTCTCCCCTGAAAACAGGGAGTATTTATATGCTATTTATATCGGATGGATTCATGAGAATTTGGTGCAGCTTTATCTGGCGCATGTGTGCACCTATGGACATAAATTTTATAAGGAGCTTTTGAACCTGCTTCACAGCGATGTTTTTCGAGAGGTTTTTACCTACCAGACAGCATCCGAGCAGTACCGTAATTTACAGCTGCGCGATGCGATTTTAGAGCAGATGTACCATGTGGTTTCAATCAGTGAATATGGGGTTAACAACCCGGAATTTGTGCGCGGCATAAAAGGTGAAATCCAACAATTACGAAAGGAATTAGAAGCATGAGCAGTTGCGAACAGATAGCAGCACTTTTACAGGCGGGCAAGCCGGTCGCCCTGTGGGGTGCAAGCAATGATGCTATTCTCCTTGTGAACGAGCTTTGGAACCGCTTCAAGCTCGCGCCCCACTATATGATTGACAGCGATCCGCACAAACAAGGCAAGCTGTTTATGGGGATTCCCATTGTTACATTCAAGCAGGCGCTCGCAAGCAAGCCAGACCTTTCTGTTTATATTGTGGGAAGCAACTACAAATACCAGATTACCGGCACCCTTATAAATCAGCTGCAATTCCCCAAAGAACGGATTCTCAATTATGAGCCTGTTGTTTGGCGCAAGGGCTGTATGTTTATCGAAAATGCACTGCAATGCGTTGGCAAGCACGTCTGTTTTTGCTCCTCGGACTTCGGCAAAAAGCGTTCCCCACGGGTTATGTTTCACGATGATTATGAGAGAGCGGTTGAAGAATGGAGTGCGCTACGGGATAACATTTCAAGCTGTCTGGAAAACGAAATTCCCTGCTCCTGCACCGGTTGCTGCTGTGTGAAGGAGGATTGGTATGCTGCAAACAGGCAAATCCACCTTGTAAACTATTCCGAAGGCGGCGTTTGCAATTTTGCGTGCATCTATTGCAACGCTGCGGCGAAGCATTCTAAAGGGGTTTCTGACGCGGAGATCAATCTGGCAGAGATGCTCTCTGTGCTGGAAAAAAAGCAGCTGCTTGCAGAAGATCTACATATCGATTATTCCCCCGGTGAGCCTGTACTCCATCCCCGAAAGGAGCGCTATTACGAGTCCTTCTGCGGGAAATACACCACACTGGTGATGACCAACGCCTCGGTGTATGATCCTTCTTTGGAAAACTGCCTATCCGCTGGAAAGGCCGCTTTGTGCGTCAGCGTCGACGCAGGAACAGCAGACACCTTTTATCAGGTCAAGGGGCGCAATGTATTTGAAAAGGTTTGTGAAAATCTAAGGGAATATAGCCGTGCTGCAAATGGGGTTGTCGGTTTGAAATATATCTTTCTTCCGGATGTGAACGACAACAAAACCGATATCGAAGGCTTTGTACAGCTATGCGACGCAGTCCGGCCTGCTATTGTACTGCTTTCCTATGATATTTTTCATCCGGTGCAGACACTGACCCAACACACATTTGAGATGGTGCAATTACTCATTGCGCAGCTGGATGAAAAGGGAATCGTTTGGAAGAATGTATCCGATGTTATTACAAGAGCTTTTGAAGGAGCACGATTATGAAATTGTTTGAAAAAAGCCTATTCCTCCGCAGCATCGAGGAAAACGCGGTTGGAAAGCCGCTTATCTTATATGGTGTAGGAATGGATGCAGTATGGGCAATCGAAGATTGGTGCAGGCATTTTGGAAAACCCTTTCACGGGTGTATTTGTGACCGCAATCCGCAGGCGCAAAAATTTAAAATCGATGCTGTAGATGTTTTATCACCAGATTCGGCTTTCGCGCGCTATCCGGATGCCTACATTTGGGTCGCCGCAAAAAATTTCAAATTTGAAATTATTGGATACCTCCTGTATGAAAAAAAGATTCCTGCAAACAGAATCCTCAATTTTGAGCCGGTTCTATTCAAAAAGGGGTGCCGCTATGCGGAAAAAATGTTTTTTGCATTTGAAGGCTTCGATGAAAACAAAGCTTTAAACCGCCAAATTCATATTTGTGATAACATCCGAAAAACGCCAACCCTACAATTCACAGGATATGATACGCTTTGTGATGAATTCTGCCGCTTTCGCGACCGTGTAACCGAGGAGCTTGCCTTAGGCGTCGACAACGGCACCTGTTTTCATTGTGCAAACGTAAAAGAAAGCTATTTTGCTGCCACAAAAAAAATTCGCACCTATAATCTTGCAACCGATGGCAGATGCAACTTCCGTTGCAGCTATTGTGATGCCCCAATTTTTTCAGAGAAAAAGGTGGAAAAGGTCTTTGACTTTGCGCGCGCGTTTGAGCTGTTTTCAAAGCACGATATGCTTTCGCCGGACTTGCATGTTGATATTACCAGCGGTGAAATTTGTGTCAATCCATATCGAGAGCAGATGTTGGAGGTCACCGCCCGCTATGCGGAGACGGTCTCGATTGCAACAAATGCGTCAATCTTTAATCAGCAGATCTATGAGCTGCTGAAAAGTGGGCGGGCATCGCTGATTGTAAGCTTGGATGCCGGTACAAAAGAGACCTTTGCCACCATAAAGAACCGCGATTTCTTTGAGAAGGTACAAAATAACCTTCGCCAGTACCGTCAAGCTGGCGCTGGTGCTGTCGAGCCAAAATATATTTTTCTTCCTGGCACCAATGACAACCCCCGGGATATCGACGGCTTTATTGACTTCTGCAAAGAGATTCGCCCGATGATTATTACACTCTCGTTTGACTTCTACCACAAAGAGAAGGTCCAACAGCATACCCTTGAAATGATTCAGCGGCTGAAGGATGGACTGTCTGCGCAGGGGCTTTATTATAAATATGAGGCGCGCGTGGCACATATTTTAAAGCTTTCGGATGAGGTGATATGATGGAACACACTTTGGCAAAAAGCAAGATCATCTTCTATGGAGCGGGAAGGCAGGCACAATATTTATTTTCTGGCAGTATCAATACCTACAACCGGTTCCCTATTCCGGATTTAAAGGATGGTGTTTGCTTTGCAGATGCCGACGAGCGAAAATACGCCTCTTTGTTTTTAGGATTGCCGGTCATGTCTATTGCTCAAGCCTTGGAGCAATTTCCGGATGCCAATATTTACGTCTCCCTCGCCTTCCCCGCAAAATACGCGGTATTTGGATATCTAACCGAGCAGCTGCATATCCCTGCCGAGCGGATTCTCAATTTTGAGCCGGTCGAAAAGTATGCAAGCTGTGAATATCTGCAAGGGTATCTATTGATTCAAAACAACGGTTTAGGCTTTTGTTTTAACAATTTCGGGCGCAATTTTCCGCCCAACGTCTCTGTTGACCGCGCTCCTGAGCATTCGGTTCCAGAATTTTTAAAGGTCCGTTCCTCTTTGATTCAAGACGTCCGCTCCGGAAAGGAAGGGTCCGCATGTTTTGGATGCAGAAATATTCAAACACAATATTGGCCTAAGCGCGATGGAATCCGACATTTATATATTGACGATTACAGCGGATGCAATATCCATTGCTCCTATTGCACGGTTAGTAAACCGTTGTCCACGGCTGTAAAACCATCCGCCACATTCAGCTACCTCGCTTTTATCCACTATTTAGAGCAAAACGGATTGGTCGACGAGGATTTCCGGTGCGATGTTCTCCCTGGTGAAATTACAGTCCACCCCTACCGCGAGGAGATCCTGCAATCTGTCAGCGCCTATCCAAATGTATTTTTTACCAATGCGATTCTTTTTCACCCCAAAATTGCGCAAATATTAGATCGTGGTCTGAGCTATATTTACGTCAGCATGGACGCCGGCACCGCTGAAACCTTTCAGACCATTAAAGGGCTTGATGCCTTCGAACGGGTGTGTGAAAATTTAAGAGCGTATGCCAAACACGGCGCTGTCGAGCTGAAATATATTGTGTTGCCTGGCATAAACGATAACGCAACGGATGCCAAAGGATTTGTCGCGCTATGCAAGGATTTGAAGGTGCAAAATGTGATCATCAGCCGCAATTATCACGGATGGAAGGATATCGATGACCACCAGCTGGCCTTCACCACCGATCTATACATCGCCTTGATCAAGGAAAAAATCCCGGTGTCCATCCCCAACTGGCAATATTCTGCGACCGAAAACCAGCAGATCACAGCGGCGATTGAAAAACAGGGCTACCAACGCCATTAAACGTATCAATTCTGTAGAAAACAGCGAGGTAGAAAAAATGAAAAAGTATCCACATACGATTGTCATTGTCACCCTTGCATGTAATTTAAAATGTAAGAACTGCATCCTTTGTGCCCCCTATTATAAAAAGCCGTTTCACCCTACAACCGACTACATCAAACAAACTGCTGAGCGGGCATTCCGGCTTGGCAACTACGAAATTTTTGAATATATGGGCGGCGAGCCACTTTTGCGGGAGGATTTTCCGGAAATTTGGCTGTATAACCGCCAGCATTTTTTCGAGAAGGCGGATATGTTCAAAACCGCAACCAATGGCAGCATCTTAATTTCCGATGCGTTAATTGATGTGTGGCGAGATTACAAAGAAAAAATTCACATCATTATCGACGATTACGGCCCCGAGCTTTCCCCAAAGGTGCAGGAAAATCTGGAGAAGCTCAGACATGCCGGTATCGACTGCGAGTGGCGCGACATGTACAGCGAAAAACGTCACTATGGCGGTTGGGTGGATTTTATCGCGCCGGAAGAGCCCTTCCGCGACATCAAGGATGCAAAACAAGCCTACCTGAATTGTGGGCAGGCGCAAAAGCTAAAGCATTGCTGCAATATTATCAATGGTCTGCTGATGCCCTGCCACATGCAGTTTCAGCTGAACGACCGTGGAATTGTCGATGCAAAGGCGCCAGAATTTGAGGCACAGTGCATCGACCTATTCGATGACTCGGAATCTTGGGAACGCAAACGGGAGAAAATGGACACTTACACAGATGTGTCCCGTCTGCCCTACCTGGAAAGCTGCCGCTATTGTAAATGCCTATCCGCAGACACCCCGCGGCTAAAGCCCGCTATTCAGGTTGAAAGCTTGGATGAGCTGCCTTTCAGAATTTGAGTGGCGCTCCTGAGCTGTCCATAATGGGCGATGAATGGTATCATTTAAAATAAAAGGAGCGGTGCGCATAATTTTGCTGACCACCGCTCCTTTTTGTTTTTGCTGTGTTATCCCGCTAAATATTTCACAATTATGTAGTATCCTTACACAGGCGATCCGCCCCTACATGAAAACTATTGACACTTCACTGAAAAAAATAGTATAATAAAACATAGTTATAAACAGACCTCGCTCTGTACAAGTGCCACCAAACATTTTTTGCTGGCGATTTTTGGGTGCTCTCCCAGATGTCGGAATGGTGATTGCAATGAGACAGAAACCAAACATAAGAGAAAAACGCAAAGGGTCCTCCCTGCTCTTCTCTATTGTTTTGGTTTTTTGTATTTTAGGGATGATTGTCTCCTCTGTCTCGCGGAAAATCTCTAGGGAGATGTCCCAGTCCGCTATCCAAAATCTGAGTGAAAGTCTGGATCTGATCCAATGCACCATCGAGGCGATTTTGCGCAATGAGGCGGAGTTTCAGCTGCTGATTGCCCAAGATGTCGCATGGGCCGACGACCCAGAGGCTTATATTCGCAGCTATACACGAAATCAGACGATGGCTAAGGTATCCCTCATCCTTTCCGGCAAAACAGAGGGGGTTTCCAATACAGGGGAGCCGTTTACCGAGGAAGGTCTAAACTTTTCCGCGGGTGGGACGATTTTGGATATGCCGGTCTCTCAGTCTTACCTCAATTATATGGGAACCTGGTCCTACACCATCAAATGCCCTGTCCAACGGGATGGACAGGAGATTGGCACACTTTATGCCGAATATATCTATGATGCTATTGACAAATCTCTCCCAGATGGCTTTTACAATAAGCAGGCGTCGCTGTATATTATGGACGCCGAAAGTGAGCGGTTTGTCTTAAAGCCCAAAGGAATGGGGATGCGAAGTGCAGGGCATCTGAACTTGGACGATTTTTACAGAGCAAATGATATCAAAGACCCGCAAATCCACGATGAAGTGGAGGCTTGTTTGCAGAATGGGGAAAATATCCTGTTTTACCATGACATCCGAAAGGTGCAGGCGCTTAATTACATGTGGTCGGTCAACGACGGAACGATTTTTCTGGTAGGCTATGTGCCTGTGGAGGCCATCCAACAGGAAGGGAAAACGGTCAACCAAAATATTTTTATCGTTGTTGTGTCTATTCTTTTGGCATTTTTCCTGTGCATTCTGCTGTATTATCTCAATTGGAAACAACAGGATAAAATCCGAACCGAACGAGAGGCAGAGCGAAAGCTCTACAATCAACAGCTCTCCGAGGCATTGCAGGCTGCCCAAATTGCCAGTGAATCTAAAACGATGTTTCTCTCAAACATGTCCCATGACATCCGCACGCCGATGAATGCGGTGCTGGGCTTTACCGCTCTGCTTGCTAAGGATGCGGAAAATCCAGCCAAGGTACGGGAATACACAAAGAAAATCACCTCCTCTGGCCAGCATTTGCTCAGCCTGATCAACGATATTCTGGACGTTTCCAAAATCGAGAGCGGAAAGGTCGTGCTCAACCTCGAGAAGTTTGCGCTCAACGATGTGATTTCGTCTGTGGATGCGATCATCCAGCCGATGGCCAAAGCAAAACAGCAGGAGTTTCATGTGGACGTGAGCGGCATCCGGCATGAGTATTTGATCGGGGACGAAACACGCATCAACCAAATTTTGATCAATCTGCTCTCGAACGCTGTCAAATATACACCGGAGGGCGGACACATCTGGTTCCGTATCATCGGGCTGGGGCAGCGCTCAAACCAGTATGAGCACATCCGCATCGAGGTGGAGGACAACGGCTATGGAATGACGCCGGAATACCTCAAAACGATTTTTGACGCCTTTACCAGAGCAGAAAACAGCACCACCAACAAGGTACAGGGAACCGGCCTGGGTATGGCGATCACCAAGAGCATTGTGGAGCTGATGGGTGGAACCATCGAGGTCTTCAGTGAGGTTGCGCGTGGTTCTCTGTTCCGGGTCGAGCTGGAATTGCGGATTTTGGAGGGGCAAGCGGACCGGCAGTTCTGGGAAAAACGAGGCATTTCACGAATTCTTGCGGTGGATGAAGACCCGAAGAACCGCGAGAACATGCAGGCGCTCATGAGCGATACAGGTGTTACACTGGATATCGCTGCGAATATGCAGGAGGCTATGCGCCAGATTCAAAACAGCGATGGAGCCTATCAGCTGGTCGTGCTGGATTGGGATACGCCCGATTTGGATGGAATGCAAGCGGCTGAGGAAATTCGCAAGGCGCTTTCTGCGCATACACCGATTGTATTCCTGGCGGAATACGACACCGAAGGAACCGATCAGGCACAACAGATTGGCTATGCAGGGGTTCTTACCAAGCCGTTTTTTGTCAGCGCATTCCAGGAAAAAATCGCGGAGATTTGGGCGGTTCCTGGGGAAGAAAAGTATCGTGCAGAATCAGAGGCTATCAGCAATTTGGAGGGGCTGCGGTTTCTCGCTGCGGAGGACAACGAAATCAACGCTGAAATTCTGGTGGAGCTTTTGGAAATGGAGGGCGCCTCCTGCGAGATCGTTGAAAATGGCCGTCTAGCGGTGGAACGCTTTGAGCAGGCAGCAGCGGACGAATTTGATGCAATTTTGATGGATGTGCAGATGCCGGTCATGAATGGACATGACGCCACAAGGGCCATCCGTGCGATGACACGGGAGGATGCAAAACGCATTCCGATTATTGCTATGACGGCAAACGCCTTTGCGGAGGACGAAAAAGCAGCCTTAGATGCGGGTATGGACGCCCATGTAGCAAAGCCATTGGATGTAGAGTTGCTAAAAAAGGTCATCCAACAATGTATTAAACGAAGGGAAGAAGCATGAAGAATCATATGAGAACCGGTGTGCAGAGATGGTGTACCATCTGTATGGCAGTACTGATTGCTCTATCGCTGGTATCCTGTGGAGGGCAGGAGAGCCCAAAGAACTTAATTTCTGCGCCGTCGGAGCCTGAACGGACGGTCAACCTATTCAGCCCTATGGAGAAAACCAATCCCAATATGGAGAATGTTGCAAGGACCGCATTCGATTTGACCGTCGCCATGGCCGAGGAGGATTTGGGGGTAACGCTCGCCTACAGAACCTATACCGCGGAAAACTACCAAGATAAAACCTATGACCAGGTTGCTCTTGATCGGGTACGCAACAATATGGACGATCTATATTTGCTCAATCCGGATACCATCCTGACATTGGGCGCCGAAGGCCGGTTGATGGATCTATCAGAGCTTGATTGCGCAAAGAACCTGCGGGAAATTATCCGAATCGCCAATACCGTAGATGGAAGATTGGTAGCAATCCCTCAAGAGGTGGTTGCCTACGGTCTGTTTGTTAATAAGGATCTGTTTGACCAATATAAGCTAGCACTGCCACAGACTCCGGAGGATTTTTTGGAATGCTGCCGCGTATTCAAAGAGAATGGAATTGAAACACCGGTTGGTGCCAACCGGTGGTGGTTGGAAACGTTTGTCTTTGCGCAGGCTTATGCGGATTTGTACAATGGCGGAAATACCGAGGCAGAAATCGCGGCGCTTAACAGTGGAGAGGCTCGATACAGCGACTATATGCGCCCTGGCTTTGAGTTTCTGCAAACGCTGATCGACCGCGGCTATATCGACGTGGAAAAGGCCCGTGTGAGCGAGGCGATCGAGGCAGAACAGCCGGATTTTATTGCACAGAAAACGCCAATTGTTATGGCCTATTGGGGCGCGGCAAATACCGAAACCGCCTATGGAAAGACCGACTTTGAGATGCAGGTCATTGGATTTCCCAGCAGCCGGGGGCAAATGCCAGTCATGCCAATGACAGGGTTTGCAATCGGCGCAAATGCCGAGCACGCAGAGGATGCTTTGCAGGTTTTGGATATTATCCTCTCTGACAAGGCGCTTCAGGTTTATACCGAAACCAATCGTGTGATCTCCCCCTCCCGCAATATATCAGTGGATTGCGTGCCCTCTTTAAAGCCGCTCAACGACCGAATCGAGGAGGGTGTCTATGTGCTGGGTTCCAATGCGGGAATGAAGGTGGAGCAATGGGGAAATACCTGTTTGATTGTGCGCGAGCTGTTAAACGGCGCTACCGTAGAGGAATGTATGGCGGCCTTTGACCGGCTACAGGACGCGACCTTGGAACAGGAATCATAAAAGCACTTCTTTAAGGGCCTGCTGGCACAAAAAGACGGACTGCAAAGCAGTCCGTCTTTTATATTGCATATTACAGTGCGGCGATACATTCAATTTCGACCTGTCCGCCCAGCGGAAGCTTTGCCACCTGTATACAGGAGCGGGCCGGATACTGTCCGTCAAAATAGGACTTATAAACCTCATTGACCGTTGCAAAGTCGTTCATGTCGGTCAAGAAGATGGTCGTTTTCAAAATCTTGCTGTAATCGCTGCCCGCTTCTTTTAGGATCGCGCCCAGATTTTTCATCGAGCAGTGCGCTTGCTCCTCCACCGACGCCGCAAGCTTACCCAAAGCGACGTCGATTCCCAGCTGTCCGGAGCAATAAACGAGATTGTCAAACCTGGTTGCCTGCACATAGGGGCCCACTGCGCCGGGCGCATTTGTTGTTGCAATGACCTGCTTTTCCATCACTTGATTACCTCGATCCCTTTCTTTTTCAAAACGACGCCGTTGCGCACGCCGGTGTGCTGCCCGTTCTTTACTGCCAGCTCTCCATTTACCATCACATGGACAATCCCCTCGGGATACTGGATTGGATCGGTAAAGGTGCCTTTATCGATTACCGTGTCTGGATTGAAGATGCACAAATCTGCATAAGCGCCCTCTCTGATTTCGCCGCGGTCGGTCATGTTAAAGGTTGTAGCCGGCTTTTTGGTCATCTTATAGACCGCTTCCTCCAGCGTCAACGCCTGATCCTCCCGCACATATTTGCCTAGGATCCGCGGGAATGCGCCATACACACGCGGATGCGGCTTTCCACCCAGCAGACCATCGGTGCAAACATTCATCTCCGGACGTTTCATAAAGAGCTGCACATGCTCCTCGGTGCCGTAAAAGTCGACCATACCCACCGCATTTTCCTCCTCATACAGCAGGTCAAAGGTTGCTGTATACGGATCGGTTTTGCGCAGCTCGCCCAACTGGGTCAGGCTCAGACCGACTGCATCTTGGTTTTTCGCTGTCTTGACACTGGTTACAAAAATCTGATCCAGACCGGCGAACTCTACAAAGTTGTCCCAACCCGGGATACCATGCTCAATATCATAGACCATCTTTTTACGCAGCTCTTTGTCTGCCAACCGCTCGAGCACCTTGTCCGTGCCGCCGTCATGCACCCATGGAGGCAGAATAACCCCGAGCATGGTGCTGCCCGCAACATAGGGGTACTGGTCAAACGATACGTCGATCCCCTCCGCTTTGGCCTGTTCCAGCAGACGGATGACCTCCTCAATTTTATCCCAGTTTTTCTTGCCGCACACCTTGAAGTGTGAATAGTGGATTTTCACCCCTGACTCGCGCCCGATGGTGATGACCTCTTTCATCGAATCCAGGATGGTGTCGGCCTCACTTCTCTGATGGATGACAAACCGCCCATCATATTCTGCTACTACCTTGCACATTTCAATGATCTCTTTTGACTCTGAGTAAGCGCAGGGCATATAAATCAGTCCTGTGGATAGGCCAATTGCGCCCGCTTCCATCTCCCGCCGGGTGATCTGGCGCATTTTTTCCAGCTCCTGCTCGTTTGGCAGCCGGTTTTCCAGTCCCATGGCCTCCATGCGAATATTGCCGTGTGGCACCAGATAGCACTCGTTCAGCCCTGGCTTTGCAGCCTGCACCATCTTTAAATAGCCCTCGGTGGTCTCATAACCCCAGTCGATGGTGTCACTGTCGCCGTCCAGCCCCGCCAGGTTTTTACGCCAGGGGCTAATATACTGCTTGGGCAGTGGCGCCATCGAAATTCCATCCTGGCCCAGAATTTCGGTGGTAATACCCTGCATCACCTTTGGCTGAATTTCCGGATGAATCAACACCTCCAGATCGCTGTGGCTGTGGGTGTCAATGAAGCCTGGCGCCACCACCAAACCGCTTGCGTCAATCACCTCTGTAGAGGCGTCCGGCTCAATCGAGCCAATCTTTACAATCCGGTCGTTTTCTACCAGCACGTCTGCCTTGAAGCCCGCCTTCTGGGTTCCATCAATTACAAGCCCGCCTTGAATCAGTTTTTTCATCTGGATGCTCCTCCCGTCCTTCTATGTTTAGGGGGCTTTTGTGAAAAAAAGCCCCCGCTTAAAACATGTGCTTATGTAAGACTACTTTAATCCTCCAACTGGATTTCCGGTGCCGCCGGCACACCGTTTGCACGCTCGATTGCGGATACTGCAAAGATGACCACCAGAGCTACCAGACCGCCTGGCACCATCGCGCTCAGTCCCCATGGGGTATGCAACACATAAATCCAAATTGCTGCTACCACTGTCCCTGCTACGATAGAGACAAAGCCGGCGCGCTGGGTCACATTCTTATAGAACAGGCCGCAGATGAATGCTGCGAACGGACCTGCGCTACGCAGTGCGAACGCGCCCATCATTACGCTGATGATGTTGGATGCGCTCAGCGCTACAGCCAAACCTACTCCGCCTACAATCACCATCACGACTCTGGAAATCCAGATTTCCTTCTGGTCATCCTGCTTGCCGCCGTTGATATAAGGGCGATAGATGTCATTGGTGAACATCGTCGCGGTACCGATCATATTTCCGGAAGCAGAGCTCATGGTTGCTGCTACCACCGCTGCCAGCACGATACCTGCTACAATGGCGGGAGCGAACTGCATGGTTGCGTCTGCCAGCGCGTTTTTCTGGGAGCTGGCTGCATAACCGTCAATAAAGGTGTACGCCATCAGGCCAATCAGCGCAGGAACTACCGCATATACCGCGGACAGAACGCCTGCGATCAGCGAGCCGAGCTTTGCGGATGCGCCATCCTTTGCGGAACAGTAGGTCTGTACGATCTCCTGTCCGGTGGGGAAGGTCATAAAATACATTGCAATATATCCAATTACAGTTGGCACGCCGATTTTGGTCATGCTCACCAAATCCATGTTCACACCGTTTGCATCGGTGATCTCTCTTGCGTGTGCGAACAGGTTCGCCATACCGCCAACCTCTGCGCTGTTCACCATAACAAACATTGCAATGGTCATACCGACGGTGATGAACAAAACGTGCATCAGGTTTGCTGCTGCCACCGATTGGAAGCCGCCTACCATGGTATAAAGGATTACTACAATGGTGATGATAATTGCTGCTGTGTTAAAGGCCAGGCCGGTTACCACGTTGATGATCGACGCGGTTGCGATAATCTGTGCGCCGGTCGCCATAAACAGCGCTGCAATCGAGGTGAAGGCTGTAAAGATATGGGATGCTTTTCCATACCGTTTGCTGATAATCTGCGGAACGGTACTCGCCTGCGCTTTGCGGAAATAGGGTGCAATGAAGGAAACCAACACAAACCCAATTCCTGCTGCCACTACATACCAACATGCGGAAAGTCCATAGCTGAATACATTGGTTGCGATACCGGTTGTACTGGCGCCGCCGGTGTTCGCCGCAAAAAGGGTTCCAGCCAGCACGAACGGACCGAGCGATTTGCCCGCCATCAAAAAGTCCTCGTTGCTCTGCTTTTCAGAAAGCTTCGCTTGTTTTCGTTTGGATACTACCAAGCCCAACACAATGGTCAACACCATATAAATAAAGATAATGACCAACGCCGTTGTCTGTTTGCTACTCATATCAATACCCCTTTCTCAAACTCCTCCGGTTTTTTATGAAAGCCCCTGCCGGGTATCTCGACTATAAAAGCGCCTGCATCACGCCATAGTAACAATCGGTGACCTTGACCAGCTGGTCAACCTCGATGTACTCGTTTACGGTATGGGCCAGGTTCTCCTTGGAGGGCCCTAAACCAAAGGTTTTGATCTTTGCCTCACCCGCATAGTGGCTGCCATTGGTGCAGAAGTTATACTGTGTAATCTCCGGCTGGTAGCCCATCTGCTCCAGCTGCTTTTTGACCGCCTGCACAAATGCGTCGTTTTCATCGTAAAGCCAGCCTGGGAAGAAGCGCTCCCCTGTAATTTCCTCGCCGGTGTGACAGAGTTCCTTGCCGATTGCATAGGAAACCTTTACTTTGAGCTCGGGGTCCTCCTTCATCAGCTTGTCAAGCAGCTTTTGGATCGGCTCCAGAACGCTTTCCTTTGTCTCGCCTACCAGCAAGCGGCGGTCATAGGTCGCTCTGCAATATTCCGGCACCACCGATGCGCCCGGATACGGTGCAGACTTGATATCGGTCAGCTCCAGAATGCCATCGCCCAACACCGGATGATGGGTCGGCTCAAGCGTGCGGATTGCCTCGATTACGCGGGCCATTTTATAAACCGCATTGATTCCCTTTTCCGGATTCGCAGAATGGCAGGGCTTTCCGAACGTCTCGACCACAATTTCACCGCGTCCCCGCTGTCCAATCTTCAGGTTCAGCTGGGATGCCTCACCGATTACCACATAATCCGGCTGCACCGCTTTGCTGATCTCTCTTGCAGCGACCCCCTCAAAGCATTCCTCATGCACAACGCCAGCCACATAAATTTCACCCGCAAAGTCTCTGTTGGTATCCTTTGCAAACGCCGCCGCAGCTACCACAAAGCCCGCTACTGCACCCTTCATATCGCTGGTTCCGCGGCCGTAAATTTTGCCATCGTGCAGCTCGGCCGCAAACGGAGGATAGGTCCACTCAGCTGCATCCCCTACAGGAACGGTGTCGATGTGTCCGTCAAACAGAAGCTTTTTCCCTGGGCGTTTGCCTTTGATGCACCCAATCACGTTGCCATAGCGGTCCACTGTCACCGAATCAAAGCCTTCCGCCTTCATCTGCGCCGCCAGCTCTGCAACCACCCCGTCCTCATGGCCGGAATAGCTCTGCTGCTGGATCAGTTTTTGGCACAGCGCCACAACCTGCTCTTGTCTGTCTTTGCTTAACATTGACCTTACCTCCTAAATTCTCAAACAGCATAAATCTGCGTTTGTACAAAATGTGTTTATCTGCTCGGGTATTTTCCATCCCATACAATTGCTCTGTAATTTTCCCGATCGGTATCCCCCTCGGTGCTGAAAAATAGCACACGGGATGTTTCGTTCAGTCCCAGCTTTTCTTTCATCCAGGCAAGCGCAGGGTTGGTCATAATCTCCGCCACACAGCCGAAGGTCGCAGCTCCGCTCTCTCCGGAGATCACCCTGTCATCTTTGCCCGCCGGATTGCCCAGAATGCGCATCCCCTTTGCCGCCACATAATCCGGACAGGAGATGAAGTGATCTGCATAATCTGCAAGGATGTTCCAGCCGATGCTGCAAGGCTCGCCACAAGCCAACCCTGCCATAATGGTGTTCATCTCTCCGGTTACAAAATGGCGCTGCCCATCGTTCGCTTTCGCGGTCTGGTACAGGCAATTCGCCTTTTCCGGCTCCACAATCGTGACTACCGGCCGGTTTTCTCCGCAGCAGGCTGCAAACAATCCGGTCACAGCGCCCGCCATCGATCCAACCCCCGCTTGCAGGAAAATATGTGTGGGCATCTGGGGCAGCTGGTCATATGCTTCCAGCCCCATCGTGCCATAGCCCTGCATAATCCAGGTGGGAATGTCCTCGTAGCCTTCCCATGCGGTGTCCTGCACCATCACCCAGCCCTTTTCCTCGGCCTGGGAATTTGCAAGGCGAACCGCATCGTCATAATTGAGCTCGGTGATAGACGCCTCGGCCCCTTCCGCGCGGATGTTTGCCAACCGCTCAGCGGCGCTGCCCTTTGGCATATATACAACGGCTTTCTGCCCGAACTGACGGGCTGCCCATGCAACGCCCCGCCCATGGTTGCCATCGGTAGCGGTTACAAAGGTGATGCCGCCTAGCTGCTGTTTTACCTCGTCGCTGGTGAGCGTCTTGTAATCCACCTGAGAAATTTCTTTGCCTAACCGCTCGGTAAGATACCGCCCGATTGCGTAGCTGCCGCCCAATACCTTAAAGGCGTTTAGGCCGAACCGGTAGGACTCATCCTTCACATACACCTCGCCCAATCCCAGACAAGCTGCCGTTGCAGGCAGTTTGGCCAGCGGTGTTGGCTCATACATCGGAAAGCTCTTGTGAAAATTTTGTATTTTGACAGCCTCCTGCCTGCTCAAAAAGTGCAGGTCGCAACCTTTTCTATCATGTTGCCTACTTACCATCTCAAATTGCTCTTTCATCTGTTCCACGCCCTTTCTCTGTGTGCCTACTAATAAAGCAAGTTCTATTCCAATGATATTACTTTTCAGCTTTTTCTACATATTCATATAATCCAACTCGCTTGTTCTGTTGTATTTTTACAAAGAAAAAGGAGCTTTTGACATGAATCTCATTTGAGACCTGCAAAAGCTCCGAATGTTATTTCTTTTCTTTTTTCTTATTTTAAGAATTTTTATCAATATGAGAATTTATTTTTCTCATAATAAGAATTAAGCAAATCCATACTCCTCCAATTTTCGGTATAGGGTCGCCAGACTGATTCCCAGCTGCTTAGCCGCCTGTTTTTTTCCCTTCGTTGAAACGCCATAAAAGGACAACGCCTTTTGGATCTCCCGCTGTTCCAGGGTTTTCAGCGGGAGGATGGATGTCTCTGTTCGCACAGCGGGCAACCGCTCGGACGGCTCCTTTTGGAGCGCAGGCAAGCGCTCATTCCCGTCTGCGCCATCGCTATGAAAGCGTTCTGGTAGGGTGTATTCATCTAAAATGCCATCCTCTTGTATCATATTCATCATAAATTCCAGCACGTTTTCCAGCTCGCGCACATTTCCTTCCCAGCGGTCGCTTTTTAAGCGCTCCATCACAGAATCGCTGATCCTCCAAAAGTATTTGTCCATCCGTTTGGCGTGGCGGCGCGCAAAGAACAGCGCAAGTTCCTCGATATCCCCCTGTCGCTCCCGCAGCGGAACGAGCTGTAAGGGGATCACATGCAGCCGGTAGTACAAATCCTGCCGGAAACTCCCCTCCTGCACCATCTTCCACAAATCCTTGTTGGTCGCCGCCAAAATCCGGACGTTGATCGGAACCAATTGGTTTGAGCCGATCCGGATGACCGTCCGCTCCTGGAGCACCCGCAGCAGCTTTACCTGCAAATGTAGCGGCATATCGCCGATTTCATCCAAAAACAGGATGCCGCCATCCGCCAGCTCGAACTTTCCTATTCTGCCATTTGGGTCCGCTCCGGAAAAAGCCCCCTTCACATAACCAAATAGCTCGGATTCCAGCAGCGTTTCCGGGATCGCCGCACAGTTGAGCGCTATAAACGGTGCTGTGTTTCGGTCGCCTGCCTTCCAAATCGCACGGGCGACCATCTCCTTTCCAGTTCCGCTCTCGCCGGTGATCAGCACGGTAGAGCTCCCATGGGAAACCCGCTGGATGTTCTCCTTTAACTGCTGCATCTGCGGACTGCTGCCGATGATGTCGCCACAGGCAAGCATCTCAGCCAATGCGCGGTCATGCGTCTGACGCACCTGTGCCCGCACCTTCACCAGAATAAATTGCGTGATCTGCTCGAGAAAATCCAAATACAGCTTTTCATTCTGTAAAATCTGCATCTTCTGTTCCAGGCTGGCGCCCACCAGACCAATCACCCCCAGCATCTGCCCATTCATCGACACTGGCATAGAAATTTCGATCTCCTCATAGCATTTGTTACAAAGCGGGCAGCTGTGGCAGATAGGCTCCCGCCCTGGCTCATAGATAATCTGCGGCTTGCCGGTTTTGAGCACCTGCTTATAGACATACCCCTCCGCAGCCATATTTTCATTGACGCGCCGTTTGAAAATGCCGGTACCTGCCACCCGATACAGACGGTCATCCACGACCTCCACGTCCACTCTGGAAATTTGGGACACAATATCCGCATATTTTACAACCGTCTCCTGAATTTGCATCAGAATGCTTTTCTCCTGCTTTTCCACCCAGACACCTCCTTTTCATCCCTTTTCATTATAACGCATATCCTTTCATCCATCAATCCATCAAGCGGGCAATCCTGTTGAATAACAATTGTAACAGCTGCATCATCACTTCTTTTTGCCTGTGCTGCAAGGGTGTATCCGGCAATAAGCAGGATTTTTTTAAATG
>CAJUJI010000024.1 GCA_910586875.1 uncultured Anaerotruncus sp. | reverse complement strand
GAGCAAGGGGGAGGCGCTGGAAAAGAATGACAAATAATTTCGCTAAATGATAATTTAGCGAAATTGAGGGAAGCGAAATCCTTCCTATCCATCAAAATCCCTTGTCAGATCTCCCAAATGTCTTGACAAGGGATTTTGTTTTATTCTATCCGCAATGCATCAACTGGGCGCAGTTTTGCAGCGACCAACGCTGGATATACACCAAAAATAATTCCTGTGCTAACTGAAACAATAAAACCTATTCCAATCATATTTAAATCTAGCTGAAATGGCCAATCCATTAAAACGCAGCCGCCCCATATTCCGAGCAATCCAAAAGCAATTCCGATGATACTGCCAATTAAAGAAATTGCAAGTGCTTCAATGAGAAATTCTACTAAAATAGTGCTTTTTGTTGCACCAATCGATTTTTTGATGCCGATTTCCCGTGTACGTTCGTTCACAGATACAATCATTACGGTCATAATTCCTAGACCAGCCACCACCAAAGAAATTGCCGCAATAGCTGACAGCACCCAGGTAATAATTTGTAATGTCCGGTCTAAAACATCCTTTTGTTTGGCAATGTTATCCGCTTTAAAGCCACGTGACAAATTATGTTGTCGATTGATAGAATTTTCGATCTGCTGAATGGTAGCCTCTATAGAGACATTCTCTCGTAGTGTAATCGCGATTTGTTCAAAATAGGAAGCTCCTTGATAGCGCTGCAAGGTAGTGTATGGCAGATAGACAAAGGCTGGAATAACATCACCTACCATATTTTGTAAAATACTGCCTCCAGAAGCAACCACTCCAACAATCTCCAGCTCTACATAGCTGCCGCCAATCAGCGCTTCTAAGCGTTTCCCTACAATATTTTCCCGTTTATAAAATAGTTTCGCAGTGTTGCTATCGATGACACAAACATCCGCTGAGGTAGTAAGATCCTGTTGATTGAGCATCCGTCCATGTTGTGGGGTTAAAGAAATAATCGAAGAATCTCCCTTTTCGATTCCCCAAAGTATGCTGTTTGCAATTAAGCCACGCATCCGAGAGGTCCCATAATTCATCACAATTGGGACAGCCTGTTTAACCGAAGGCATATTTCGCAGGAGCTGCAAATCCTGTTCATCCATTTTCAGATCTGTAAAGCGTTGATCTGCGCTGATAGAAATACTCCCCAGTCCTAGTGAGCCCAATTCCTCCTGAATCGCGTCCTTACCAATCCTTCCGATAGAACCAATCAACACCACAGACGCTACCCCAATTGCAATTCCAATAATGGTCAAAACACTGCGGAATTTTTTGCGCCCCAAATTGTGTAAACTACAGATAAGGCCGTCCCAAGCCATTTTGTTCACCCTCTTTTTAACTGCACACGGTTTGCAGCTTCTGCAATTTCCGCATTTGCGAGCAACAGATCATCTTCCTGTAAGCCCTCCAAAATCTCGACTCCTTCCAATAGCTCCAACCCTGTTTTGATATTTCTCCGAACAGGAACCGAACCCTGTGCCAAATAAACATATTCTATATTATTCTCGTCCTGTTGAATTGCCTCGTAAGGAATGGTCATCATTTCCCTGCTCTGCCCTGTTGTAATGGCTGCACGGATGGTAAAACCCGATTTCAGTTGTTCATCAGGATCATCAATGGCAATTTCTAAGTCCACAACCGTTTCTTGCGATAGCCCATTTGCTGCTTTGTGTGCAACCGGATAAATTTTGCTGACATGCCCTTGATATTCCCGTTTTAGGCCGGTACCAGAAATTTGTGCAAGGTCGCCCACACGAATATCTGAAGCATACGATTCCCCAACCGTGACCATTGCAACAAAACTAGATTGATCCGAAATGGTCACCAGCGGCTTTGCAGAACGAGTCAGCATATTGCTTTTAATTCCCACATCAGCAACGATCCCATCAATTGGTGCAGTAAGTACCTCTGGAATGTACAGATAAGAATTGGAAGCTGGCTGCTCTTCCGAAAAGCCATAGAGCTGCTGTATCAGATTTTGAAAAGAATCGGTATCTACTTCTAACGTGGAACCCTGCAAAGCGGTGTAAAGCTCCATTAAATCCGAGAGCTCCGCATTTTGTGAAAGCTCTTGAAAAAAGGCCGCTGTAGGGATACTTTGCTCCAACACCTGTCTGGTTAAAGCCGTATTTATCCTTGCAAGTGGTTGACCTTTACGCACAAAATCTCCAACCGAAACCAATACAGAGTCAGCGATTACTGGCGTTTCCAGATAGAGTTCCCTGGTTTCCTGTGCCTCAACAGTACCATTTGCATTCACCTGCTTTTCATATAAAATGCGTGCAGGCGTGATACAGGTCGCGGAAGGAATCGCACGCAATGTCCATGTAGGAGCTGCTGCAACCAATCCGAAAGAGCCAACGGCAAATACGAAAGCAATCATCTTTTTTAGCACAAAAAATCCCCCGTTCTGGTCAAAAGAACCTTTGGCAATGAGGTTAGTTTTGACAGAACCGGAGGATTTATACAGCATGAATTGCGTTGTGAATGGATATACTGTAACCGAATGGAGTGTGAGTCAAATGGTACACAAGGACCAAAAAGCACATCTGATCCCTTGTGACAAGGATTGTTATTATCAGCAGCAAGGCTATTGTACATTAGACGAAATTACCTGCATCACCTGTTTCCAGGATGGCTGCGGCTATTTCACCAGCACCGACCCCTATGCAGATCTATCGGATGACCGCTATAGCCTGTGAGAGATTTGCAACCCCAATCAGATTCAAATTCGGCATTTCACGTGTATCAATCATTTTCAGATTATGCTTTGGAACAATACAGGTGGTGAAGCCTAGACGATAGGATTCATGGACCCGTTGCTGAATGCTACTCACCGAGCGGATCTCCCCTGCTAGTCCAATTTCTCCAAATGCAGCGATATCATCTGGAATACTCTGGTCCAGAAGATTGGAAACCAACGCAAGCGCAACCGGCAGATCAGCAGCTGGCTCGTCCAATCGTAAACCGCCAATAACATTGATGTAGGTGTCCAAACTGCCAAAGAAAAACCCACCACGTTTTTCTAAAACTGCAATTAAAAGAGCCGCTCTGTTGTAATCGAAGCCGGTTGCCATGCGCCGTGGCGTGCCAAAGCCACTTTTAGAAACCAGCGCCTGCACCTCGGCGAGTATGGGGCGTGTACCCTCCATTACACAGGCAACACAGGTACCAGATACGTGGGTAGGGCGGCCAGATAACATCATCATGGAAGGATTTTCTACCTCTTGCAGCCCTTGGTGCACCATTTCAAATACACCAATTTCATTGGTGGAACCATACCGGTTTTTAACAGCTCGCAAAATCCGATAGCTTTGGTGGCGTTCTCCTTCAAAATACAGCACCGCATCCACCATATGTTCTAATACCTTTGGTCCGGCAATTGCCCCATCTTTGTTCACATGTCCAACGATAAAAACCGGGATTTCCATATTTTTGGCAATGTGAATTAAAATTTGGGTGCACTCCCGAATTTGGGTGACGCTTCCAGATGACGAATTCAAAGAGGTTAAATTCATCGTCTGAATTGAGTCGATCATAAGCAGCTCTGGGGAAAGCTGTCGGACCGTTTCCATCACATGCTCAATATCAGTGGTCGCAGCAACATAAAGGTTTTCGCTGTCCACCCCCAAGCGATTAGCGCGCAGCTTAAGCTGGCGGGCACTTTCCTCTCCGGATACATAGAGCGTCTTTAACCGGCCGCATAAATATTGGCAAATTTGGAGCAACAAGGTGGATTTGCCAATGCCAGGATCGCCGGAAAGCAGCGTAACCGAACCGGCGACAATACCACCACCCAGCACGCGATCCAACTCCCCTACCCCTGTTTGGTAGCGTTCGCTGTCATCAGAGGAAATTTCTTGCAAGCGCTGCACCGAAATTGCGCGGGATGTCGCTGCCGGTGCTGCCGAAACAGACCGCGATTTGGAGGAAATTTGCTGTCGTATCTCTTCCTCCAATGAATTCCATTCCCCACAATCCGGGCATCGCCCATACCATTTTACCGTTTCATAACCACAACTGCGGCAAACATAAACACTTCTGTTTTTTGTAACTGCCATTTTTTCATCCTCTATTCTATCTCCGAATTCTTTATTCTGCCTGGCGCAAGAGGCCCAGATATTCCGCCGTTGCAGAAAAGACAGCAAACGCAATCTGTCGCTGATATTCGCCGGTCACCAGTTTGTGGGCCTCCTGCGGGTTGGAAAGAAAGCCACATTCCACCAATAATGCAGGCATTGGTGCGTTGTAGATTAAATAAACATTGTCACCACATTTTTTATATTGTCTGGTATTTTCTGGTTGAAGCATTCCCACCAACCGATTTTGCATAATTTTTCCAAACACTTCGCTCTCGGAATCCTTTGGTCCATAGAACACCTGAGCACCCCAATATTTTTCTTGGGAAAATTTATTTTGATGAATGCTGATCAATATAGAATTCGGATAGGCGGAGGCCAGCGCAAGACGATTATGAATATCCGAATTTTTTTGCTTGCGGATGGTGGTTAAGTTCTTGTCGTGCAAAGATTCATCTTCATCACGTGTCATCACCACCTCAAAGCCGTTGATGGTAAACAAATCATATAGCTTTTGAACGATAGACAGGTTTATATCCTTTTCTACAATTCCATCAGCACCAACAGCTCCCCCATCAAATCCGCCGTGGCCTGCATCTAAAATGATCACAGGAAGCTCAATACCTGCTGTTTCTAAAGAAACACCCGTTGTAATTGCCTGATAAGAATAGATGGAAAAACAGCCAGCGATTACAAAAAAGGCAGCCATAACCAGCGCTGGAGTTTTTAACTTCACATATACCGCCTCCGCACGGTCAAAACAAGGCATGGTAGCCTATTCGTACGCCTGTTGACCATATAATGTGAAACAAAAGCCGCCCAAAAAAGGGGCTCTCTGCGGCGCAATGACCGCAGACTTCAAAAACTACTGTTTTCCTTTTGAAGTATTTCGATTATATCTATGCAAAAACGTCTGTATATTATGTCAGCCGCGCTGTTTAAGATACGTAATTAAATCCGCCAATGCACCATTTTCAAAACTGCCAGTGACCACATTGCAAAGCTGCTTGATATCTTCCGGCGCCTCTGCCACAGTAGCAGAAATTCCTGCTGCTTGCAGCATTTGCAGATCATTATAAAAATCCCCAATAGCAACCACCTGAGAGATCGGATGATTCAATAGCTGCGCAAGCTGGCGTAAAGCAGTGCCTTTGTTGGTACCTAATGGAAGCATTTCCACATAATAGGGTCCTGAGCGGCAGAAGGATACATCCTCCCAATGCTGCATATGTACGAATTTGTCCACATCTTCTACCATCTCCGGGTCCATCACCAACACGAGCTTTAAAAATTTCTGCGACAATGCCTCCAATTCCATCTGCACAAATTCGATATTTTCAACCACCAGATATTTTTTCACATAGTAAGGATCGGAAACAATGTACATGGTTTCTGGATCATGCAGTTGCGCCCCAATCGAGGGAAAACGCTCCAGAATCACCCGAACATATTCTCGAAAGTGATCTGGCAAATACTGTGCTACCAGCAAGCGCTGTTTGGTATAATCGTAAATTCCCGCTCCATTAAATAAGATACATGGCGCATTAACTGGCAGCTGGCAAACGTACTGCCCTGCGCTGTCAACCGAGCGTCCGGTTGCTAGCGCGAATCGCCCTCCGTGGTTGGTAAACTCACGCAACGCTTGCAGATTGCGCAGTGGAATAGGGTTCGGTGCATTCAATAAAGTTCCATCGATATCACTGACAATTAAATAATCTTTAAAACTCATAGTGATTCTCCCTTACGCAACCTCTTTAAAAAAAGCTGATAAACCTCTGGCGGGTCACTGCTGAATTCCAGATAACGTCCATCCCGTGGATGCTGAAACCCGATAGTTTGTGCATGTAAACATTGTCCATGCAGCTCGGTGATCACTCGTTTCGGTCCATAGACAGCATCCCCTGCCAATGGATGGCCTCGATAAGCCATATGTACACGGATTTGGTGGGTACGTCCGGTTTTTAGCTGAAATTTCATGTTCGTAAAACCACGAAAACGCTCTAAAACGCTGTAAAGTGTAATTGCTTGACGGGAGTTTTTCTGCGTTACACACATTTTTTTGCGGTCATCGGGGTTTCTGCCAATTGGCGCATCAACAATCCCCTCTTGCTCCTGGAAACCTCCGTAGACAATTCCTTGATAGATACGTGTAAAGTGATGTTCCTTAATCTGCTCTGCTAGTGCCTGATGTGCAAAATCGTTCTTTGCAACCATCAGTAATCCACTGGTATCTTTATCAATCCGGTGTACAATCCCTGGGCGAATCACCCCATTGATGCTGGATAACCTCCCCTGACAATGATAGAGCAGCGCATTTACCAAAGTTCCTTCATAATTGCCGGGAGCAGGATGCACCACCATCCCTTTTGGCTTGTTAACTACCAATAAGTCCTCATCTTCATAAACAATTTCAATTGGAATTGCTTGTGGCAACACATCCAATGGCCTTGCATCGGGAATCAAAACTTCCACGCATTCCCCTGCCCGCAGCTTATAATTTTTAGAAACTGGCTTTTGTGCAATGAGCACATTTCCGTCTTCACACAGCTTTTGAATTGCGGAACGGGTCATTTCTTTTAGCTGTTCTCCCAGCCACCGATCAATTCGCTGTCCCGCTGAAGCAACCTCTACAGGATAAATCTGCTTATTCATTGGTAGGCTCCTTTACTTTACCTTCCAAAAACAGCAGATAAATCAACATCAAAAATGTACCAATTACAACACAGCAATCTGCAAAATTAAAAACAGGAAAACTGAATAATGGCGAGATGTCCAGATAATCCACTACAAATCCACGGAACAAACGATCGATTAAATTTCCAAAACCGCCTGCAAGGATCAATCCAACACTTATTAAAAGTAGGTTGTGCCGAAATTTTCCCAGCAGTAAAGCAATTAAGATTGCCACTAAAACTGCTCCGGTCAGTATGGAAAGTATTTCTACTTTACCCTGAAAAACGCCAAAGGCAGCCCCACGATTTTCCACATAGGTTAGCTGGAGCAGATGCGGAACCAATGGAACAGAAGCTTGTCCTGCCAAATGCTCCAACGCCCATATTTTGAGCCATTGGTCCACTCCAACCAATACAGCCGCCAAAGCGATGATAAAAATTGTCATCCTGTTCCCTCCATAAAAGCGATACAGTTCTAAAAAGTATGGTGTATAAAACAAGCGGCAAGCCTTGAAAGCAGAGTTTTTCAAGGCTTGCGCTTGTAAACGCACCAAACAGTTTTAAACGCTACAGGAATTTATTTATGCTTCATTCAGAATTTTAGCACAGCGCGCGCATAACTCTGGATGTTTAGGATCGCTACCAACCGTATCACTGTGTACCCAACAGCGTGGGCAAAGTGCGCCATCTGCCTTTGCAATTGTAATCGACAGATTCGGTAGGAAAGGAACCATACCATGATAGCTGCCTTCCCCTTCCGCAGCAAATTCCACCTTGGAAACGATAAAAATAGCTGCAAGCTCCTCTGCGCTATGGCCAATATGTTGTCCTAGTTCAGATGCTCCATACAAGGTAACCTTTGCCTCTAGCGACTTACCAATCACCTTTGCATTTCTAGCAAGCTCCAATGCTTTGAGCACGTCATCACGCAGCAGGTGAACCCGCTCCCATTCCTCCATAAATGCGTTGCTGACCAGATTTTCCTGCACCTTTGGCAGTTCATTGAACATAACCGATTTCTTATCATAATTCGAATCGTCTGGCATATAACTCCAAATTTCCTCTGCGGTAAACGGCAGAATTGGTGCAATCAAAAGATCGAACCCGCGCAGAATGGTGTAAATCGCCGTTTGTGCCGAGCGACGGTTCAAAGAATTTGCTGCCTCCACATACAACCGGTCTTTGATAACATCCAGATAGAAATTGGACATATCAATTGTGCAGAAATTATGCAGTGCATGGTAAACAATATGATACTCAAAACGGTCATACGCCTGTGTTGCTGTTTTCAACAGTTCGTTAAATCTTGCCAATGCCCATTTATCCAACCCATTTAACTGATCAAACGCAACCATATCCGTTACAGGATTGAAGTCCGAAAGATTGCCTAAAATATAGCGTGCGGTGTTGCGGATTTTACGGTAAACCTCGGAAAGCTGTTTAAGAATATCGTTTGAGATACGAATATCTGCGTGATAGTCAGAGGATGCAACCCAAAGACGCAGAATATCAGCGCCGTATTTATCATTGATTTCATGTGGTTCAATACCATTTCCGAGAGATTTGGACTGCTTGCGGCCTTCTCCATCCACTACCCAACCATGTGTACAAACTGCCTTGTAAGGTGCTTGGCCTTTCCAGGCAATTGAGGTCAACAGCGAAGACTGGAACCAACCGCGATATTGGTCAGTTCCCTCCAAATAAAGGTCTACCGGCCACTTCATCTCAGAGTTATCATACATTACTGAAGCATGGCTTGTTCCGGAGTCGAACCAAACATCCATGATGTCGGTTTCTTTTACAAACTCAGTGCCACCGCATTTTTTACATTTGGTACCTGCTGGCAGAATTTCAGACGCTTCCATCGTGAACCAAGCATCCGAGCCCTTTGCGCGGAACAGATCACTTACTGCTTTGATACTTTGCTCATCCACATGATACTGCCCGCAATTCTTGCAATAGAAAATCGGAATCGGAACTCCCCAAGTGCGTTGACGCGAAATACACCAGTCACTGCGGTCACGTACCATATTGATCATGCGGCCCTGACCCCACTGTGGGATATATTCAATTTGATTGATTGCATTAACTGTTTGTTCCTTGATCTCGTCAATCGAGCAGAACCACTGTTCTGTCGCGCGGAAGATGACCGGTTCCTTACAGCGCCAGCAATGTGGATACTGATGGATAATCTTCTCGATTGCGAACAAACTGCCCAATGACTCCAATTTCTCCGCAATCGCTTTGTTTGCTTGCGCAGTGGTTAAACCAGCAAACTCCCCTGCCAGCTCGGTCATTTTTCCTTCATGGTCCACCGGAACCAACACTTCAATTTCAGGATAATGCTGTGCACAGACATCGAAGTCCTCTACACCGTGTCCAGGAGCGGTATGGACACAACCGGTACCGCTTTCAAGCGTTACATGGTCGCCTACGATCACAAGCGAGTCACGCGCAATAAAAGGATGCCGGCATTTCATATATTCCAGCTCGCTGCCCAAACAGCTACCCAATACCTCATATTCGGTGATTTTCGCAGCAGCCATAGAAGCGGCAACAAGCTCTTTTGCCATAACATAATATTCGCCATTGGCAGAGACTACACAATATTCAAACGCAGGCCCCACACAGATTGCCATATTGCCCGGCAGGGTCCAGGTGGTGGTAGTCCAGATAACGAAATAGGTTTTAGAAAGGTCCTTAGCGCCCAGTTCTGCCAGTTTGCCGCCCTTATCATCGATAACAGCGAACTTCACATAAATCGAGTGACAGGGATCCTCGGCATATTCGATTTCCGCCTCAGCCAATGCAGTATCACAGGTTGGACACCAGTAAACCGGTTTTAACCCTTTGTAAATGTAACCCTTGTTCGCCATCGCACCAAACAGTTCAACCTGTTTTGCTTCAAATTCTGGCTTCAAGGTCAGATATGGATTTTCCCAATCGCCCAGTACACCCAGTCGCTTAAACTGCTCCCGCTGAATATCCACATAATGCAGCGCAAACTCGCGGCAGTGCTGGCGCAACTCGACTGGTGGAATATCCTTAGAAACTCCCACCTTTTTTAATGCCTTAAGTTCAATCGGCAGACCATGCGTGTCCCAACCTGGAATATAGGGGGAGCAAAAACCGGCCAGATTTTTGTAACGGACCACAATATCCTTTAGCACCTTGTTGAGCGCAGTGCCAAGGTGAATATCACCATTCGCATAAGGAGGGCCGTCATGCAAAATATAAAGCGGTTTTCCCTCATTCTTTTTGAGCATCTCCTGATAGATACCATTTTGATCCCATGCGGCAACCATTCCTGGCTCCTTCTGCGGCAGACCACCGCGCATAGGAAAGTCGGTGGTTGGTAGGTTAAGTGTTTTGCTGTAATCCTGTTCGGACATTGGATGTTCTCTCTCCTTGTTTGTCAATTTATATCCTGGGGTAGCCTTATGACTATCCCTTGCTTAATTTGCGCATCAATGGTTATCGATCCCGCTTGATGTCAAAATCTCTGCCAAACTTTAACGGCCCAAATCGAGAGGGCTCGCGGTGACGCGGTTCTGGTTCAGGCTCCGGCTCGGGCACTGGTTCCGGTTCATAATCGTCCTCTAATGAGGGAAGCTCATCGTCGTATGCGGGCAAGCTATCATCGTAAGCCAGCGGCGAAAGCTCCTCCTCATAACCGGTATCCAGATCGACTGGATCATCCGTATCGATAGAAAGCTCACTGCTTTCCGGCTCGGGCTGAACGGCTGGTGCAGGAGGCGCGACAGGTCTTGCCGGTTCCAACAGCGCTTCATCCACAGGGATCGAGCCAATCAGCTCTAAATGTTGCTTATAAAGCAGCTGCAAACGGCTTTTAAAGGTCGCGACCTCGCGCTGTATTCGCACATAGGTGGACTGCTCGCGTTCAATAGCGCGTTTTGCGTTTTCCAGCATCAAACTTGATTTCGAGGTCGCCTCCTCCACAATTCGCTGTGCCTTTGCGCGCGCATCCCGCACAACGCTATCACCCAGCTTTTGTGCACCTAGTAAAGCGGCGCGCAAACTTTCCTCGTCGTGTTTATATTCTTCCAGCTTGTCTGCCAGAACCATCAGCTTTTTTTCCAGATCTTGCTTTTCTTCTATCAAATCAGACATCTCATTGGCAATTTGATTTAAGTAGCCTTCCACATCGTCTACTTTGTAGCCCCTGCCCATGACCCTATCAAATTTTTTGCTAGCAATCTCGTTTGGATTGAGCACAGTGTATCATCTCCCTAATCACACATACCGTTTGCACAATACCTGTAAACGCCCTTTTTTGGTCGTTCCTGTAATCTGTGCAAATACAAATTTCCCGACTCCGCGTATACTGATAATGTCACCTTCACAAAGCTGTCCTGCTGTTTGTGTAAATACTGCGCCGTTGACCGAAACCAACTGCGCACGGATTGTTTGCGCCGCCTTTTCGCGGGAAAAACCAGTTATTGCAGAAACCATACAATCCAGCCGCAGTGAACTGACATTGACCGGCAATTCGGAAAAATGGAACTGTTCTGGCAGCGGACTGGAAAAGCCTACTGTCATTTTTACACCATGTCGTCCAACCTTCACCAGCTCATTTTCAACCACCGATGCAACCGTTTCAGCAACAAAAAGAACCGCTCGTCCCTCCTCCAACAGCAAATCTCCGATTGCCTCCCGTCGGATTTCCAGCCCCATCAGCGCTCCCAAAAGGTCACGATGACCAATCGAATCCTCCTTGCGAAAGCAAGCGGTCAGTACACCGATGGGAAAGTCCTGCTCCTTTGGCACAGTATAGGGGGCAAACACCCCCAACATCTGACGTTCGCCGCCTGGGTGCCCTGCATAAAATAAATGCGGAACATCACCAAAGCGGTTGGCCACCTGCCGCGCCAAAGTTAGCTGGTGTAAATACAAAAAGCCGGTAAAACGGGTTTGATAGCGCTCCTGCGCAAGTCGAAACAAATCCTCAAGATGCGCCAGGAATGCCTTATCCTGTTTTTCGGTCAGGCTAGCGGGCATCAGAAGAATACCCCACTGCTCTCCAGTTCATCCAACAAATCGCCCATAATATCAACATTATAGGGAGTGATAATATAGGTACTGTTCGCCACACGCTTAATCTGCCCATTATTCGCATAGGCAACACCGGAAAGGAAATCAATCAGCCTGCGGGAAACATCCTTATTGGTAGATTCAAGGTTTAAAACAACCGTATGCTTATTATTTAGGTGGTCTGCAACGGAGGATGCGTCATCAAACCGTTCTGGCTTGACCAGAACAACCTGTAATTGGGTCGTCGCGTGGATATTGACCACCTTGTTTCCGCGTCTTCCTTCATAAGCAGGAGGATCCTCCCGCATATCGTCACGGCCGCCTTCGTTGGAGATAAAATCCACATCATCATCGTAATCTTCTTCCTCTGGAATTCCAATAAAATTCCGAAACTTATCCATTAGACCCATAGAAAACATTCCTCTCCGTTTTTTGTTGGCAGGTTAGCCCGTCACGCACGCAGTAAAACCACACATCTGCAAGCCGCCTTTCCCACTTAAAAGCGGCTTCTTTTAGGGATAAACGCGATGCCCAAACAAAATCGTTCCCAGTCGGACCAAATTGGACCCATGCTTAATAGCAAGCAGGTAATCCCCCGACATGCCCATTGATAAAAAATCCATACTGATATTATCTATGTTTTTGCTGCTAATGTCAACAAATAGTTGGTGCATTCTTTCAAAATTCCGCTCATTTTCTATTTCGGTGTCACAAATCGGCGGAATTGCCATGATTCCACGAATTTTTAGCCGGTCAAACGAACGAACTGACAGCAAAAAATTTTCCAGCATTTCTGGGGCAACACCGGACTTTGTAAATTCACTTCCAATATTTACCTCTACCAAACATTCCATTTGGCGGTTTAGCCTTTCACACTGGTTTTGGATTTCCTGTGCAAGCGATAAACGATCCAATGATTGTATCATACACACTTTATCAATGATCTGACGCACCTTATTGGTTTGTAGGTGACCGATAAAATGAATATCCACCTCATCCTTGTCATATTGCTCATATTTCGCGCAAAGCTCCTGCGCTTTATTCTCCCCTAGCAGCCGCACTCCTGCTGCAATCGCCGCGTTCACCCGTGCTGCTTCCACTGTTTTTGTGACCGCCATCAGCTGGACCTCTGAAACATCGCGGCCGGATTGTCTGCAAGCGGCAGCGATCTGTTCACGTACCTGAGCAATTGTCTGTGCAATAATGAAACTATCGTGTTTGTTTTCGATCATATAGCTGTACTCCTTCTATGACAATTTCATCATACTGCTGCAACCCCGCATAGGTTGCGGTACCAGGGATCATGTATGCGTCATCATATTCCCGACAGAGCGAAAAACCGACGTCCTCATAAATTACAGTCACCGGCCGAAAGGTGAGCATATCGCCCTTGAGCACGTAAACCCCTTGCTGCAAGCCCTCAAAGCGCAGCGCAGAATTGCTGACCCGCAAACCACTGATGGATTTAAAATTGACATCTGCTTGTGTAACCCGCAGATTGACCAGATGCTCATTGATATAATCACAGCGAAATACAATAACGACATCTTCCTCATCGGTGCTGTCGTTGATGCTGTCGATAACAGCAGGAACTGGCTCCAGTCCGCTGATGTTAAAATCTAATGTAACAGATGCACCTTCCCGATACTGTTCCAGATTTTCCTTTTGTACAAGTACGACATAGTACCAATTATGATCGGTCATCAGCTTTCCAACTCGATGAAGTTCATCCTGAGGTGCAGGATTGTTGATCATATCGGTTAGCTCCTGCGCACTCAGACGATCCAACCGATTTAGATCGGTGCAGTTTTCATACCCATCAACCGTGCGAATAAAGTAACCCTGCCGCGGTGAGGTAATCGTTGTCGGCTTATGCTCACTTGTTCGGGCGGTATAATATTTTTCCTCTGCGGATAGCTGCGCCAATGCTGTGCTGAAATCCTCCTGCTTACCAGTCGCTATTTGCTTAGTATTCATTAGTACCAGTAAGCGGTCGGACATATCCGATAACTTTAACAAGGAATTCGTGTCTACTGCTCCGATGATGGCCGCCAATTCACTCGAAATTTGCTTATTCAGCACATCGGTGTGCGCAAACGAGGTGGTACCGGGGTCCTGTGCACGTTCCAATAGTGTCTTGCGGTTATTCAGCTCCCGCAGCTTGCGTACATTCTCCGCGTCACTTTCGCTTTCATAAATTTCTGCAATCGGCGACCCCTTGGATACCTTAGTACCATCACTCGCGGTATAGGTAGCAAACCCACTGCCCAGCTGGTCCTCTAACAAGGTTTCCTTGCGCAGTACAATTCCCGACACGCGTGCAGTTTCTGCAATGGTATAGTTATAAACCGTCTCGGTTTTGTATTGATTATAAAAGTAACGGTAAATTTGATAACCTATAAAAGAAAAGGCAAACAACGTAACCATCACGAGCAATAGCCGCTGGATTGGTGAGGTTCTCATAGATTTTCTTTTGTAGCCCCCTGTTCCAACTGAGCAGCATCTAACATATTGATTGGCTTCGCAGGAATTACTGTGGAAATCGCGTGCTTATAAACAAGGCTCTGCCGTCCCTCACTGTCCAAAATTACAATATAAGCGTCAAAGCCACGCACAATTCCTTTGAACTGGAAACCATTTGTTAGATATATTGTCACTGTAATTTTCTCTTTCCGCGCTTGATTTAAAAACGCATCCTGCAAATTCAGCTGTTTCATAAAGCACCTCCTGCTTCCGCCTAAAGCTATTATAATAGCTTGTCACCATTATAGCATATTTTTAGCTGTTCGTGAACTATATTTTCCCCAATTTCCAATAGTTCCTTCCAACTGGAAAAATCATCCGCAAATAGCCAATGTATCCTCGAATCCCTGCGAAACCAGGTCAACTGCCGCTTTGCGTAATTTCGCGTCGCCTGTTTGAGCTGTTCTACACAGACCGACAGCGACTCTTTTCCATCCAGATAGGGCTGCAATTCCTTATATCCTATCGCCTGCCGTGCTGTACCACCATAAATCCGGCTAATCTGACGCGCCTCCTCAACAAGCCCCTGTTCCAGCATCAGCTCAACCCGCTGGTTGATGCGCTGGTACAGCAGCTCCCGATTTCTGTAATTCAGTCCCAGGATGCACAGCTGATAGGGGGATTCCTTTTGTCTGGAAAGGCGCTGATGCTCACTCATTGCAACGCCGGTGAGCTGCCAAACCTCCAATGCGCGCAAAATCCGTCCTAGGTTATTGGGGTGCAGCCCTGCCGCAAGCACGGGGTCCACCCTGCGCAGCTGTTCAAGCATTGCCTCATTTCCCAGCTGCAAAGCTTGTTCCTGCAAGGCTTTTCGTACCGCAGAATCGCTCTTGATCTCGGCATAGTCAATCTGATTGATCACTGCATTGATATAAAGCCCTGTGCCGCCAGCCAAAATGGGCAGCCTGCCGCGGCTGAAAATATCCGCAATCGCTGCCCGCGCAAGCCGCGCATAATCTGCAACCGAAAAGGCAGCGTTGTCCGGCTCCACAAAATCCACCAGATGATGTGAGATTCCCTCCTGCTCCTCTGGCGAGGGCTTTGCGGTCGCAATCTGCATCGATTTATAAACCTGCATCGAGTCTGCGGAGACCACTTCCCCACCAAACCGCTTTGCAAGCGCAACCGCCAGCCTTGTTTTGCCGGAAGCGGTCGGCCCTACCACCACCAAAAGTGGAATTTGTTTTTGCTGTTCCATATTAGCCTAACCTGCCAAACTTTTTTTCAATTTCGCGCTTGCTGATACGAATTGCAATCGGTCGCCCATGTGGACAATGCGCAACCTGCTCCTCCCGCAATAGCTGCACCAACTGTTCCAGCGAGGGGATGAAGGTTCTATCATGCGCTTTGATCGCTGCTTTGCAAGCGATGGTGTGATATAGGTTTTCCAGCTGCTCAGACATGAGACTGCGGTTTGCGTGCAGCAGCTTATCCGCAAATTCCAACACAACCGCCGCTAAATCTGCGCCAATCAGCACTGGTGCAACCTCTCGCACCACAACGAAGTGGTTCCCAAAATCCTCTAATACAATTCCTGCATCTGACAGCTGTTGCAGATGCTCTAAAAGGATGGCATGTTCCTCCTGCGAAAGCTGCACGGAAACCGGTGTCATCAAAAGCTGACGTTCCTCGCCAATCCCTTGCGCAACCAGCTGATTAAATAACAAGCGTTCATGTGCCGCGTGCTTATCCACCAAAAGCAGTTCTTCTCCGCTTTGTAACACGAGATAGGTGGTAAAGATCTCACCAATCAGCACTGCATTTTCATAAGGATTCTGTGCCTTAACCGGTTCTGACACTTCCTCCTCATAGCTGATGTCCAGATTGACCTTGTGTATCGGCGGCGGCTCTGGTTGCGCTTTCTTTACCGGATCGGTCGGATATCCTGCCTCGAAAATAGTTGGGCTTGCAAGGCGCGGCAAAACCGCAGGCTCTGGCGCGTTATGTACCGGTGCTGGCGGCTGTGTATGAAAGATTTGTGGCGGTGTGATAGATGGCTTTTCGTCCGTTTTTGTTTGCGCTAAGCTGGTGGTTGGTTTTTGCTCGTTTGCGCTGAGCCGCTGCTGTATGGGGGCGGCCGGCTGCTGTTTAGCAGCAAATGGATTATAGCTATGCGCTTCTATTTTTAGCTCTGGCGTAAGCTGGTTTGCACCCAAAGCGGTTTTGCATCCATAATAAACCAGATCGAAAATATTCTTTTCGTTGGCAAACCGCACCTCAATTTTTGCGGGATGAACATTGACATCCACCGCATGGGGCGCAATGGTGACATTTAACACACAGGAAGGAAACTTCCCAACCATCAGTGCATTGCGGTACACTTCTTCTAGGGCCGCTATACAGGTGCGGGAATGAATAAAACGAGTGTTGATGAAAAAGTTTTGTAGCGAGCGGGAGCCTCTGCCAAAGGACGGCTTGCTGATGAAGCCCTCCAACGAAAGTCCGTTGGCTGAATATTGGACAGGGATACAGTTTTCAGAAAATTCCTTTCCTAAAATGCAGCGGACTGCGCAAAGAAGTTGTCCATCCCCTGGCGTTTGTAGTTTAACCGCACCGTCACGGATCAGTTTAAATGCAATCTCCGGATGCGCGAGCGCTGCTTTCTCCACAACCGCTGCAACACTGTTTCCCTCTGAAACGTCCTTTTTTAAAAACTTCATGCGCGCAGGGGTGTTATAAAATACATCCCGCACCGTTATAGTGGTACCAACCGGGCAGCCCGCATCCTCCGGCAGCTCACCAACGCCGCCTGCAATTGCATAGCGGGTGCCAGCAACCTCATCCTGGGTGCGGGTCAGCAGCTCTACCCGGCACATCGCCGCAATCGAAGCAAGCGCCTCCCCGCGAAAGCCCATGGTCGTGATGTGCTCTAAATCGTCGCTCACTTTAACCTTGCTGGTAGCGTGGCGCAGAAAAGCATTTTCCACATCCACACGCTCAATGCCGCTTCCATTGTCGGTTACGCGGATATAACGCACACCGCCCGCCTGAATTTCCACCGTAATCACCGTAGCGCCTGCGTCTACAGAATTCTCCACCAGCTCCTTCACAATAGAAGCTGGACGCTCTACGACCTCTCCAGCTGCAATCAGTTCAGCAACCTGCTTTTCCAATATGTTGATTTTTGCCACAAACGCGCCCCCTTTTGCGCCATTACTTGAGCATCCGTTTGAGCTCGTACAAACAGTTCATCGCTTCTATCGGCGTTAACGTATCAACATCCACCTTTTTCAGCGCTTGCTCCACCTCCGAAGATACTGCCGAAAGCAATGACATCTGTGCCGTATCCGCTGCTGCTGTTTTTTTGCGGACCGGCTTGACCTCTTTTCCGTCCTCTAGCCGCTCTAAAACCTGCCGCGCACGTTTGATAATCCACTCCGGAACCCCTGCCAGCTTGGACACTTCAATTCCATAGCTGTCATCCGCACCACCCGGCACGATCCTGCGCAGGAAGGTGATATCATCCCCGCGCTTTTTGCAAGCGATATTATAATTTTTCACACAAGGTAAAATTTCTTCCAGCTCGGTTAGTTCGTGGTAATGGGTTGCAAATAGGGTTTTTGCACCGACAAATCGCTTCTCCGCTATATATTCTATCACAGCGCGCGCAATACTCATGCCGTCAAATGTCGAAGTTCCACGACCAATTTCATCTAAAATCAGCAAACTTTTATTGGTGGCGTTCTGCATAATCTGCGCAACCTCGGTCATCTCCACCATAAAGGTGGATTGTCCGGATGCCAGATCATCCGATGCGCCGACACGGGTAAAGATGCCATCCACCACCCCAATACAAGCGGATGCGGCGGGTACAAAGCTTCCCATCTGCGCGAGCAAAACGATCAGCGCTGTTTGACGCATATAGGTGGATTTTCCCGCCATATTGGGGCCTGTGATTACTGCAATCTGGCGATCAGAATTGTTTAAAAGGGTGTCATTGGACACAAAAGGCGCGCCATCTATAAGCTGTTCCACCACCGGATGACGCCCATCTCGAATTTCAATTACATCTGAAAGGTTAACATCCGGCCTGCAATAGCCGTTGTTATTTGCAACAACGGCCAAAGCGCAGTAAACATCCAACTGTGCCAATGCGCTGGCGGTCGTTTGTACACGAGCTAGCTCCTTACAAAGCTGTTCCCGCACATCCTCGAACAGCTTTGCCTCCATCTGCAAAATTCGTTCGCCTGCACTGAGAATTTTTTCTTCCAGCCCCTTTAGCTCCTGTGTAATGTATCGCTCACAATTGGCAAGTGTTTGCTTGCGGATATAGCTGTCCGGCACCAGCTCCAGGTTGGATTTCGTTACCTCAATATAATAGCCAAATACCCGGTTATAGCCAATTTTCAAATTTTTGATGCCAGTTTTTTCCTTCTCTGCGGTTTCAATCTCCACCAAAATCTGCTTTGTATTATGTACCAGTGTACGCAGGCTGTCTAATTCTTCGCAAAAGCCTGTTTTGATTACCCCACCATCCTTGAGTTGAGCGGGTGGTTCCTCCTCGATTGCGCATGAGATCAAATTGCAAAGGTCTTCCAGCGGATCAAGCTTCTGGAAAATATCCATCAGATATGCGCTTTTGCAGCCCGCCAGCCGCAGTTTGAGTGTAGGCAATGCTCGACAGGTGCTCTCCAAGGATTTAAATTCCCGCGGTGTTGCATTTCCGTAGATAATGCGTGTCATCAGCCGTTCCAGATCGAAAATCTGGGAGAGCTGCTCGCTTAAATCACAGCGGAGCATGGTATCGCGAAACAATTCCTCCACCGCGTTCAGCCGCTTGTTAATCAGTGCAGGATTGACCAGCGGTTTATCCAGATAACTGCGCAGCAGACGTTTTCCCATTGCGGTTTTGGTTTTGTCCAATACCCAAAGCAAGGTGCCACGCTTTTCACCGGTGCGCATCGTCTGCGTCAGCTCGAGATTGCGCCTGGCGGTCAAATCCAATGTCATGTACTGCTCGGAATGGATATAGAGCACGTCGGTGAGTCGTTCCAGACCTTTGCGCTGGGTTTCATAAAGATAGGAGAGCAATGCGCCCAACGCCTGCACCGCAAGCTGTCGGTTTTCCAAATCCAATTCGTTCACCGGCTTGCTAAAATGCTGTTGTACCAGCGCATAGGCGTTATCCAGCTGATAATTTTTTTCCTCGCATAAATCTGCGATACAATGCAGCTTTTCCCGCAGAAAGGTGGTCAGCTCGGTTTGGTCTAAAATGCCGTCATTAAACAACACCTCGCTGGGATTGTAGCGCCCTAGTTCGTTAATAAGCTCCAATTGCTGCTCTGGCAAAAACTGGGTAACAAACAGCTGGCCGGTAGAGATATCCGCACAGGACAAGCCCCAGCCCTCTGCCAGCCGGAGAATACAGGCAATAAAATTGTTTGTGTCCTCCGCCAGCATGTTGCTTTCAATCAAGGTACCAGGCGTCACAACCCGGATAACCTCCCGCTTAACCACCCCTTTTGCCTGTGCAGGATTCTCCATCTGCTCACAGATAGCGACCTTGTAGCCCTTTTTAATCAAACGGGAGATATAAGTATCGCAGGCATGATACGGCACGCCACACATCGGCGCGCGCTCCTCCAAACCACAGTCGCGGCTGGTCAAGGTGAGCTCCAGTTCCTTTGAAGCGGTGATGGCATCCTCAAAAAACATCTCATAGAAGTCGCCTAGACGGAAAAATAGAAGCTGGTCCATATGCTTCTTTTTGACCTCAATATACTGCTGCATCATTGGTGAAAGCTTGTCCAAATTTATTTCCATCTAGGTACCCTCCCGATAGAATTCGTTTACTCAGTGGCAGCCAGAACAGGAAGAACAGCTTCCGGAACAAGCGCTCTGTTGCTCAATTGTGTCAGGGTCTTCCCCATTGACGCTGCCGCGCAGAATTTGCAGCACAAAATCCATCATGTTGTCCAGCTCGTTCTTTGCTATATTGTAAGCGCTCATGGTTGGCTTTGCCATGATCTTAGCGTATAGCTCCCGAATTTCACTGTTGAGCGTTTCCACCTTCTGCTGATCCTTTTCACTTTTATTGATCTCATTGTTTAGGTCAATTCGCTTGAGGTTAAACGCTCCAATCATCTGTTGCAGCTCGGCATCTTCATCATTGGTCTGCTGTAAGGTCATCAGCCTCAGATATTTTTCATCCTGCTGAACTGCTTTTCCCAATTCTCTTGCAAGTGCGATAACATCCATTTTAATTTCTCCTTTACGGTAAAAATTTTTATACCTATCCTTATTTTGTTTCACTCAGCCGCCCGAAAAGCGCCCAGTTTAACGCTCTTTCAATGGTCACATCTACAAAGCTGCCAAGCTTTTGTTTTGGCGCGGCAAATTGTACAATGTCATTGCTGACCGTCCGGCCGGAAAGCCATCCGCTCTCAGAAGCTTCCCCATCCGCCAATACGCGCAGTGTCCGCCCAATTTGCTGTGCCTGCTGCTGCTCGCGGATTTGCGACTGTACTGCAAGCAGCTCCTGCATCCAGCGAGATTTTTCCGCATAAGGCACAGGGTCCTCCATGCTGGCAGCTTTGGTCCCCTCGCGCGGCGAATAGATAAAGGTAAACAGTGCAGTATAACCGATTCGTTTGATGAGCGCAAGCGTCTGCTGAAACTCCTCATAGGTTTCCCCGGGAAAGCCTACAATAATATCACTGGAAAAGGTCACATCCAAAATTTTTTTCCGCGCATAGGCAATCAATGCTTCATATTGCGCGATGGTATAGTGCCGGTTCATCATTGTTAGCACCCGATCGCTGCCCGACTGCACCGGAAGGTGAATGTGGTTGCACACCTTTTCACATTCTGCAATTGCATCAATCAGCTTTGGCGTGCAGTCCTTTGGATGGCTGGTCATAAACCGGAGGATAAAATCCCCCTCAATGGCGTTGATTCTCCGCAGCAGGTCTGCAAAATCAATCTGCTCCTCCAATCCCTTGCCATAGGAATTGACATTCTGCCCGAGCAGTGTAATCTCACGGTAACCCTGCGCTACCAGCTCTTGTGCCTCTGCTAAAATATCGCTGCTGAGGCGGCTACGCTCCCTGCCGCGCACATAAGGGACGATGCAATAGGTGCAAAAATTGTCGCAGCCGTACATAATTGGCAGATTGGCCTTGATGGTTCCGTCGCGGCGCAATGGAAGCCCCTCGATGATGCAGCCATCGCTGTCCGCAGTTGAGAACTGGCGGCTTTGACCAGATAATCGCTGATAAAGCAGTTGTGGCAGTTCGAGTAGCGCATGGGTGCCAAATACCAGATCCACATAAGGGTAACTGCGCTTGATTTTATCTGCCATCTGTTGCTGCTGCATCATACAACCGCACAGTCCAATGATCATATTCGATCGCTGTTTCTTCAGTGGTTTGAGCGCTCCCACATTGCCAAGCACCCGATCTTCAGCATTTTCGCGCACTGCGCAGGTATTATAAATTACCAGATCAGCCTTTTCTGGAGAATCGGTAAAATTGCAGCCCATCTGAGCCAACATCCCGCTGATCTTTTCCCCATCGCTTAGATTCTGCTGGCATCCAAAGGAATGTACATACGCCAGTGGAGAACGGCCGTATCGTTCGCAAAGCAGCTTGCTTGCTAAATTGGCATAGTCTTGTTGTTGTGCAGATGGTCTTTCTATGTGCAAAGTCTCGCCCTCCCGACAAATAGTTTGAACAATTTATCATAGCATATTTTGCACTTTTTTGCAAGTTTGCTTTTGCTCATTCTATAGGTTAGGAGAATTGAGATGACTATAACCTGTCAAAAGGAAAATGGAATCGATATCGCTCTCGTTTCTGGTGAGGAAAAATTGCTTGTGGATGTGCAGTCCGCGCTGGATTTGGTGATAACCATCAAGCATGAAACTGGCGCCAATAGAATCGTAATTGATAAACGGGTTATCGCAGAGGAGTTTTTCATCCTCAGCACAGGTTTGGCCGGCGAGATTTTGCAGAAGTTTATCAATTATCATGTAAAGGCGGCTATTTGGGGTGACTATTCCCGATATACAAGTAAACCACTAAAAGATTTTATTTATGAATCAAATCATGGAAAGGACTTTTTCTTCGTAGCAACCGAGCAAGAAGCCATTCAGCGATTAGCACAGACAGATTTTTAAAATAGGCTATTGACATAAATTTTTTATTCGGTTATCCTCTGCATGGAGGGCAGCCGGCAACCTTCCATTCCAATTTGTGAACAACTGAAAAGGAGTGGAATTTTATGTATCATGTGCATTTTCGAGGTACCCACTACCAAATGGGGTACCATTGGGGAGCGGCCCTTGCAAAACGCGGGCATTTTCTTCTAGCGCATATTCCATTTGAGATTACACCCGACCGGATAGCCTTTGCAGAAGCTTGTTTGCCTATTTATCAGCGGTATTTCCCTGAAATTTTGGAGGAAATCCAAGGGCTTGCAAGTGGGCAGAATTGCAAGGCCGCACTTTTGCAAGCGGTACTGTTCAGCATGTATGCGATGCCGCCAGCCTGCAATTGTTCCTGTTTTGCAGTTTCCAATCGGACACATATTCTATTCGGTAGGAACAGCGATTTTTTAACCGCGCTGGAACGGCTGAATATGAACGTTATCTACCGCTTTTCCAGCGCATCCTATGACTTTACCGGAAACACCACTGCTTTTCTGGAAATGGAGGATGGTATCAATGCACACGGGCTGGCAATCGGGCTGACTGCGGTTTCTCCCACCTCTATCAAGGCGGGCTTTTCAGCAGGTCTTCTACTGCGCTTCTGCCTGGAAAAGTGCAGACGGACAGCGGAGGTAATCCAGCTTATAAAACGGTTGCCAATTGCCTCTGCTCAAACATTTACCATTGCGGATACGAGCGGTGAAATTGCAGTGATTGAAAGCTGTGCAGATGGCTGTGTAGTGCTCTCATCCACCACACAGCAGCCGTTCGTCTGTGCCACCAACCTTTTTTGCTCACCGGAACTATCTGCACAGCAAAATTTAGAGGTGGATAACTGGCAGGCGCAAACAAGATACGATACACTGTCCAGAACCCTCAGCGCTGATGCAAAGGAATTTGATGTGCAAAGAGCGCAGCAGCTATTAGCCGGCGAAAACGGCTTTTTATGCCAATATGACCGATCAACCGGAAAGGATACCGTTTGGTCGGTGTTGTATGACCTAAACGGGCAGGCTATTTATCGTGTAGAAGGAAACCCCAATCGCTGCAAATTTTGCAGAGACGAGCGCTTCTCTTTTACAACCTTCTAAACAAAATTTCAAACAAACAACCGCTGGCATAGCCAGCGGCTTTATTCATATAAATATAACCCACTGCTACTAGCTGCCATTATAATAGCAAATATGGTCTGGTATTTGTGAAGGATTTCTACTTGCTACCCATAAAAGGATCTTCATATTCTCCAAAGGTCAATTGATCTTTAGGCTTATCTTCTTCCAACCGGCGTTGGAT
>CAJUJI010000023.1 GCA_910586875.1 uncultured Anaerotruncus sp. | reverse complement strand
CATATATACAAAAGAAAAGGCCAAATAAAAAGTTTATAACCTTCATGACAAAATTTATTTTCAACGATATCCATCTAGCAAACACTAAGCGATCTATCAAGAAGTAAATAAACATTCAAATGTTGCCATTTACTCATAAGTATATAAAAGCCAGAGGGTCAAGGCACATCGTACCTTGACCCTCTGGTTCTGTTTTGACATCACAGCCACACCCCGCCTTTGAAAAAGTAGGTGTTCGTGTAATGTCCATCTGGTGGAACCGAGCCCGAAGCACTCGAACCTTTTTTCCTTTTCCGGTCTTTCACGACAACACAATCAATGTCGCCCCAGGTGATTTCTTTCTTATCGTCCCCGTACCACGCTGTCAAAATAACCCTGTCATCATAGACAAAAATCTTGTCCACGAAATAATCCAGCAGATAATCTCTCACCGCCGGGTCATTCAGGTCGGCGTTCTTGTACTCGTCAAAAAAGTGCTGGATACTGATTTCATTCTTCGTCACGGCGCGCTTGATTTCTTCCGCTTCAATGGCTTCGGCCAGCGCCTTTTTCCGGCCCTACAACTCCAAAAGACGCGTCTGTGTCGTCTCAGAGAAAATCCCCTGTTCTATCGCCCGCACAAGATTATTCAGGGCTTTTTCAGTCTCTGCCCGCTCCGCTTTCAGCCCCTCAATGTATCCCTTGTCCTCATGCTCTTTCTGATAGTATGCCGCCACGTCAACGGCCAAAGACGCTAGCAGTTCCGTATCCTTTAAGCACTCCGACAGCATGAAGCAGGTAATAGCTTCGATTTTGTCCTTTTTCACATACTTTAGCGAGCACTTTTTCTTCCTAGCCGCGCCGCAGGCGTAATAATAGTGCTTTGCTCCCTTGTGGCTGGACGTACCGGAACACCCCTGCATAGGCGTTCCGCACTTCCCGCAGCAGAGTTTACCTGTCAGCCAGAAGCGCGGGGGCCTCCTCCGGGGTCAGGCCGTTCGCCCGCTGGCCGCCCTGCCGCTTGTTCAGTATCAGCCGCTTCTGTGCGGCTTCAAATACTTCCTGGGAAACGATAGCGGGCATACCGTCAGGCGTGACAATATCGCCATAGCGGTATGCCCCGATATAGGCGCGATTGTTCAGAATATGTGCAAGGGAATTGACAGTGAAGGGCTTCCCGCGCACTGTGGTCACACCCAAACTGTTTAACTCCTCGGCAATCTCCACCATGGGCTTCCCGGCGGCGTAGTCCTCAAAAATCTTCTGCACAAAGGGGGCTGTCACCGGGTCAATGACATACCGCTGTCTGTCCTTGCCGAACTCCGGCGCGGGCTCCGCCGCATAGCCAAGGGTCTTGTGGCCGTTGTAAAGGCAATTCTGCGCGTTATAGAGGTGTCCGCGCTTGATGTTCGTTCTCAATTGGCGGGAATAGTATTCGGCCATGGATTCCAGAACGCCCTCCATCAGCGCGGATTCTGGCGCGTCTCCCGCGATTGGTTCCGCAATATAGTGGATAACACAGCCAGCGTCTCGGATGTACTTTTTGGCAATAGCTAAATCGTAGCGGTCACGCCCCAGCCTGTCCGTTTTCCAGATAATAAGGGCGCCGGGCTTTATCTTGCATATCTCGGAAAGCATAAGCTGAAACCCCGGCCGCTGGTCGGTGGTGCCGCTGATGGCTTCGTCCTTGTACTCCTTGATGATTTGCAGGCCGTGACCGGCGGCGTACTTTTGCGCAGCGTCCCGCTGCTGCTGGATAGAAGCGTCAGACTGCGCGTGAGAAGAAAAACGGTAGTAAGCTATCGCAAAATCGTTATTGTTTGGGACAAATTTCTTTGCCATTTTGTCCTCCTTCCTGGAAAAATGCGGATTTATTTTTCGCCTATTTTAGCACATATCCGCCCCATCATCAAGGCTAAAGCAACATATCACGCAATTCCGGCCTATGGCCCGCAGGCCATCAAAGCGACGCAATCCCCACGGGGGCCAGTTATCAGGGCTTGCCAGCCTTCCGGCGGGGGATTGCATGGAGCGGAACCATCCTTTGACCCCGCCTTGCTCCCAACTGCCGACAACCACCCAGGCTTCGCCCGTGGCGGGCCACCCAGACGCCGATACTCGACAACGCCACCTTGTCAACAACAAAATCCCCCGCTCCGTAGAGTGGGGGATAAAAGCAGGGTGAAGTTAGAGCAACCCTAAATCGGTCAGGGTTTGCACAGGGAATGTTGTGTTCCATGATTTATAATGGGGTATATTGTATTCGTCTACCCCAGAGTTTAGTGCATAATATGAAAATAGGTGTAGTCTTGCGGTGTCCCAATTCACATTGAAATATGGAATTTGTCTAACTTCATCGAATACTTCCTCGATTTCACATAAGAATCCCGCCGTATAGATAAAGTCGTCAGATTGCCAAATATAATATGTGCACTCTGGGTACTCGGAAAACGCAGCTGTAGGTGTCCCTAAAATATCGATAAGGTCATCCAATGTTGCTATAGTTTTTCCGTCCAACGTTATCGTCCCGTTATTCTCTTCATATATGGGTACATAGTCTATTGTGAGGTGGAGAATGGGACACTCCGATATGGTCTTTTCTGTATCTGTAGAATTGTGTACTGCAACCCAAGCACCTGTAGCACCAAATTCGCCTACTTCCCCGGGAGCAACGGCTTTTTCTACTCCGTTATATTCAGCTACATCTTCATCAACAAAAGAAATTTGGTAATCGAACGGCCCTGCATTTTGCCCAAGAGTAAGCGACATAGAGCCTGGGTATCCGTCACCAACAGATTCTGTCAGTTCCACAAACATTTCGTGTGTATTATTTGCTATTTTTTTGCCGGAAATTCCTGTAGACGTGATGTAACTGTCACCGCCACTGACTGCTGACAGATAATGCACCCCATCATACAGATAAAATCCGGCTTCCGGGAGCGCACCAGCATTATTCTGCGGTTCATCCGTGGTGATGTCGGCGGGTTCGCTCTCGCTGGGCTGGGTGTTGTCTGCGGGGGTGCTGTCTGGCTGGTTTTGTTCTCCCTGTGTGACCGGAGGCGTGTTGTTGCTGGGCTGGTCTGTGCTCTTGCCGCCACAAGCGGCGAGAGTCAGTATCATGGCAAGGGCCATGACAAGTGCGGTGATTCGCTTCATGGTTGATTTCCTTCTTTCATGTCAATCTCAATGGTACTCGCCGCCGGAGGTGGTACTTCCTTCCCGGCCCCCGTTGGCTTTCCCATCGAGACAACAAAAGCGGCGCAGGGTTAGTAAGCCCTACACCGCTGAAGCTACGCACACACCTATTGATTCCCTCTTGTAAAATCCGGGGGAAACTGATAAAATAGGTTTTGGGCGCAGTTAAATCTGCTGTGTGGGACTGGCCTTAACGGGGCTCCTGCATAGGGGCGTGGAGAGGTGCGAACTCTCCGCGCCCTGCCTTTATGCTTCTGTTATCTCGCTACAATTATAACCTACTATCTGGGATATTGCAAGCAGAAATCCGACAATTTTTGCTGGTGCCGTTGTGAGGAAACATCCTTGCGGCGGCGCTTTTGTGCGCTTAGGGCGGTTGGTAGTCTGGTGTCAATGGTGCAAATAAGGTCATACATTCACCCCCTTTGTGATATTTGGGCCGCTCCGCGTGAGTACATTTTTTTCTTGCGGAGCTCCCTTCACAAACCGAACCGGGCCCGTAGGGCCCAATCAGCACACGTTCCGAATTGCGGCTATGTACCGAACAGAGGTGACGGGGCAGGACAGCGAATCATATGTTACCAGTGGCCGAAGGCCACCATGCGGCGTCAGGGACGCCGCAAAGCGCCTGTCTGTGAGGTTTATCCGAACAGGCAGCGCGCTTTTTGGGCACCCTTGACCGCTCCATAGAGCGGTCAAGGGCAAGCCCGCGCAGCGGGCGCAGTAAGGGCCCCGCGGACGCTACACGTCCGCGGGGTGGGGTCACACGCAAGAGTGAGCCCAGCGGCCCCGGCTATGCCGGGCACATACAGGGTATGTGTCGCCGCCCCTTATGCCCTTTTCTTCGCTGCATGAAATTTTTACTCATGCAGCGGCTGACGTGCCCTATTTGCCGCTTTAGCGGCTTCATAGGCGGCGAAATGAATTTCCACAAATGCGGCTGGAACTGCCGCGTCTTTTGTGGAAACAATTCCACACTGTGGATTTCGCCGCCGTTTGGCCGCCTGGCAAGCCGAGTGAATTTCCACATTGTTTGGAGCGCAGTGACACGCGATGGGAAATTACGCGTCTGGACAGGTGGCGGCTTTTGGCACGTTAGTTTTGACATAGTTATCCCATTTTCCGCCGTAGCGGATGGACATTTTTTCATCCAGCTTCCGCCCGGTAGGGGCCCCTCTTAGGGGGATAACCGGGCGGCGTCCGCGCAGCGGACGGCTGGGATGAATGTAAAAGAAGTCTGGAACGGCGTACCGTTCCAGACTTCTTTTCAGCGGCCATAAACCGCTGTCCGATAAACAAGCGCGAACACGTTCTTTGTTATCAGAACGTCAAAGTTCGCCACTTTTGATTTTGGTGGAGATGAGGGGAATTGAACCCCTGTCCGAAAACCGATTCACACAGGTTTCTCCGAGTGCAGCCAGTCTACTGCGATTCCCGCCCCAGGACGCCAGCTGGCAGGCTTCCAAGGGAGGTAACCTCTGATACAAGCATTGCCTACGAGGTGCTCAGCAAGCCCGTTCACCACTCATCGACGCCTGTTCCAGAGCCGTGGTACTCACTGGACAGACGGCAGCTTAATTAAGCTGCAAAAGCAAAACTATCGTTGTCGTTTAGTTTTAAAACGTCATACTTTTATAGAGGTGCATGCTCCTCTACTCGCTACCCATGCTTCACAATCCCCGTCGAAACCTTTACATCCCCGGAATAGACGGCTTAATCGCCGTTTTATCGCGCGGAAAATGCGCAGCATATCTATTGTGCTTATTATAGCAGATTTTATCCACGTTGTCTATCCCTAAGTGCGCGTTCGATATCCCGTTTTGCATCCCGTGCAGCAAGGTCAGCGCGTTTATCATGCAGCTGCTTTCCTTTGCACAGTCCCAACTGGACCTTAACCCGCGAGCCTTTAAAATACAACGAAAGTGGGATTAGCGTATAACCCTGCTGTGCGACCTGGCCCATCAACTTGAGGATTTCTCGCTTGTGCATTAACAATCGCCGGTCACGATAGCTGTCGCGATTAAAGATGTTACCCTGCTCATATGGGGCAATATGCATCTGTTTTATTAACAGTTCGCCGTTTTTGATATCGCACCAACTGTCTTTCAGATTGCAAGCACCTGCACGCAGCGACTTCACCTCTGTGCCAGCCAGCTCAATCCCTGCCTCAAAGCTCTCCACCACAAAATATTCATGGCGGGCCTTGCGGTTGACAGCAATCGTTTTGGTTGACGCTTTTTCCAATGAAATCCCTCCTATCTACAGTATTTTCCTTTGCTCAGCTCCTAAACACCCAAAACCGGCTGGCAAGAAAATTTACCACCAGCGTGATACCGGTAGCCCCCAGCTTTGCCCACATATCGCCCAAACCAAAACCAGTTAACAGGCGAATCAGCAGGGTGCTCAATGCCAACGCCGATAGATTAACCAGCAAAAAACGCACCAGCTGCATACTAAACAGCCGATCACGGCTGGCAAAGGTCCAGCTTCGGTTGACCAGATAGCTGTTAAGCATCCCCGCACCGTATCCTATGACGTTCGCCAGATAGATATTCATTCCCAAAAGCTGGTTCAGGATCCAACAGACACCCACATCAACCAGTGTATTGGCAACTCCGGTCAACCCAAATTTCAGTATTCGTTTCAGTTCTTCCCTATCAAGCATGGTCAAATTTCGCTCCTGCCCTCCAGCGCGCGGTAAAGCGTCACCTCATCAGCATATTCCAGGTTGCCACCCACTGGTATTCCATAGGCCAGACGTGTCACCCGAACGCCCATCGGCTTGAGTAAGCGCGCTATGTACATGGCAGTCGCCTCACCTTCAACGGTGGGATTGGTGGCCATCACAACCTCCTGCACCTCACCAGAACCCAACCTTGCAAGCAGCTCTTTGATATGTAACTGGTCCGGCCCTATGCCATCCATTGGGGAAATCAGCCCATGCAGCACATGATATAGCCCATGATATTCCCTTGTGCGCTCGAACGCAATCACATCCTGCGAGTTCTCAACCACGCAAATAATCCCCCGATCACGCGCCGTATCTGCACAGATGGGGCACAATTCCGCCTCGGTCAAGCTTTGGCAGACCTTACATTTTTTGATCTTCTCATGCGCGTCAACAATCGCCTTTGCAAACTGCTGCGCCTTCTCCTTCGGCAGCCCCAGCACATAAAATGCCAGCCGCTGCGCCGTTTTCCGCCCAATGCCGGGAAGCCGCTCAAACTGTTCGATTAGCCGTGTCAGCGGCAATACATTGTATGCCATGTCTATTTAAAACATCCCAGGGATGTTCAGGTTGCCGGTAATCTTCTCCATCGCACTGGACATCGCATCCTCTGCTGTGCGAATCGCCTCATTGACCGCCGCTACCACCAGATCCTGGAGCATTTCGATGTCCTCCGGATCGACAATCTCCGGTTTCAGTTGAATTTGCCTGATTTCCTTCTTACCGGAAATTGTAACCTCTACCATACCGCCACCAGAGGTAGTTTTAAACTCCATGTTCTCGATTTCTTCCTGCTTAACCTTCATATCCTCCTGCATCTTCTGTGCCTGGCGGATCATCGCATTCATATTCTGCGGGCCGCCGCCCATTCCCTGTGGTAGTCTTGCTTTCATTTTAATCTCCTCCAATATAACTTATCCTGTGCAGCAAAGGGCTGCATCCCCATTCCACTGCAAAAATGCAGTGAATTCCCTTTTTCTGCAAAACCGCCTGCATGTCAGACGGCAACCATTGCTAGCCTTCCTCTGTGACCGGAACACCTAGATCCCGCGCTTTTTTGAGCATACCTGAAAGCGGGTCCTGTGGTTCCTCCTGTGCAATGGTATGTTTTTTCGGATTATAAGGCCCCAAATTAAATTTCTGGCCGGTTACTGCCAAAATCGAATCGCGCAGACTTTCTTTGGCCGCTACGCTGGTGCGCAGCAGCGCGCGAAACATCTCGTTTGCGCAATCAATCAGCATCATCTCGCCGCTGGTAAACGCACGGGATTCCACCATCGCACCATATAGTGCACCATTGCGTCGTTTCAGCTGCTGCAACACCTCTGCCCATTGGGTAAACGGCACCACCTCGCTGCCAGAAACCGGTTGCTGCTTCGGCTGCTCTGAAAACGCTGTTGTCGCAACATCCTGCAACTGCTGTGGCGCAGATGCGGGTATGGGTGTTTCTGGTTTTGCCTGTTCTGAGGGTGCTGCTGGCCGTACAACGCCGCTGCGCAGCTGTTCCTCCAACCGCTCAATGCGGGAGAAAACACCATCCAGCCCTTCCCCCATGCGCTCATCGCACAAGCGTATCACCGCCATTTCAAATTCGGTGCGTTTGAAGGCTGTGCGAGAAATTTTGCCCATCGCCTCCTGCAATACGTCCAGCGCATACAAAATCTGCGCCAGTGACAGCTGTCTAGCCTGTTCGCGCAAACGTTCCAGATCCTCCGGCGTGCCCTGTACCAGCTCGTCCGGCTCTTTGACCGTCCGTACAATCATCAGGTTGCGATAATGCCCCACCAACTGCTCGCACAGCCGCGCAAAATCCACCGAATTTTCACTCAGCCGCTCCACCACAGCCAGCGCATTTGCGGGCTGGTGCGCCACCATCGCCTGTGTCATTTCAAACAGGTGATCCTGCCCGGTCAGTCCTGCTGCCTCCACTACCGTTTGTGCGGTAATTTCATTGCTGTAGGATACGCACAAATCTAACAAAGAAAGTGCATCACGCATTCCGCCATCTGATAGCCGCGCGATCAACAGCGCTGCATCCTCCGTAAGTGCCAGACCCTCCTGCTCGCAGACATACAGCAGCCTGTCAGCGATAATGCAGGATTTGATGCGTTTAAAATCAAACCGCTGACAGCGGGAGAGGATGGTCGGAAGTACCTTATGAATTTCAGTGGTTGCCAGAATAAAAATTACATGAGCAGGCGGCTCCTCCAAAATTTTCAGCAGTGCATTGACCGCGCCAGGCGAAAGCATATGGCATTCATCGAGGATATACACCCGATATTTTGCCACCGATGGCAGAAAGTATGCCTCCTCGCGCAGCTGGCGGATATTATCAACACCGTTGTTGCTGGCCGCGTCGATCTCCACCACATCCAAAATTGAACCATCATCAATTCCGCGGCAGACTTCACACTCGTTGCAGGGATTGCCCTGCTGCGGGTTTTGGCAGTTCACCGCCTTCGCCACAATTTTAGAGCAGGTGGTTTTGCCGGTCCCACGCGAACCTGTGAACAGATACGCATGTGAGAATTTTCCCAGCGCCACTTCATTTTTTAGGGTGGTTGTGATATGGTCCTGCCCTACAACCTCATCAAAGCTTTTCGGCCGCCACTTCCGATAAAGTGCCTGATACATCTGCTCCCCCCTTGCTGCTTTGCAAAAACGTGTGCCCACATATGCAGGCGTGCAGATTACCTGCGGCGCACATCACAACCGCTTAATGCTGCTCGGTTCCCCGCCTGACATGGTTCACGGCGCTCTGTCGCACAGGACCCGCACCCCCGCATATCTGGGCACACGCTGGTCTTGCCTTTCAGATGAACATGGCAAAAAACGCCATGTGTAGCTATTGTAGCACAGAAGCTTTTAAATTTCAATACCCTGCTTATTCAATCGTCCGGGTAAATTTCAAATCAGATATCCCTGACAAACCAAAGTTTCGCGCCGCATTGACAGCGCTGCTCCAAATCCATCCACTGAATCGCATTTTCCATCTCAAAAGCGGAGCATCGCTTCACGACCTTGCCGCAATTGCGGCAATACAATTCTGCCATATCCGTAGGGTGTCTTTTCCCCTTCCACGCCTGTGCCTTTAAATCCATACATCCATCTCCTGTTCAGTCCAGAAAGTCCTTCAGCTTTTTGCTGCGCGACGGATGGCGCAGCTTGCGCAGCGCTTTTGCCTCGATCTGGCGGATACGTTCACGGGTGACGTTAAACTCCTTGCCGACCTCCTCCAGCGTGCGGCTGCGGCCATCCTCCAGCCCAAAGCGCAGGCGCAACACCTTCTCCTCACGCGGGGTCAGCGTTTGCAGTACCTCTGAAAGCTGCTCTTTGAGCAATGTATGTGAGGCAGCGTCTGCGGGTGCTGGCGCATCGGCATCCTCGATGAAATCGCCCAGATGACTGTCCTCCTCCTCGCCAATGGGGGTTTCCAGCGAAACCGGCTCCTGCGCCACCCGCATAATTTCGCGCACCTTATCTACCGGCATATCCAACTCCGCGGAAATCTCCTCTGCGGTTGGCTCATGACCATTCTTATGCAGCAGCTGCGAGCTGACCTTTTTGACCTTATTGATGGTTTCCACCATATGCACTGGAATTCGGATGGTGCGCGCCTGATCTGCAATTGCGCGGGTGATTGCCTGGCGAATCCACCAGGTCGCATAGGTGGAAAATTTAAAGCCCTTGGTGTGATCGAACTTTTCCACCGCTTTGATCAGTCCCAGGTTGCCCTCCTGGATCAGATCCAAAAACTGCATTCCGCGCCCGACATAACGCTTGGCAATGCTGACCACCAAGCGCAGGTTGGCTTCTGAAAGGCGTTTGCGCGCTTCGATATTACCCTCGGACATCTTCACCGCAAGCTCGATTTCCTCGTCGGCGGAGAGCAGTGCCACCCGTCCAATCTCCTTGAGGTACACCTTGACAGGGTCGTCAATGTTGATGCCCTCCGCCGCCAATGCCACATCCAGGTCAGCGCCTTCCTTCATCTCCTTGAAGTCCTCGTCAATCGGAGTGACCATATCCTCAACAATATCAATATTGTTCTGCTCGAACAGGTCGTACAGCTTGTCCACCTGGTCAACGTCGTAGTCCAATTCCTCCAGGACATCGCTGATTTCTTTGGTGCTCAGCTTGCCCTTTGCCTTGCCGTTTTCCAACAGTTCTCTAAGGATACTTTTTTTATCCTGGACTCCCATATCGTTCCCCCTATTTTTTTTTGGACGCAAGAGAGGCTATGTACGCCTTCAGGTCGTCATCTGACATTGCTGCGACCTCATCCTGCGAGCGTTCGGTCTGTTTACTCAAAATAGTATCTATATAAGCGTCTGCATCCTCCAGCCCGAAGACGATTCCGGACACCGAATTCAGCAGCTCGGAAACGACCCCCATCTGCTCGATGGAAAGGTCTGCGGAAAGCATTGGCAGTTCGACCGGCAAACGGTTTGCCAACCGCGTAAACAACACCTGTGCAATCGCACGGTTGCGGTCGGTCACAAACTGCGCAATTTCAATGCGCGCTGCAATATGCTCATAATAATCTGGGTTTTTCAGCAGAATCGCCAGAAGCTTATCCTCCGCCAACGCATAGCGGATGTTGCGTGCGCGCTGGATATCCTGGGTATGTGAAGCGGTTTTTACCTCGCTGTACACCTTTAGATCGCTGGCATCCTGCCTGCGCTTTTTAGCGGCCCGCCGCAGCTCATGTTGAAGCTGTGCAGCAATCGCCTGACGCTCCACCTGCAATTCTCCCGCAATTTTGGAAAGATAAACGTCCCGCTCCACAGGGTTCGGAATCCGTGCGAGCAGCGCAGTAAATTCCTTTAAAAAAGCTACCTTTCCGTCTGCGGTGTTGGTATCATATTTTTTCTTTAGCTTGCCAATTTCAAATTCGGTCGCGTTGGAGGCTCCCTCAATCAGCAGCCCAAACCGTTCCGCTCCAAACTTTTTGATATATTCATCGGGGTCCTTTGCGCCGCTCATCGACAGCACACGGATTTTCACCCCTGTTTCTGACAGCAGACCCACCGCACGCTGGGTGGCAGTCTGGCCTGCACCATCTGAATCATAGGACAGGGTGACACGATCGGTATACTGTGCAATCAAACGGGCCTGCTCCGCAGTGAGCGCGGTGCCAAGGGTCGCAATTGCGTTATCAAATCCCGCCTGATGCACCGATATCACATCCATATAGCCTTCACAGAGCAACAGTCCTCCCCGTTTAGACGCCTTTGCAAAATTGAGTGCAAACAAATTCCGGCTCTTTTTAAAAACCGGCGTATCTCCCGAATTGAGATACTTTGGCCCGCGCTCATCTCCCATAATGCGCCCGCCAAAGCCGACCACATTCCCACGCAGATCGATGATCGGAAAGATAACCCGATTGCGGAACTGGTCATAATAACCATTGCCGCTGCTGCGCTGGGCGACCACCGCCGCCGCCAGCATCTCCTCCTGCGAAAAGCCCTTGCTGCGCAGATATTTGGAAGCGTCCTCCCAAGAGTTGGGTGCGAAACCCAGCCCAAAGCGGGTGATGGTGCGGTTGGTCAGTCCACGCCTGTGCAGGTAGTCCAGTCCTGCGCGGCCGGACGGCTGCTTGAGACACTCATGAAAATAGCGCGCCAATGTGCGGTTTAATTCCAGCACCCTTGCTTTCAGACGGGCGGTGCGGTCATCCTGCACGTCCTCTGGCATCGACATGCCGGCGCGCTGCGCCAAAAAACGCACCGCCTCCACATATTCCAGATTTTCTATCCGGCGGATAAAGGTGATCACATCGCCACCCGCACCACAGCCAAAGCAGTAGAAGCTCTGGTTTTCGGGATAGACGGTGAAGGAGGGGCTTTTCTCCGAATGAAACGGGCATAAGCCGGTCGCAATCCGCCCGCGCCGGCGCAGCTGCACATAGGAGGATATCACCTGTTCAATATCGCTATAGGTTTTCAGCTCCTGCAAAAATAGCTCTGAAATCAGGGCGGACCCCCCTTTCCTTTTTCTGACAGCCTATACTCACCCTATCCAGGGCTTTGGCACGAACAGCCGCTCATAGGTTGCCACCGCGAAACGGTCGGACATGCCGGATATGTAATCGCAAGCAGCGCGTTCGACGTCCTCCCCGCCCGAAGGATACTCCTTTTGCAACCTTGCGGGATGCTCCACAAAATATTGGTATAAACTGGCAACGACCTCCTGCGCCTTACCTTCCTCCCCCTTTGCGGCGGGATTGGTATAAACTTCCTCATACATAAAATGATTAAACTGTAAAAATGCTTCATTGGTTTGCGCATCCATGCGGATGCTATCCGTGCTGTTTTCAATCACCGCATTGACCATCGCCGTAATCCTTTGAGATTTGGTACGTCCCAGCTGATATTTGATGGTCCAGGGGATCTGCTCCTCGCGCAGCACATTCGCGCGCAACGCGTCCTCTAAATCGTGGTTGAGGTAAGCAATTTTGTCGGCGAAATACACCAGCTGCCCCTCTAGTGTGGCAGCGCGGCCCTCCGGCGCAGGGTTGGAGTAGGAGTGACAGGCAATCCCATTGCGCACCTCCCAGGTCAGGTTCAATCCTTTGCCATCCCGTTCCAGTTGCTCCACCACCCGCACACTCTGCTGCGGATGTGAAAACCCGAACCGGCAAACTTGATTTAGCGCCCGTTCCCCCGCATGACCAAATGGCGTATGCCCCAAATCATGCCCTAGTGCAATTGCCTCCACCAGCTCCTCATTCAGCCGCAGCGCAACCGCCATCGTGCGTGCAATTTGGTTGACCTCCAACGTGTGGGTCAAGCGGGTGCGGTAATGGTCTCCCTCTGGGGAGAGGAACACCTGGGTTTTGTGCATCAGCCGCCGGAATGCGTTGCAATGGATGATACGGTCCCTGTCACGCGCATAGGCGGTACGAATCGGACACTCCTCCAGCGGGATTTCACGCCCTTTCGAGTGCTGTGAAAGGCTGGCGTATTGGGAGAGGGTTTGTTTTTGGTTTTCCTGTGTCCGTTCCCGGATGGTCATTGCCGTACCTCCCATAGCGGAAAATCCAAACCGCTTACAATGGCAGTTTGACGCACGTTCTATTATATTATACTCTGCGGAAAAAAAAATTCCTGCCTTATGCAAAAATTTCTTGCAAAAGACAGGAAAACCATAATTTTGCAGGGCAAAAACGCCCGCTATCCCTCGATACATGCAAACCGTTTGTCTACCGCCTGCGCAGTTACCTGTGCGGCGGTCAGCTCGGTGAGCGCCTTCTCAAACGGATGGAGCTGGCTATCCCGCAGCAGCAGCCGCAGCTGCACCTGTGCGCCAAAGTCCGAGCTGAGCACCTGCGCTTCAAACTGTGGCAGGATATGCAAAAGCTTTCCGTACCAATCGTATCCAAACGCGAGCGCCAACTCGGTACACTCGCTCATGGTCATCCGCTCGGCAGCATCTACCGCCAGCTTTGCCGCATGGGAGTAGGCGCGGACCAGCCCGCCTGCGCCCAGCAGCACCCCGCCGAAATACCGCGTGACCACCGCTACCAGGTCGGTCAGCCCCTCCCGCTGAAGCACCTCCAGCACCGGAATGCCCGCGGTACCTTGCGGCTCTCCGTCATCGGAATACCGGCGGGTCTGCCCTTCGCGCAGAATATACGCATAAACATTGTGGGTGGCATCCCAGTGCTCCGCCTTTTTCGCGTTGATAAAGGCAACCGCCTGCTCCTCACTTGTCACCGGCTGTAGATAGCCGATAAAGCGGGAGCGCCGTTCAACAAATTCATCACTGGCATACGCCCGAATGGTGGTGTATTCGTCCATAAAGGCTCCTATCCTTCTTGCTGTTCTTGCTCATCTGCGAGGCTGGACCATCTTGCAGCCTCCACAGGGTCCTTTTCGGTGCCAATCCCCTGTTCATAGCAGCGCGCCAACGCCCGCATTGAATCGGTAATCCTTCCACCCGCCGCCTTTTTATAATAGTCAAATGCCTGCTGCGGGTCTGGCTGCACGCCAATGCCCTGCTCGTAAAACTCGCCCAGATTGTTCCAAGCGATTGCACAGCCGCGTTCCGACGCCCGCAAATACCAACGCCGCGCCTCCTGCTGATCCACTGCGACGCCTAATCCATTGGAATAGAGATAACCGATACAGCAGGGCGCGTCTTCGTCACCCAGCTCATCCGCCTTGAGATACCACCGCATCGCTTGCTGATAGTCCTGTGCAATCCCTTCGCCGATGCGGTAGGCATGGGCCAGGTTGTAGCAGCCCAGCGCATTGTCCATCTCCGCGGCCTTTTGATAGTATTCTACCGCCATTTCATGACTCTGCGCAACCCCATGCCCATTCGCATATAGGTTGCCCATCGCTGTAAAGGCTGGCGCATACCCCTCTGCTACGCTTTTTTGGAACCATTCCAGTGCCTGCTCAAAGTCCCGTTCCACACCATTGCCGTGCAGGTAACAGCAACCCAGGCGGTAAGCTGCCTTTTTGGTGTAGCCGCCCTCAAAACCACGCCGGTAATACGCCACCGCCTTTTGATAATCCTGTGCGACACCCCAGCCGTATTCATACATATACCCTAAACTATAAAGCGCTACCTCATTGTCCAGCTCCGCAGATTTCTGGTACCACTCAACCGCTTTTTTATAGTCCTGTCTAACACCAAGCCCCTTTTCATAGCAGTCACCCAGATTGCACATCGAGGCATGGTTGCCGGTATCCGCCGCTTTGTGATACCACACAACCGCCTGCTCGTAATCCTGCGCAACGCCCCAACCATTGGCATAGAAATAACCCAGGCTGTACATGGCCGCGCCGCTTCCATGCTCCGCCGATTTCCGGTACCATTCCAATGCCTTTTCGTAGCTCTGCTGCACGCCCCAGCCATTTTCATAGCAATCGCCCAGATTGCACATTGCTCGTGCATTCTCGCCCTTTTCGATGGCTTCGCGGTAAAATGCAATCGCCCTTTCGTAATCCACCTCAACGCCGATGCCATGCGCATAGCAATAGCCCATATTGCTGATTGCTGTCACGCTGCCCAAATTGGCAGACCTCTGATACCAACGGATTGCCTCTTGCTCATCCTTCTCTACGCCGAGGCCATTTTCATACATATAGCCGATGCTGCAAGATGCGTCCTCGTCCCCGCGCTCATCCGCCAGATGGTAAAGCTCCAGCGCTTTCTGATAGTCCTGCGGCACCCCTGTGCCCTTGCGGTAACAGGCGCCCAAATTGTAGGTGGCAGCAGAGTTGCCGCGCTCGACCCCTTTTTGGTACCATTGCGCCGCTTGTTCCATATCCCGCTCAACGCCAAAGCCGTTTTCATACATATAACCAATGCTGCATGGTGCAGAGGCAAGGCCGCGTTCATCCGCCTTATGATACCATCTGAGCGCCTCCTGATAATCCTGTTCCACACCGCGTCCGGTGCGATAATGGAACCCCAGATTGCCCGCCGCAAACGAACAGCCGCGCCGTGCCGCTTTGCGGTACCATCTGACCGCTTCCACATCATCCTTTTCAACACCATACCCATTGGCATAGCACAACCCAATCTCTCCGGCTGCGTCTTCGTCTCCCATTTCAGCAGCCTTGCGGTACCATTTGAGCGCCTCTTGGTAGTCCTGCTCCACTCCGCGTCCCTTGCGATAACACCAGCCCAGGTTATAAGTTGCAAACACACAGCCGCGCTCAGCCGCTTTGCGGTACCATTCGACCGCCTTTACCGTGTCCGCCTCCAGACCGCCCTTTCCGTGCTCTTGATAATAGCCGATTACGCCGGGCGCATCCTCATCCCCCAGTTCATCCGCCTTGTAAAACCATTCCAACGCCTTTTGTTCGTCCTTCTCCACGCCGCAGCCACGCTCATACATTCTGCCGATGCGGTAGGGTGCATCCTCGTCGCCTTTTTCATACGCCTTGCGGTACCAATCCAACGCCTGCCAATCGTCGCGTGCAATACCACTGCCATGTTCATACGCATCGCCCAAATTGAACATGGCGGTTTCATCGCCGAACTCAGCGGCACGGCTGAACAGTTCAAACGCTTTTGTAGGATCGCGTTCTACACCGCGCCCCTTCTGGTAGCAGTCGCCCAGATTGTTCATCGCCTGCGCATCGTTGCGCTCGGCCGCCATCCGGAACAGACGCGCCGCCTCATTATGGTCCGGCTCTACCCCCATACCATCGTCATAACAGTTGCCCAGATTATACAGCGCGGTCGTGCATCCGCGGTCGGCAGCTTTGCGGTACCACTCGACCGCCTTCTCTAAATCCTTTTGCACACCAATGCCGTTCTCATACATATAGCCAATGCTGCATGGTGCGTCCTCGTCGCCCCACTCATACGCCTTGAGATACCATTCCATCGCTATTTGAAGGTCCTGCTCAACGCCGACCCCCTTGCGGTAGCAGGCGCCCAGATTGTAAGCAGCGGTCGCGTCCTGACGATCTGCCGCTTTGCGATACCAACTGATTGCCTCGGCATGGTCCTGCTCTACGCCTATTCCGTCTTCATAAATCTGCCCCAGATTATTCATCGCGGCTGTATCACCATGATCCGCCGCCATATGGTAATAACCAATTGCCTTGCGTGGGTCCTGCTCCACCCCTTTGCCATCGGCATAGCTCCAGCCTAAATAAAACCAAGCGCGGGCATTCCCCTGCTCGGCCGATTTGCGGTACCATTCGATCGCCTTTTTATAATCCTGTTCTACCCCTATGCCACGCGCAAAGCAGCGCCCATAGTTGCATTGGCCCTGTGCATCGCCGTTTTCCGCAGCAGCGCGATACCATTTTACCGCCTTATCCTGGTCCGGCTCAGTGCCTTCGCCATCCGCATAACAAGCGCCCAGATTGCACTGTGCGCCGGGGTGCCCTTTATGGGCAGCGCGGGTATACCAGCGAAACGCTTCCTGCTTATCCACTTCCACCCCATTGCCGAAATCGTAGCAGCAGCCAAGATTGTACTGCCCGCCACTGCTGCCATGTTCGGCGGCGGAGCGATACCAGCGCAGCATCTGCTCATCGTTTTGCACTACGCCGTAGCCCTTTTGGAAACAATAGCCCAGCATATTCTCTGCGGCCGGATAGCCCTTTTCCGCAGCGCGCATAAAATAGAGCGCCGCCAGACGGTAGTTTTTCTCTACTGTTTTGCCAAAGTAATACCGCCGCCCTTCTCTAAACAACTCCTCCGGCGACAAGCGCACCCTCTGATTGCGCTCAATATCAAGCCCACCCTGATTACTAGGTGCAGCTTTGCGGTATCCATTGCCCATTTTCCCCTTTTCATTTTTGTCGATACCCATTCTCACCGCTCCATTTCTGACTCAAAGTGCTTGTCTATATTTTAGCGTATCCCGCATCAAAATGCAAATCCCATTCGCCCCGCTATGCGTAGCAAAAGAGCCTATATGACCGCTGTTAAGCTGCCTGATAGAAAATCTGCGCCAGTGGCGAATCTTTAGAGAGCACCAGCGTCTTATTCTCCCCCTTCATCGAGACCTTTGCGGCATCCAGCGAGCGCACAAACGAATAAAAATCCGCTCGTTCCTGATCGGCATACGCCTGTGAAAGGATGCGCATATACTTAGCCTCTCCCTCTGCAATGATCTTTTCGGCATTCGCACGCGCCTCCGAAATCTGAATCGAGATGGTTTTATCCGTTTCAGTGCGAATTTTGGTTGCCTCTGACTCGCCCTCCGCCTGATAAGCGGCAGCAATGTTATTGCGCTCGGAAATCATCCGCTCATAAACCGCATTTTTGTTGTCATCCGGCAGGTCAAGATGCTTTGTTTCGACCGCCACCAGCGTAACGCCATACTGATCGAGATTATCCCCAATGCTGTCGAAAATGGCGCCCGCCAGACGGTCGCGGCCGCTGATAATCTCGGTTTGCGAAAGACTGCTGATCACATTTTTCATCGAGTTATATACAATTGTACTGATGCGCGCCTCTGCGTTGTCAACATTTCCGTTTAATGTTTGGATAAATTTCAGCGGGTCCGAAACCTTCCATAAAACAAAGCTGTCGGCCACCATCGTCTTTTTATCCTTGGTGATTACATCCGAAATCGGCAGGTCATACAAAAGCACCGTTTTAGGAATTACACGCACCGTTTGCACAAACGGAAGCTTGAAGCTCAGTCCTGGCTCTGCGCGCACCGACACAATCTTTCCAAACTGCTGTACCATTGTATAGCGATTCGGCGCAGTTACGACGATTGCATTCAGCAACACAAAGACTAGAATGATCAGCAACGCAGCGATTTTCAGCAGACGGCCCAGTTTTTTTGCCGCCGCGATTGCCGCCATATCAATTTTCTCCTTCTTCTCGCTGTTGTTCTCCGGCTGCTGCCCTGGCTGGAAGCCGCCGTTTTGGTAAAAGAAAAATGGATTTTTCATCCCTGCACCCCCTATCAGCCCATGTTTTCCAGCGGCAGGAACTTGGTCACACCGCCGGCACCATTGTCAATAATAACCTTTAGCTCTGGCAAAATCTCCTCCATCGTCTCATAGAACATCCGCTGCTTGGTAATCAGCGGGTTTTTAACATATTCCTCATACATCGCGTTGAAACGAGCGACCTGTCCTTCCGCCTCGTTGATGCGCCCCTGACGGGTTGCCTCCGCCTGTTTAATGATGCTGTCCACCTGGGCGGCCGCAGCAGGCAGCTGCTCACTTTGATATTTGTTCGCATTGTTGATGGAGGTTTCCTTGCTCTGCTTTGCTGTTTCTACCGCTTTAAATGCCTCTAATACCTGCGTGGTTGGCGGCTCTGCGTCCTGGATGGTGATATTGACCAGCTGTAAACCGATATCGTCCCGCTCCAACCGCTCTATCAGCTTGTCCTTGATCTCCGCCTGGATTTCATTCTTGCCGGTGGTAATCACATTGTCCACAGGGTACAAGCCGATGGTATCACGGATATAGCTTTGTGCCAGCGTCTTTAAAATCAACACCGGGTCCTGCGACGCATACAAATACTTGACCGGATCGGAAACCTTATACTCTACAAAAAAGTCCACATTGACAAAATTATAGTCCGAGGTGATCATCAGCGACTCCGATTCGTCCGACTCTCCCGTATCCTGGTGATAGCCAATCGGGAACCCGTTGATGACCGTAGAAACCTTGTGCACCCTTTGTAAAAATGGAATTTTGAAATGCAGACCCGGGGTACTGACCGTTGAGGGGGTCCCAAAGGTAATTACGACCGCCTGCTCCTGTTCGCGGATGCTGTAAACCGACTCTAGCCCTAAAATTGCCAGAACCGCCAATAGAATTACCAATCCCAGCGCCACCTTTGCACCTGTGGCTTTCACATTCGCCATAGCTTTATACACCCTTTCCTTATCATGTTTGTCGTTTTGTATAGTATAACATACAAGGGCGAAAAAATCTAGTTGTATGTCTTTACCGGATATGCTACACTAAAAAGGTAAATGGGAGGAGGATTTTGATGTTAGATGTTTGTCTGGCGGGAACCGGCGGTATGATGCCGCTGGAAAACCGCTGGTTGACCTGCTGCTGGACCGAATATCAGGGGGATGCTATCCTGATCGACTGCGGCGAGGGCACACAGATTGCACTGAAAAAAGCAGGCTGCAAACTAAGCCGCTTGCGCCTGCTGTTATTCACACATTTTCATGCCGACCACACCGCGGGGCTTCCGGGACTGCTGCTGACGGTCGGCAACAGCGGCAAAACCAGTCCGCTCACCATTGTGGGGCCGCGCGGACTGCGCCGGGTGGTAGAGGCGCTGATGACCATTGCGCCCGCGCTCACCTATCCGCTGGAGCTGGTCGAGTTGGATGCCTCTCAGCCAGGCTCACTCGATGCGGCGCCGCTGGAAATCTCCTGGCTGCCGCTACGCCACCGCGTTCCCTGCGTCGGCTATCGTATCACCTTGCAGCGCCCACCGGTGTTTAATCCGCAAAAGGCGCAGGCTCTTGCAATTCCAGTGCAGTTCTACCGCCGCCTACATGCAGGGCAGGCCGTCGAGCTGGAGGACGGGCGCACCATTCAGCCTGAACAGGTATTGGATGGCGAACGCGCACCTATCCGCGTCTGCTACTGCACCGACACGCTGCCCATCCCAGAAATTGCCACATTTGCGCAGAATGCAGACCTGATGATTGGCGAGGGGATGTATGGAGATGATGAGATGCGTGAAAAGCTCCAGGAAAAAACGCATTCGCTGTTTTCGGATACCGCGCGATTGGCCAAACAAGCGGGAGCACAACAGCTTTGGCTGACCCATTACAGTCCCGCGCTCACTGATCCGCAGGGCTGTTTGGATGTTGCACGCGCAATTTTCCCCGCTACCACAGCGGCTTACGATGGCATCCGCACCACCCTCACAGGGGAGTGAGCCTGCCCAGCGAACGAAAATATTGCTCATTATGGCGCACGCTGGCATCTTCCGGCTTGCGCCTTTTTGCTTTACGGTGATAGCGGGCTGCCGTCTCATGGTCCCCCAGCCGGTCATAGCAGACGCAAAGCTGCATCTCTGGGATAAAACCATAACAATCCGGCGAAACAAATCCGCCTGACTGTGCGTTTGGTGTGCAGCGCCGCGCCTGTTGATACCAGTAAATCGCCTGCTGATACCGCTGCCGCCCCAGAAAATAGCCGCCTAACGCACAGCAGATTTCCGCGCGCGGCCGGTCGTACACCAGGCTGCGTAACAGCGCCTGCGCCGCCTGCTCCGGCTGCCCCAGCTGTATGAGACACTCGGACAGATCCAAACAGGCGCTGATATTATTTTCTATCCAGCCCTGGCCATCGTTTAAAAAGCGGGTGAACTGTTTTGCCGCTTCATCGTAGCGCTTATGGGCGGACAGCTCCCGCGCATAATAAAACTGCTGGCGCGGCTCAAGCGTCTCCCCCCGCGCAAGCAGCCGTTCAAAAATGCGCAAATTGCGGTCGGGATCGGAGGGGTGCAGCTTTTTATGGGTAATGGTAATCGGGCTATGGAGCAGTCTGCCGGATGGTGTAATCGCCTCATGAATTGCGCCCGCCCACCGGTAGCCCTTTTCACGCCGCATCAAGCGCTCGCGCTCATAGGAAAAGGTCGGATTGCCCTGCTGGTCAAACGCAACCTGATACCGCATCATCACCAGATCGGTTTGCGGGTCCAGCTCCTGTTTAAGCTGCTGGAAGGCTTTCTGGTCGTCGGGCAGCAGGATGTCATCCGCATCCAACCAGAGGATGTAATCCTTCGTCGCCTTGGAAAAGGAAAAGTTGCGCGCGGCCGCAAAATCATCGATCCATTCAAATTGGTAGACCTGGTCGGTATAGCGTCTGGCAATCTCCTGTGTTGCATCTTCCGAGCCGGTGTCTACAATAATCATTTCATCCGCCAGCTTTTGTACAGAATCCAAACAGCGCGCCAGTACATCTTCCTCGTTTTTTACAATCATACATAGGCTAATTGTGATCATCTTGCTTCCCTCCCTACCATTTCAGTATATGCTTTGGAAGCAGATCGGTCCCCGTGCGGCATTTCTTAATAAATTAACGTGGTATCTGCACGGTAGATGTAGCCGGTAATCGGCGGCTGATCAAACACTTGTGTGGCATAGAGCAGCAGCCCTTTGCTGCGCAGCTGCCGCCCCAGCTCCGCAAGCGCCTGTGTATCCTGCATCCGCAATATTAACCGCTGATCCCGCGCCAGCGGATGCTCTGTGAGATAATCCAGCGCCTGCTGTGCAGACTGAAAATCCAGCCCATTCTGCACAAACCAGTTATATTGTTCGCCGTTGGCCTGCGGCAGACGGAAACGCTCGCTTCCACTATAGCTCTTTGCCTGATGGGTCGCACCGATCTGCCGGTCACTCGCTAAGAAAAAGCTGCCATCCATCCGATAGCCGTCATCCACCCAACACGGGTCGATGTGGTACCACTCTCCATCCAGATTGACCATATTCCAATGGCTGTCTTTCCCGCGGGAGGTTTCCCCATAGACGGTCAACACCTGTATTCCTGCCTCTTTTGCCAACAGGTGAAACGCCTGCGCATACCCTTTATCATTCGCCACCCCCAGCACCAACGCACCATAGCCGGTCTCCACCGGCGCTGCCGAGCGTTTGACGGTAATTCCATCCGAGCGGGGACGTTCCGGCTGCTCTGCCGGCTGTTCATAACTGACATTCTGGGTCAGATAGGTGCAAAGATACAGGCATTTCTCATAATCAGACAGCGTGACCGGAAGCTGTGCCACCACCTGTTTTGCCTTCTGGTGAAACTCCTGGTTATAATGGTTCTGTTCCCCAATCGAATAGGAGATGCCGCCCGCATATACCTCGCGAATCATCTTATCCGCATTTGTAATATTATCATTGGTGTCGTAGCGGAAGGTCCGGTAACAGTCATAGTCGGTGCTCGCCTGATAAAGCGCAAGCACTCGATCGTATTCGTCCTTGCGCACCGGTTCCGGCAGCACAAAAAGATGGGTCGGTTTTTCCTGACGCGCCACCTCTGCGCTAAAATATTCTCCATAGCACAGGTCAAACAGTTTTTGTGCGGCAGGTGAAAAGGTGTCATAGCCATAAACCTCCGTACACTGGCGCACAGGCAGGTCGCCATGCAGCCAATGCCCCTTTGGCACGTCCGGTAAGGCCACATCCTTTCCGGTGCGTAAGCTGCCGTCCATCGCCTTTATTGTGACGATTGTGCTTGTGTTCGGCAGATATTCCACCTGGTATTGTGCTTGCATCAGCAGCGGTTGTGTGATATTCTCCTGTGCACAGCGCAGCCGGTCGTTGTCCGATGCTTCAAAATAGACATACCCAGGGTCTGTGACAAATTTGGGACGGGCAATCCACCGCAACGATCCGGTATAATGCGCACTTTTTCCCGCCACATAGCTGTTTAAGTCCTCTCCTAGCGGTTGAAGCTCGGTTTGCAGATAACCTACAAAAAACAATCCTGCGAGCTGCACCGCCAATGCAATGCCATAACAGAAAATAACCCGCCATTTTTGCGTTTTAAACCGGTCGGGTCTGCGGCGCCGCAGCAGCATGGTGACAAAAAAACACACAAGCACAAGAATTGGCATCATGCACAGTATTCCTTGTAAAATCCGGCCTCCCAAATATTCCCGCTTCATTTGCAGCAGTGCAGGCGGCGCAGATACCGGCAAGCCTGGCATTCCTTCCATCCAATATACCAGCAACAGCAGCGAGGCTATCATCAGATACAACGGGATCAAATTGAATAAAACCTCTTTTGGCGGAATTTTCTGCGCCTGCCCAAATCTGCTCGATGCGCTGGCATAACCATTGCGGCCCTTGCGCGCTGTAAAGTCCTGCTTGCTGGCACGAAAAGCCTCTTCCTCCATATCCCGATGAAAAGCGCTGGCATTGCGCCCGAATTTTCCACCACTCTTTTCCTCCTGAGCGTACATTGATGGACCGGTTTTGCCCCATTTCCTGTCCGATGAATATTCCTCCGGAGTCTGCCTGACCTTCATAAGCGATCCTCCCTTTCCCTCACATTCACACGCCAGACCACAAGAAGGGGTGCTTTTGCAGAAGAAAAGCACCCCCTGTTTTTTTAAGCACTCTGCAAAAAACTGTTACGAAATACTTTGGTTGTATGCAGAGATTAGCTGCTCCAAACGCTGATCAAACCGCGACATCGGGTAGTTGCGCCCGCCCGTGGTCACCAATCCGCTCATCTCGTTCTCCACATCCTCCGAGCCGGCCTCGATCATATGCAGCATATCCGTTGCCGCAACCATCATCATTTCTGCTGTCTCTATAAAGCGCTGCAGGAACACCTGCTGGTTTGAGGTATAGCCGTCCTTTGCAAGCTGACCATCCTTCTTATAAGCCTCCTTCAGTGCGTCCATATCCGATGTCAAAGCATCATACATCTGCCGGTAAACGCTCAAATCTGCATCCAGATAGTCCACCCCGTCCAAAATCAACTGCTGGAAGTAAAGGCTGGTCTGTTGGCTGTTGAGCAGGAAGCTCAGTGCATAATAGTGAATGTCCAACCCTTTTTCCTGCATTTTAGGCAGGTCCGCCTGCTGCATCTCGATTGACTTTTGCTCAAACGCAAGACCAAACGCATTTGTGGCCTCGGCAAATTCGAGATAGCACTTGAGCATCTCGCGGTGCAGCTCTTTTCCTCTCGCGTAACCATCCGCCTTATATTCCTCATCGGTATAATAGCGGTTGACCTGATTAAAATACAGCTCGAAGAACACGTCAAACGCGTCGCAAAGCTCCTTCATGCGCTGGTCCGCCTCGCCATATTCCGGTTTCTCATCGGTATATCTGCGGGCGGCTGTACTTTTGCCCTTATACATCTCATACATACTTTCCTTGCCTTCGGTTTCTCCCAGCGTAAACGCAGCTGCATCGGAGAGGTCCGGTTCCTCCTCAAAGCCGAACTGCTCAAAATACATCCGCACAACCGCGTCGAGCCACTTTCCCTGGCAATAATTTTGGAAGTCGATATAGACATTAAATTTCTCCGTATCGGTTTTGTTGGCGCCGGTAACCGCGGAGAGATCCGGCATCTTCATAGAACAACCACAAACGCAAAGTGCCAATGCCAGGCAAACTGCCAGCAGGCGAATTTTTTTACCCATTGTCACACATCCCTCTGTTGGTGCATACAGCACAAATTTTCATATCCAGTGTAGCACCAATTTTTGTGCTTTTCAAGCCCTAAACCCAACCTTCCACCCTGTTCAAGCC
>CAJUJI010000022.1 GCA_910586875.1 uncultured Anaerotruncus sp. | reverse complement strand
CAGAATGTATACAATCCATGCTTCAAGCCAGCTTGCGTTTGTCAGAATGTAAGGGGGTTGTATTCTGGGAAAACAGGTTGTAATCAATTCTACAATACAGGAGCAAATTTATAATATTATTAAACGAGAGATTGTGAACGGTGTATTTGCGGAAGGGGAACAGCTCAAGGAGATCGACCTTGCAGAGCGGTTCAATGTCAGCCGTTCACCGGTGCGGGAAGCATTGCGGCGGCTTTCGGGCGATGGCATTTTGGAAATCAGCCCCAACCGCGGCATTTTTGTAAGAGAGTTCAGCGCAAAGTACATAGCAGATGTATTGGAGCTGCGTATCATCCTGGAAAAGCGGGGACTGGAACGAGCCCCGCAGATGATCACAAGCGAGATCAAACGCGAGATGCTCACCATCCGTGGCGAGATGAAATATGTGATTTCACATGGCAGCTACAATCTGGAAAAGCATGACGCGATTGATGCAGAGTTTCATAATCTGATCATGGATTTTAACGACAATGAGTTTATCAGCGAGGTCGCACAGACGATCTCCGCGCTCAATGCGATGTTCCGGAATGTTTCTTTGCGGGACCCAAACCGTGCGATTGAATCTCAAATGGAGCATATCGCGTTAATTGACAGCCTGTTAGAAGGAAAGATTGAAACTGCTACAAAAATTAACGAAGGCCACATCGAGCGCACGAAAAAGCGTGTTCTCACAGAATTGGAAAAACGCAGACAGGCTAGATTGTAGAGAAAAGGTGGCATTCCTTTTCTCAGGGCATATTGTATACATTATGCAAAAGCGGGTAGATTTGCACAGCAACTTTACCAATTTTTTTTAACCGGCTTCGTTTAACTTATTTTTTGACAAATCCCGTACGATGATTGTTGTATAGTCAAAGCGCTTGTTCACTGTTTTACGCAGTCTGGAGCTGTTTGAGAACGATCTTCTGCGGTAAAATGATCACAGGCTTAAAAAGAATCAAACGATTCTTTTTAAATGTTATTAAGCGGATTTAATCATAGGTCCGCTTAATTTGGCAAGCTACCACTGCCTATTTGGTAAAGGTTGGTTGCCTAGGATAAAACAAAAATAAATGGAGGAAAAGGAAATGAAACTCAGAAAAGCAATCTCCACGCTCTTGTCCACTGCGCTGGTTGTTTCTGCATTGGCTGGATGTGGCGGCGGTTCTGCACCGGCAAGCAGTGCAGCGCCTGCGTCCTCTGCACCTGCGTCTAGTGCGCCCGCTTCCAGTGAGGCACCCGCTTCTAGCGAGGAGGCTCCTGCTTCCAGTGAAGCTGCGGCTCCCTCTGCGGATGGTTTGATGGAAGTAGTCAAGCCGGACAACTTCCCCAAGAAGGAAATCACCCTGGTGGTTCCGTTTGCGGCAGGCGGCGCGTTTGACGTAATGGCGCGTACCCTTCAGCCGGTGCTCAAGGAGCAAAATGATATCGACCTGATTGTAAAATGCGTTGCAGGCGGCGGCTCTGCGGTAGGCGTTACCGAGACCCTGACCTCTAAGCCGGACGGCTACACCATCGGCTTTGGCTCCACCTCTTACCTGGGCCTGATTGCACAGGGACGTATGGAGGCAAAGGTTGAGGATGCAGATTTCCTGTGCAGCATCTCGGCAGACCCGATGGTACTGGTTGCGAAGGTTGGCGGCCCATATGAGACCGCTGAGGCTTACATCGAAGCGGCAAAGGCAGCACCTGGTACTGTTACACTGGGCAACCCTGGCACCAACAACACCAACCAGGCTTCCGCGAAATTCCTGGATATGGCAGTTGGCGAGGGTACCTTCCAGATGACCCCATTCAGCGATGGTGACGCGCGTGTTGTTACCGAGATCATCGGCGGTCACTGCGATGCAGGCGTTTTGAAGCCGAACAGCTGCATGAGCCAGCTGAAATCCGGCGAGCTGAAGATCATCGGCGTATTCGCTGAGGAGCGTCTTGCTGGCTTCCCAGATGCACCGACCTTCAAAGAGCTGGGCTATGATGTGTTCCCGTATGGCGATGTTGCACAGACCGTTTGCTTCTCGTTCGCACCAAAGGGTCTGGATCCTGCAATCAAGGATTACCTGACTGCGGTTATCTACAATGCAACCCAGTCTGAGTCCTTCCAGGCACTGGCTACTGAGGGCGCTTTTGATGCTCCTGGTATCCACGGCGCAGAGCTCGACACCTATGTTAATGAGCTGTATGCAGGCGCTGAGGTTCTGGCAGAAAAGGTATTCACCAACTAAGCAAGGTGAGCTGATAACTGCGGGGACAAATTTGTCCCCGCAGTCATTTTTCAGCAGATACATGGGCCCGTTTGTTGGGCCGCACTGAGTTAAAAGGATGGAGGAGAGCAATGCAAAGAAACAGCAAAATATTTGAGTTGTCGGTGTCTATCCTGCTGTTCTGTTTCGCTGGCTACTTGATCCATGTCGCCAATGCGACAGGGCTTCCTGCCTCGGATGGCATGGCCTCGATGGATTTCCCCCGCGCGATTTTTGTGGCAATTATGCTGCTGCTGCTTTATGTAATTGTCACATCGATTCTCTGGTTTATGAAACACCCGCGTTCTGCTGAAACCGGAGAAAAGGTCCCGATGATGAAGAAGAAGGCGGTTCTGACCTTTCTTTTTATCTGTATCTATGCAGCGCTTTGGAAGGTAATTGGCTTTTCCATCAGCACCTTCGTCTTTTTCACCGTCGAATCGCACATGCTTGACAACAAGCGCCCTTTGCGGGTGGCGCTGATCATTGCGTTGGTAACTACTGTGCTGATGCTGCTCATTTTTGGTACATTATTTAAGGTGCAGTTCCCAGAACCGATTCTGGAACTCATCCGCGGCTATTAACAGGAGGTGCTTCGTATGGATATCAATGCTATATTAGCCGGAGTCACCGCAACCATTACTGACCCATTGACGCTATTATTGGTGTTTGTGGGAACCTTTATGGGCCTGATATTCGGCTCGCTGCCAGGGCTTACTGCATCTATGGGTATCGCACTGCTGATCCCGATTACCTTTACACTGGAGCCCGTCCCCGCAATTGGTATGATGCTCGGCTGCTATGTTGGCGGAATTGCAGGCGGTGCGGTCGCCGCAATCCTGCTGAACATCCCAGGCACCCCGTCGTCGGTGGTTACAACACTGGACGGTTACCCGATGGCGCGCCAAGGCCGCGCTGCTGAGGCGCTGGGCTGGGCGGTATTTGCATCCGGCTTTGGCGGCATTATTAGCTGGCTGATTCTGGTCATCGCAGCACCATCGCTGGCGGTGCTCTGTACCAGCTTTTCTGCGCCGGAATATGCGGCGCTGGCGCTGTTCGGCCTGACGATTATTGCCGCGGTTTCGGGCAAAAACCTTGCGAAGGGTTTGATTGCGGGCTGCATCGGCCTGACCCTTTCGTTTGTCGGCGTTGACCCGATTTGGGGTGAGCTGCGCTTCACCTTCCACAATATCAATCTGATGAGCGGTATTAACCTGCTGCCGGCAATGATTGGCTTCTATTCGATCCCACAGATTTTGGAAAGCTGCACCGAGCCAAACCAGGTGGATACCTCCGGCGTCCATCTGAAACTGAAAAATTTTGTTCCTCCTATGAAAGAGTTTTTTAGTTCGATTGGCAATATTGTGCGTTCCAGCTTGATTGGTACCGCAATCGGCATCATTCCGGCGGCTGGTGCAAACATTGCAGCGTTCCTCGCTTATGACCAGGCAAAGCGCTTCTCAAAGGACCCTGACAGCTTTGGAAAGGGCAACTACAATGGTATCATCGCCTCCGAAGCATCGAACAACGGCGTTTGCGGTGGTGCAATGGTGCCGCTGATGACACTGGGTATCCCTGGCGACGCGGTAACAGCGGTCTTGCTGGGCGGATTGATGATCCAAGGTCTAACGCCAGGCTCGCTGCTGTTTAAGGAGCATATGGATGTTGTAATCGGCATCTTTACCACCATGTTTATCGCAACCATTCTAATGGTGCTGATTCAGATGGTCGGTATGCGGCTGTTTGTCCAGGTGCTGAACGTCCCGACCAACTATCTGAATGCGGCGCTGGTTGTACTTTCACTGGTTGGCTCCTATGCGCTGCGCAACAACGTGTTTGATGTCGGTATTACAGTTGTGCTGGGCCTGCTGGCTTATGTGATGACCCGCGGCGGCTTCCCGATGGCGCCTTGCGTACTGGGCCTCGTTTTGGGCACCATGTTCGAGCGCGAGATGCGTTTGGCATTGCGCAGCAGCCACAACGACTGGTCGATCTTCTTTACCCGTCCGGTGGCGTGTGCGTTTGTCATCATTTCGTTCCTGTTTGCGGCAAATTCGCTGTATAAGGCATACCAGGAAAAGAAGAAGGCGAAAGCAGAGCAAGCGGCTGCTTAATGGTCTTGTCTGTCTTTGCAGGTGTAACAGATATAAAAAAACAAAGCCCCTTTTGGGGCTTTGTTTTTTTAGTTTTATCCGTCTCCCATCGCCGCCAATGCTTCACGAATGGTATCTAACGGCAGAGTGTGCGGTGGAATGCGAACGGTAATGTAGGGGCGTGTCCCTGCGCTGACCATCACGCGGCCGCGCAGACGGGAGGCAAGGCTGCCCGCTCGCGCCATGTCCATCACCTCAGGATAAAGCAGAATCGCATTATCCCGCTGGGAAATCTCCTGAATGCCCATCTGTGACGCGGTGTTGCGCACCAATGCCACCTCAACCAGCCCGCGCACCGCCTCGGGTGGCTCGCCGAACCGGTCGATAAGCTCATCAACCAAATCAAGCGAGTCCTCCTCGTTTTGGATGCTCGCAATTTTCTTGTAAATGTCAATCCGCTGTGCAAGATTGTCAATATAGTCCTCTGGGATATGTGCACCTACCCGCACGTCCACCATACACTCGGTGGCGGACTTTGCAGGCGCTTCGCCGCGCTGCTGTGCAACCGCCTCCCCCAGCAGCTTCAGATACATGTCATAGCCGACCGCCTCCATATGGCCGTGTTGCTGTGCGCCGAGAATGTTGCCGGCGCCGCGGATCTCCAAATCCCGCATAGCGATGCGAAATCCCGAGCCAAAGGAGGTGAACTCACGGATGGCCGACAGCCGTTTGGTCGCAATATCCGAGAGCTGCTTATCCCGTTTGAAGGTGAGGTAGGCAAATGCGCGTCTGCTCGAGCGCCCTACCCGCCCGCGTATCTGGTAAAGCTGTGAGAGTCCCATATAATCCGCGTCCTCGATAATCAGGGTATTGCAGTTTGGGACATCCACACCGGTTTCGATAATGGTGGTGCAAACGAGAATATCTACGTCATGGTCCAATAGCTGCTGCCACACCCGCGAAAGTCGCTCCTCGCCCATTTTGCCATGAGCTGTGACGATCCGCGCCTGCGGTGCAAGCTGCTGTATTTTGTAAGCGCAGCTATCGATGCTTTCTACCCGATTGTGCAGATAAAATACCTGCCCATTGCGCCGCAGTTCCCGCTCAATCGCCTGCGCCAAAATCCCCCAATCATGTTCAATCACATAGGTCTGCACCGGATGCCGGTCTTGCGGCGCTTCCTCCAATACCGACATGTCGCGGATTCCGCTCATCGCCATATTCAGCGTGCGGGGGATGGGGGTAGCGGATAGATTCAGCACATCCACCGCCGCGCGCATCTCCTTAAATTTCTCCTTGTGCCGCACGCCGAACCGTTGCTCCTCGTCGATGATGCACAGTCCCAAATCCTTAAATTTCACATCGTTTTGTACCAGACGATGGGTGCCGATAATCATATCAATCTCACCGCGCCGCAGCTCATCGAGAATCTGCTTTTGTTCCTTCGGGCTGCGAAAGCGGGAAAGCAGCTCCACCTTGACCGGAAAGCCCTCCATCCGACGGCAGACCGTCTGGTAATGCTGCCATGCAAGGATGGTGGTCGGACAGAGCAGCGCGCACTGCTTGCCGTCCATGATGCACTTAAAGGCGGCGCGCAAGGCAACCTCGGTTTTGCCAAAGCCGACGTCTCCGCAAAGAAGCCGGTCCATCGGAGACGTTCGCTCCATATCTCCCTTGATTTCTGCGATGCAACGCAGCTGGTCGTCGGTTTCTTCATAAGGGAAGCGGCGCTCAAAATCATTCTGCCAGTCGGTGTCCGGCGAAAAGGCGTGCCCCTTTGCCTGCATCCGTTTGGCGTATAGCTCGGTCAGCTCCTTTGCCATGTCTTCAACAGCTTTTTTGACCCGCTGGCGGGTTTTTTGCCATTCGGTGGAGTTGAGCTTATTCAGCCGAACGGAGGAATCCTCCCGCGCACCGACATATTTGCTGACCAAATCCAGCTGTGTGACCGGTACAAACAGCGTGTCGGTCCCCGCATAGCGGATGCGGATATAGTCCTTGACCACCCCTTGAATTTCCCGTTTGACAATCCCTTCAAATATGCCGATCCCATGTGCCACATGCACCACGTAATCTCCTGCGGTTAGGTCGCTGATATCCCGCAGCTGCTTGCCTTCCTTGCGTTTTGGCTTTGCGCGGTGCCGCAGATTTTGAGAGATTGTTTTTGCCTGGGAGATAATTGCCAGCTTTAAATCGGGGTATTCCATCCCCGCGCTCATGCTCGTTCCCGCCACATAAACCATATGTGGCACAAATGCGCCGATCTGTTCGACCTGTACCGCGTTAATCTGCTTGTGCTGCAAATCCTCCGCCAGCGCAGCAGCGGCACGCGGCGTGCCAGCGAATACCACCACGCAGTAGCCGCTCGCGGTATAAGCCTGTACCTCCTCGAGCAGGGTGGAAAACTCGCCGCTCCAAGAGGAGAGCTGAATTGCGTTGACATCCAGCATTCCCCGCAGTGGGATATCCCCCACCGAGCGCGGGAAGGTGTCCAGCAAAACGGTATTTGATTGGGAAGCGCGCTGCTCCAAACCGACAAAATCCTCACTGTACCGGTCACAGCCGCGGAATAGCACCCCTTCTTCCAGCAGGAGCCGAATATCCTCGTTTATCTGCCAAAGGGTATTTTTCAGCGCTTCCCGACAGTTGGCTGCATCGCACAAAAAGAGCGGCGCCTCGGGCATATAATCAAAAATAGTCGCCGCTTCGGGGTAGATGAGTGGCATCCAGCGGTCCAGGCTGGACGGCAGCGCGCCGCCCTGAATTTTTTCCAGCTCCAAGGCCAGCTTTTCCTTCGCCAGCTTTCCCTGGGTGCCGCGGATGTCCTTCATCGCCCCTTCTAATAGCCGTGCAAGCTGCTGCGGACCTTCTGTAACCACCTCTGCGGCGGGGGTGATCTGCACCTGCTTTATGGTGTCTTCCCGCCGCTGGGTGTCGATTTTAAAGGTCGAGATGGTGTCAATCTCGTCCCCCCAGAATTCCACACGGATGGGGTCTGGCATGTGCGGCGGGAAAAAGTCAAGAATCCCTCCCCGCTGGGAGAACTGGCAAACACCATCCACCTGGTGGGCGTGGGTGTAGCCTGCACTCACCAAAAAACGCAGCAGTTCGGTGATATCATAGCTTTCCCCAGCCTTCAAGGTGCGGATGCGGGAGCGCAGAACAGCCGGCGGCATGGTATGCTGTAGTGCTGCGGCTGCGGATGCAACCACCAGCCTTGCGCTGCCCGCGGCCAACCGCCCCAACACCGCAAGACGCGCGTGCTCATACTCGCGCGAGACGCCCTGTACCTCATGAAAGGTCAGCTCCCGCGAGGGGAACAGCACCGCGGTGCCATCCCCTGCCATAATATTGATATCCTCACAGATGCGGGAGGCGTTTGCCTCGTCCGGCGCAACAACCAGACCGCCCAGCTCTAGCTGGCAGCTTAGCGAGACAATCCAGTGCGCTTTGTGCACATTTGGCAAACCGGTCGCCAAAACCGGCGTTGCACGCTGTGCAATCGCCTTTTTCAGCCGTTCATATTCGCCATAGCCTGACAGCAGGCTTTCAAAACCCTTCATTTATCCTTCTTTCCCCCAACACCTGTTTGAAAGGTGGTTTTATCCATGGTTGTACAGGTTCATCGCCTGGTCAATTTCTCCTTTTACAATCAAAATTGCTGCTTCGGCGGCAGCCTCAAACGTCTTGTCCAGCGTTTGAGTATCCTCGCGCGCGAATTTTCCCAGCACCCACGCCGCCAGGTCGTAATCTGGATGCGGCTTTTTCCCCACCCCGATTTTTACCCGTGGAAAGGTGTCCTTTCCTGTTAGATATATGATGCTTTTGATGCCGTTATGCCCGCCGTCGCTGCCTTTGCGCCGCACCCGCAGCCGCCCGACATCCAAACTGACGTCGTCGAACAGCACGACCACCCGCTCAGCGGGAATTTTATAAAATTGCATCGCATCGCGCACCGCCTCACCGGAATTGTTCATAAAGGTGGTGGGCTTCATGAGCAGTACACGGTGCTCGCCGATGCTTGCATCGCCGCATAGCGACTTAAATTTTAACCGGTTGACCGTTGCGCCCAGCTTTTGTGCCAGAAAATCCATCGCCAAATATCCGGCATTGTGGCGGGTGCTTTCGTATTCCCGACCGGGGTTTCCCAGGCCGACAATCAAATATTCCACCGCTCCAGCAGGGGCGGTGGATGCCTTTTTTATAAGCTTTGTAAACATTGAATGACTCCTTTATGTGCGTGGCGCAGACCGGTTGCTTTTTTGGTGGCAGCGTTCTGCGCGCTTTTCTGCCCTGCTTTGTATGGCGGGGTTCCACTGGCTATACGCACTGACGCCCGCCGCAAGCAAGACAGGAACTTTATCCAAACAGCGGGGAGACCGGCTTATCCTCATAAATGCGCGCGATTGCCTCCGCAAAAACTGGCGCGACCGATAGGACGGTAATTTTGTCCAGCAGCTTGTCTGCCGGAACCGGAATGGTGTCCAAAAGCACCAGCTCTTTGATGCTGCTATCGCGAATGCGATCGATAGCAGGACCGGACAATACCCCATGGGTGGCGCAGGCGTAAACCTCCTTTGCGCCGCCCTTTTCCAAAATTGCGTTGGCAGCATTGCAAAGGGTGCCTGCGGTATCAATCATATCATCCACCAAAATGACCCGCTTATCCTGTACGTCACCGATGATATTCATGACCTCGGAGACGTTTGCCTTCGGGCGGCGCTTGTCTACAATCACCAAAGGCAGATCCATCCGTTCGGCGAATTTGCGCGAACGGGTGACCGATCCCAAATCTGGGGAGCCGATTACAAATTCATCGTGCAGGCTGGAGGAGAAGCGGGAGCCAAAATACGAGCAGAGCAGCGGTCCGCCCAGCAGGTGGTCAACCGGAATATCAAAGAATCCCTGGATTTGAGCGGCGTGTAAGTCCATCGTCAGCACCCGGTCTGCGCCAGCGGCGGTGATAATATCTGCACAGAGCTTTGCGGAGATCGGGTCGCGTGCGCGGGCTTTGCGGTCCTGACGCGCGTAGCCGAAATAGGGAATTACCGCTGTAACACGCCCCGCAGAGGCACGCTTAAACGCATCAATCATAATCAGCAATTCCATCAGGTTGTCATTCACCGGACAGCAGGTGGATTGTACCACAAACACATCCGAGCCGCGCACGGATTCATTGATGGCGACCGAAATTTCCCCATCGGAAAAATGCTTGACCTCCGATTTCCCCATCGGAAGCCCCAGATGGCGCGCAATCTGCGCTGCAACCTTTGGGTTGGAATTTGCTGTAAAAATCTTGATGTCCTTTCCGTGCAGATTCATTGTTAGCAGGCCCCTTTCTGTTTTAGAAGCCCCTATGCCTATGTGAGACTTTGCACATGACAAAGGGATTTTTAAATTCTGCGTTTAAAGCTGATATTGCTGTCAGACCAACCTTGCTTGATTTGCTGGCGCACCCGCCCGATTGAAAGTGCACCGGCAGGAACATCGCTGTCCACCGTGGTGCCGGCGGCGGTGTAAGCGCCCTCTCCAATCTGCACCGGCGATATGATGTTGGTGTTGCAGCCGATAAATGCACGGTCGCCAATTGTCGTGCGGTATTTTTTCTTGCCATCGTAATTGGCGGTCACAACGCCGCAGCCAAAGTTGCATTGGCTCCCGACGTCGCTGTCTCCAATGTAGGTCAGGTGCGCAATAGAGGTTTCTGCGCCGATGGTGGAGTTTTTGATCTCAACAAAGTCCCCCACCTTAACCCCATTCCCAAGATGGCTGTTTGGGCGCAGCTGGGTGAACGGTCCAACGGTCGCGTGTTCGCCTACCGTTGAATCGGTCAGATAGGAGGCTTTGATTTCGGAGTAGGCGCCAACCGTAGCATTTTCCAAATAGCTGTTTGGCCCGATGACCGCGTGTGCGCCAATTGTGGTGCGCCCTTTTAGGATGCAGCCGGGCAGAATGCGGGCGTCATGCGCAATTTCAACCTCTGGGCCGATGAGAATGCCATCGGTGCAAAGGAGGTCTACCCCATTTTCCAGATGCTTTGCCAGCACCATACGGCGCGCAATTTCGTTGAGCTCCAGCAGCTGGGCGCGGTCGTTTGCGCCCAGTGTCACCATCCGGTCGGGGCAGCAGTAGCCGTCTACCGCCTGTTTTTGCGCGACAGCGATTGCAACCGTGTCGGTTAGATAATATTCCCCTTGTGCGTTATCAGCGGTCAGCAGTCCCAGCGCTTGCCGCAGAAAGGCGGCGTCAAACCAATAGGCGCCCGAGTTGATTTCGCGGATTGCCTTCTGCTCATCAGAGGCGTCCTTCTGCTCAACAATCGCACAAACTGCGCCATCCTTGCGTACAATCCGTCCATAACCGGTGGGATTGTCCAGCTCGGCGCTGATGAGTGTGAGCGCATTTTGCTGTTCGCGATGCTGCGCATATGCGTCCTGAATCACCTGCGCGCTGATAAATGGCGCATCGCCGTGCAGAATCAGCACATCACCATCCGCCGCAAACGCCTGCGCCGCCATCATTGCGGCATGACCGGTGCCGCGGCGCTCGGACTGGCAGACAAAATGGCAGCGCGGAGAAGCGGCCTGTTTGAGCAGCTCCTCCTGCGCTCCGGCGACAATATAAACCTCCTCAATGCCCGCAGCACGGCAGGCGTCCTCCACCCAGCAGAGCATAGGCTTAAACAATACCTCACACAGCACCTTCGGGCGGTCGGACTTCATCCGTTTGCCATCGCCTGCGGCCAGGATCACGGCGGTTTGCCTTCTGTTTTCTATCATCAAATCAGAGCACCTCTTTCGAGTTCTTTTGTTTGTCATAAGGGTATTGATGCAGCAGCAAAAATTGCGCCACAGGCTTACCGCTTCTATTATCGCAATTTTTTAAACAGTTTGCAAGAGATTCTGCCGCTATTTTGTCACATTCTCGTAAATAATTTTTGTATAAAAAGGGTGGAAATTTGCCATATTCTTTGGTATAATAAGCTATGGCTAAATTTTTGAGGGCGGGCCGCGTTTCAGATGCCTGCTTCAGATGCCACTAAAAAATGGAGGTAGATTCAAAGTGAGCAAAAAATTTGTCTATCTGTTCTCCGAGGGCAACGGCACCATGCGCGAGCTGCTCGGCGGCAAGGGCGCAAACCTTGCTGAAATGACCAACCTCGGTATGCCTGTTCCGCAGGGCTTCACCGTCACAACCGAGGCTTGCACCCAGTATTATACCGATGGCCGCCAGATTAACGACGGTATTCAGGCTGAAATTTATGAGTATCTGGGCAAGATGGAAGGCATCACCGGCAAAAAGTTCGCAGATCCTGAGAACCCGCTGTTGGTTTCGGTTCGTTCGGGTGCGCGTGCGTCGATGCCTGGTATGATGGACACCATCCTGAACCTGGGTCTGAATGACGTCGTTGTAGAAGGTTTGGCGAAATTCACCAACAACCCCCGTTTTGCTTACGACTCCTACCGCCGGTTTATCCAGATGTTCTCGGACGTTGTTATGGAACTGCCGAAGCCGGAATTTGAGAAGATCATCGACCAGCTCAAAGAGGAGAAGGGCGTCAAGATGGACACCGAGCTGGACGCTGACGACATGAAGGAGCTGGTTAAGCGCTTTAAGGCGTTCTATCTGGAGAAGAAGGGCTCCGAATTCCCGAGCGAGCCGAAGGTTCAGCTGATGGAAGCTGTCAAGGCTGTATTCCGCTCTTGGGACAACCCGCGCGCGAATGTTTATCGCCGCATGAATGAAATTCCATACGACTGGGGTACTGCTGTCAACGTACAGGAGATGGTATTTGGTAACTCCGGTAACAATTCCGGTACCGGCGTTGCGTTCACCCGTAACCCTGCAACCGGTGAGAAGGCGCTGTTCGGTGAGTATCTCATCAATGCACAGGGTGAGGACGTTGTTGCTGGCGTGCGCACGCCGTCTCCGATTAGCCATCTTAAAGAGGACATGCCCGAGGTTTACAATCAGTTCGCTGAGATCGCAAACCGTTTGGAGCAGCACTATACCGACATGCAGGATATGGAGTTCACCATTGAAAATGGCAAGCTGTTTATGCTCCAGACCCGTAACGGTAAGCGTACCGCTGCTGCTGCACTGAAAATTGCAGTAGATCTGGTGGACGAGAAGATGATCGATGAAAAGACCGCTGTGCTGCGCGTTGAGCCCAAGCAGCTTGATGCACTGCTGCACCCGCAGTTTGATGCTGCTGCACTCAAGGCTGCAAAGGCGATCGGCAAGGGCCTCGCTGCTTCTCCGGGTGCTGCTTGCGGTAAGGTGGTATTCACCGCTGAGGATGCAAAAGAGTGGGCAGATCGCGGCGAGAAGGTCGTACTGGTTCGTCGTGAGACCTCCCCTGAGGATATCGAGGGTATGGCGGTTGCACAGGGCATCCTGACCGTTCGCGGTGGTATGACCTCCCATGCAGCGGTTGTTGCACGTGGTATGGGTACCTGCTGCGTTTCCGGCTGCGGCGAGATCGAGGTAAACGAGGAGGCAAAGCGCTTCACTCTGGGTGGTATGACCATCAAAGAGGGCGACTATATTTCGATTGACGGTTCTACCGGCAATATTTATGGCGTTGCAATTCCGACCACAGAGGCTTCTATTTCTGGTGACTTTGGCCGCTTCATGGGCTGGGCTGACCAGTATCGCAAGCTGGAGGTATGGACCAACGCAGACACCCCGCGTGATGCTGCACAGGGCCGTTCGTTTGGTGCACAGGGCATCGGTCTGTGCCGTACCGAGCACATGTTCTTTGAGGGCGAGCGTATCAAGGCTGTCCGTGAGATGATCGTTGCAGACAACACCACTGACCGCAAGAAGGCGCTGGCTAAGATTCTGCCGTATCAGCAGGGCGACTTTGAGGCAATCTTTGAGGCGATGGAGGGTGCACCGGTTACCGTCCGTTTCCTGGATCCGCCGCTGCATGAGTTCCTGCCGACCAAGGAAGAGGATATTAAGGAAATCGCTGACGAGATGGGCATTTCTGTCGAGAAGCTGCACTCGGTTATCGAGGGCCTGCACGAGTTTAACCCGATGATGGGTCACCGTGGCTGCCGTCTGAGCGTTTCCTATCCGGAAATTGCAGAGATGCAGGCAACTGCAATCATCAATGCGGCAATCAATGTCACCAAGAAGGGCAAATACACCATCACTCCACACATCATGATCCCGCTGGTTGGTGAGGTCAAGGAGCTGAAATTTGTCAAGGATGTCGTTGTTGCAACCGCTGACAAGATCATCAAAGAGTCTGGTATGGACATCAAGTATGAGGTCGGCACTATGATCGAGATTCCGCGTGCTGCGCTGACCGCTGACGAGATTGCGAAAGAGGCAGACTTCTTCAGCTTCGGTACCAACGACCTGACCCAGATGACCTTCGGCTTCAGCCGTGATGATGCTGGTAAATTCTTGGATTACTACTATGAGAGTAAGATCTATGAGTCCGATCCATTTGCACATCTCGACCAGAACGGTGTTGGCAAGCTGGTTAAGATGGCTGCTGAGCTGGGCCGTGGCGCAAATCCGGCGATTCATATGGGTATCTGCGGCGAGCATGGCGGCGACCCGACATCGGTTGAGTTCTGCCATCGTGTGGGCCTGAATTATGTATCTTGTTCTCCGTTCCGTGTTCCGATTGCACGTCTGGCTGCTGCACAGGCTGCGATTAAGGAAGGCTAATCGGTCCATTTAATGTTGTGAGGTAGGGCACCCCAGCGCATTTTGCGCTGGGGTGCTTGTTTATCAAAGGAAGGCAAGCGTATCACGCCAACGAATAAGGTTGGCATGGCGCTTGCAGGGGTGTCTTGCGCGCCGTAGCGCACGCTTGGAGAATAACAACGATGCGTTAGGCAGCGCCTTTGGAATTCGCCGCCTTTTGCTCCAGCCTAAGAGCCTATACTGCGGTTGCTCACTGCACGCTGTTGCAGTGGCAGTCAAAAGGCGGGCGCCCCCTTTTTGTATATGTAGGATAAAAAACGAAAAAAGGGCGGGCAATTGAGATTGCCCGCCCTTTTCAGATAAAGAGGTATGAAATTTTACATATACAGACCAACGCCAGGTCCCAGCGGCAGGCCCAACAGCATCCAAATAACCAATTGGAGAATTAAAACAATCATATATCCGATGCTATATGGCAATGTGTAGGAAATCAAAGTACCAATACCAAATTCGGGATCCTCGGGACGTTTATAAGCGTTCATCAGACCCAACACCATTGGCAGGAAGAAGTTAATTGGTGCAATTGGGTTACTCATCGAATCCCCGATGCGGAATGCGATCTGGGTCAATGCTGGCGAGAAGCCGACCTGTGCAAACATTGGCACGAAGATCGGTGCGAGGATCAGCCACTTCGCAGAAGAGCTGGTCATAAACAGGTTGCACATTCCGGACAGGAAGATAAATGCAATTGCCAGCGGAATACCAGTGAAGTTCAGGCTCTTGAGCAGCTCTCCGCCTTTGACCGCCAAAATGGTGGCCAATTTGGAGGAGTTGAAGAAGTGGATGAACAAAGCGGCTGGAAAAGCGATTACAAAGAAAGACAGAGAACCAGACAAACCGCTCTGCATGAATTTCGGCACATCAGAAGCTTTTTTGATGGTGCCAGCGCCTACGCCATAAGCGGCGGCCAGTGTGACAAAGAAGATGAACAGAACGCAGACGGTGCTGTCAACCAGCGGGGATTTCGGCAGAAGTTCGCCGGTTTCGCTGCGCAGAAAGCTGCTTTTCGGTGCGCAGATGGCAACCATCACAACGAGAAATGCGATCAGCGCAATCAGCGCAAACTTCAGACCGCGCTTCTCGGCAGGGGTAACGGTTGCGTCCATCTCTTTTTGGATGCCAGGGCTTTTGACCAGTCCAGGCATAATTTTTTCGGTTACAAAGGTGACAACCAGTGCAATCAGGAAGGTTGCTGTAAACATGAAGAAATAATTCATCATGGGGTTGTTGGGTGCATTGATGCCCAGGCTCTCTGCGGCAGTGCCAGTGATACCAGAAAGCAGAACGTCATCGCCGTTCAGGATGAGGTTTGCACCATATCCGCCATGCACCGCAGCATAGCCGGCGACCGCACCAATAATTGGATTGCGCCGCAGTGCCGCAAACAGCATGGCGCCCATTGTTGCACCAAAGATAATACCAGCGCTGGAAACCAGGTTGCCGCAAATACACACAATTGCCAGTACAAAAGTAACCAATGCCGCAGGCGCGCCCAGCAGAGTATTGCGCATAAATGCGTCAAAAAAGCCGGTATCCTGCGCAAAGCCGATGGACAGCATCATAACCATGACCAGCCCCAGCGGAGCAAAGCTGACATAAATGTTGGTCCAGCTTTTCATTACGCTTGCGATATACGGCCCGTTCAGCAGATTGACCACCGCGACAGTGACCTCTTCCGCCTCGCCGCCGGTGCTGCTTGCCGCGGTATAAGTAACCTCCATGCCGCCCATAAGTGCGGATAATGCAAGCACGATACCTGCTAGCAGCAGGAACAAATAAAACGGGTGCGGCAGCTTATTGCCCAGTCGTTCTACCGCATTGAAAAAGCGCATAAAGCCCTTTGCCTGTTCGGTATTTTGTGCTTGTGCAGTGTTTGCCATAAAAGACCCTCCTCTATTTGTTTTAGTCCTCCTGGAAGTTTGCAATAATCCGGCGGACCATCTCACCCGAGCGAATCAAGTCCTCTACCTCGATATACTCGTTTAAAGTGTGGTTTTGCGCATAGCCGGTTGCCAACCCTACACACTCAATGCCGTATTCATTGAAACGGTTGCCATCCATTCCGCCGCCGCCACGCTCGATTCTGACCGGAATGTCCATCTCTGCGAATACAGTTTTTGCCAGACGGATGCTAGGTCCATCCTCCGGCACATGGAAGCAGCGGTAAACCCGCTCCACACGCGTTTCAACCGTTGCATCGGTTTTGGCGATGGTTTCCTTGACAAACTTCTCGAAATATTCACAGTAAGCTTCCATCTTATCATGGTTTGCGCTGCGAGTTTCACCTTGAACATACACATGATCACAAACAACATTGGTTACATTCGCCGCGTTGCAAACCGCAAAGTTTGCAGTGGTCTCCTCATCCAACCGGCCTTCGCGGATGGTAGCCAGCACCTGTGCCGCGGCGCGCAGCGCATTTACACCCTTTTCTGGTGCATTGCCTGCATGGGCAGGCTTCCCATATACATCAAAGTGCAGCTGTGTAGTCGAGGGCGCTGCATTGATAATCCGGCCAATACGACCTGGGGAGTCCAACGCATATCCCATCTTTGCCTTTAGCTGAGAAAAATCATAGTGCTTGCTGCCACGCAACTGTGGCTCCTCACCTACGGTGAACACAACCTCCAGACGTGGCATAGCGATGCCCTGCTCTTGTGCCTGGCGGATGCCCTCCAAAATTGCTGCCGCACCAGACAGATCATCCGCCGCTAATACGGTGGTGCCATCACTGCTAATGCGCCCATCCTTTAGCTGAGGCTTGATTCCATAGCCGTTTTCTACACGATCCATATGTGAGGTCAACAACAGCGCGCCGGGCTTGCTGCCCTCCAGTATGCCCGTCAGATTGCCTGCGTTGCCGCCAACCTTTGGGCCGGTGTCATCTTCGGTTACGCGAAAGCCCAACGCTTCCAGTTTGGCCTTTAGCGCATCGGCTACCTTGCGCTCATCTCCAAAACAGGCGTCAATCTGCACCAATTCCAAGAATTCGTCTACAATTCGTTCGCTCAATATTACTTCCTCCCTACTTTATCGTTTCTTTGCCGAGATTGTATACATTTTGAGATGTCGTAGAAAAAATGACGGTTTTACCTGTATTATTCCAAACGAAACCTCAAAGGAATACCTTCATTGTAACAAATTGGAGTGGCTAAAATCAAGTGGCAAGCTTCATAGACTTGCTTTGTAAAAATTGTATACAATTTACGGGGGTGATGTGAAACCGGTGGTGTTTTGTGCGCTGCTCTGTATAGCAGATTTTTGAATATATGCGCCCGGCTGTTTTTGGTTTGTCGCCTGCGGCGGCTTATGTGCGCAAACGTTAGATAGCGTCCCGCTATGCACATACAGTAAAAGCTTGCGTGATCGATTACACGCGCAATAGGAGGTCAGTATAGGTCGGAATTGGCCAGCTTTCACTGTCCACAATCCGTTCTGCGGCATCGCAGGAGGTGCGCAAGCTACCCATACACCGGCGGATGGTGTGATACATATATTCCGCATGTTCATGCACATCCTCGAGCGATTGACTGCGCGCGTAAGCCTCCCGCAGCGCATTCAGCTCGCTGTCGATCTGGTCGGTCAGCGCAGTGAGCGTCTCCAGAATACGCACGATAGAATCGGAGCAGCTGCCAGCAGTGCGCATTTCGTTGACGGTGTGCGCAATCCGTCCGGCGTAGTGCATGACTGCCGGCTGAATCTGGCGGCGAACCATCTCGATCATGGTGGCAGCTTCAATGTTGATCAGCTTTGTATAATTTTCCAGCATAATCTCATGTCGGGAATGACACTCGACCGCGGAAAGTACCCCATGCTTTTCAAACAGGGCGATGTTTTTGGGAGCAATCAGGCTGTCAAATGCTTCAATCGAGCTGGATAGAACCGGCAGTCCGCGCCGTTTTGCTTCCTCTACCCAAACGTGGGAGTAATTGTTGCCGTTATATATGACCCGTCCATGTGCGGCGACCACCTCTGCAATGATTGCGCCAATTTCTGCGTCGCGGTCGGCCGCTTGTTCCAGCCGGTCGCTAAAGCGGGAAAATACCTCTGCAAGTGCGGTGTTCAGCACAACATTGGTCAGTGCAATAGACTGGGAGGAGCCGAGCATCCGAAATTCAAACTTGTTGCCGGTGAACGCCAGCGGCGATGTGCGGTTGCGGTCGGAATCGTCCTTCTCCAAATCCGGTAGGGTGGACACCCCTGTATTGAGCAGCTGTATTTGATGGGTGGGGCTGGTGCTGCCCTTTGCTGCCTCCAGCAGCGATTCGGTCAGCCGTTCGCCTAGAAAGATCGAAATAATCGTAGGCGGCGCCTCATTTCCGCCTAGACGGTAGTCGTTGCCCGCACAGGCGGCAGACGCGCGCAACAGGTCGCCATACTGGTCTACTGCCTGGATGAATGCAGCGAGCACCAATAGGAACTGGCGGTTCTGCACAGGGTCGGTGGAGGGGGAAAGCAGATTTTGCCCATCATCGGTTGAAAGCGAGTAGTTGTTATGCTTGCCGGATCCGTTGATATCTGCAAAGGGCTTTTCATGCAGCAGGCAGGCCAGCCCCTTTTGTTTGGCAATGACACGCAGCAGCTCCATCGTTAGCTGGTTGTGGTCGCAGGCGATGTTAACCGAGTCAAACATCGGTGCAAGCTCGTGCTGGGCGGGAGCGGCTTCGTTGTGTTTGGTTTTGGCGGGTACACCCAGCGCCCATAGCTGCTCATCCAGCGCGTGCATAAAATCAGAGACCCGCAGCCGAATGCGCCCGCAGTAATGGTCATCCAATTCTTGCCCCTTGGGGGGGCGGGCGCCTAGCAGGGTGCGCCCGCAGATTTTCAAATCAAGCCGCTGCTCATATAACGCGCGGTCGATGAGGAAATATTCCTGTTCTGCGCCAACGGTTGGCAATACCCGATGGGTGGTTGTGTTGCCCAGCAGCCGCAGCAGCCGCAGCGATTGCGTGTTGATCGCCTCCATCGAGCGCAGCAGCGGGGTTTTTTGGTCGAGCGCTTCACCGGTATAGGCGCAAAAGGCGGTTGGAATGTATAAGGTGCCATCCCGCACAAACGCAGGGGAGGTGGGGTCCCAGGTGGTATAGCCGCGCGCTTCAAAGGTGGCGCGCAGTCCCCCAGATGGGAAGGAGGATGCGTCCGGCTCCCCCTTGAACAGTGCCTTGGGGGAAAATTTCAGGATGCTTTCCCCGTCACTGGTTGGCTCTAAAAAGGCGTCATGCTTGCCTGCGGTGATGTTGCTTAGCGGCTGGAACCAGTGGGTGTAATGAGTGGCGCCCTGGTCAATCGCCCAGTCCTTCATACCCTCTGCAATCGCCTGTGCAAGCGCAGGGTCGAGCGGGCAACCTTCCCGCAGGGTGCGTTTTAGGCTGGTGAATACTTCGGGCGCAAGATATTTGCGCATTGCGCGGTCGCTGAATACCTTCGCACCATATAGCTCGGTCAGCCGCTGTGCGTAGCTGCCAGTCTTCTTGATTGATTGTAATTTGGTTACTTTCATAAAAACTCCCCTTTCAGGTTAGGGCCTATTGCCCTTTCATGCGCGATCAAAGGGCAAATAAAAAGTATCGTCCACCTGTTTGCTTCGCCCAAAACGGGATTTGGCTGGTGGACGCATTTTTATTATAGCAGATGGATGCCAGAAGCGGCGCAAGCATCGTGCATGTCATCCGGCCAGACCGACGCTTGCACCTCGCCAATATGTGCTTTTTCAAGCAGTGCCATACAGATACGGCTTTGGCCGATACCGCCGCCGATTGTCAGCGGCAGCCGGTCTTCAAGAAGCTGTTTATGGAAAGGCAGCTCTGCACGGTCCTGGCAGCCGGAAATTTCCAGTTGACGGCGCAGGCTTTCGGCGTCCACGCGAATGCCCATAGAGGAAAGCTCCAGCGCGCGCCCGAGCACGGGGTACCAGATCAGGATATCGCCGTTGAGCGACCAGTCATCATAGTCGGGAGCGCGCCCGTCATGCGGCTGACCGCTTTTTAGAGCACCGCCAATTTGAGAAATAAAAATAGCGCCATATTTTTTGGCGGCGGCGTCCTCCCGCTCCTTGGGCGTGAGGGTGGGGTAAGTATCCTCCAATTGCTGGCTGGTCAGGAAGGTGATGTCATCCGGCAGATATCGCTCCAAGGCGGTGAACCGGTCCGCAAGCACATTCTGGGTTTTTTTCATCACCATCATCACCGCATGAACGGTCGATTGCAGCATAACCATATTGCGCTCCTTGCGGGTGATAACCTTTTCCCAGTCCCATTGGTCCACATAGATGGAGTGCAGATTGTCAAGGTCCTCGTCCCGACGGATTGCGTTCATGTCGGTATAAAGGCCGGTTTGCGGCGCAAACCCATAACGGGACAGCGCCATCCGCTTCCATTTTGCGAGTGACTGTACAATCTCCACATCCGAGCCTGTGTCGGGCACATCAAAACGTACGGGGCGTTCCACCCCATTCAGGTTGTCGTTCAGGCCGCTTTCAGGGCGCACAAACAATGGCGCTGAAACGCGGGTGAGGGAGAGCATCTTGGCCAGCTCCTGTTCAAAGGTGTCTTTGGCGAGCTTGATAGCAATTTCAGTTTCGATAATATCTAATTTGGAAAAATAATGTGGTGGAAGAATTAAATTTTTGACTGACATATTCAAAAGTCCTTTCCAAAAACCGCGGTTGCGGTTAAGTTTCATGGGAACAACCTTATTTTATCAGCTGAACACACAAGTTGCAAGTAAAATCCAGTTTTGCTGCAAATAATTATTGACGAAAAAGATAACACTTGTTACAATTACTTTTAGAACTATCGACAAAAAAGGAGGCGGCAGGGATGCAGAAGACCACGTGGCTGGGACTTGCGTACAGTGTACCAATCAATCCATCGAAAGCGCGGGTGTATGTCTGGCGTAAGCTCAAGGAATTTGGAGCAGAATATTTAAAGCAAGGAATGGCAGTGCTGCCTTATTCAACGCATAATTCTCAGCAGTTCACCGTGTTGGCGCAGAAAATCCGCCAGATGGGGGGAGAGGCGCTGCTGGTGGAGTTGCGCTTTACCGACCCAAAGGATGAAGCAGAGATGGTAGAACGGTTTCAAAAGCAGATGGAGGAGGAATATCAGGCGCTGCGCAGCGATTGCATCAATACAGCGAACAGCCTGCGCGCGCAGGAGCAGCCGCCAGGCAGCAAAGAGAGCGAGCAGATCAAACAGATGATTAAGCGATATCGCAAGGCGAAAGCGCGGGATTACTTTAAAATTGCTATAGCGAGCGAGATTGAGGATGGGATCAACGAAATTATTGATACCATGCGGGAGCTGGCAGGCGATGTGGGTGCACAGCTCAAACGGCTGATGGAGGCATGAAAGCCTGTTGCAGTAGGGCGAATAACAAGTAAAAAGCAAGACCTGAGAAGGTCTTGCTTTTTTGCGTTGTGGGGGATTTCCATAGCAGCGCGATCAAAAATCTAACAGCGTTCCTAAAATTGCGTTGGATACCAAAAAGCCCTCTGGGGTCAGCCGCAATCCGGCTTCATCGCAGGTAAGCAGCTGTGAGGGCAAGCTCTTTGCACGAGCTTCCAACCGTGAACGCTCATACAGCGGAAATCGTTCTGCGAGCTGTTCCCAGATAACCCCTTCGTTCAGCCGCAGACGGAGCATCAGATATTCTGCAAGACTTCCACCCGCACCATCTTGCTTCACCAGGCTCCAGACGGATGAGTTTTCCACAAATTCCCCCAGCCTTCGTGGAAAATAAAAGCGCTTTCCTGCATAATAGGAATGGGCGGAGGGTCCGACCCCCAGATATTCCTGACAATTCCAATATTTTAGATTGTGACGGGCTGTTTTTCCATCCCGTGCAAAGTTGCTGATCTCATATTGCACATATCCATATTGCGCGAGCATTTCCACCGCATATAAATAAAGATCGGCCTGCTGCTCCTCGTCGGGGCAGCGGCGCTCGATGTGTGCAGCGGCAAAGGGGGTCCCCTCCTCGACCTTGAGCAGATAGGCGGAAACATGCTCCGCCCCCGCACGGTCACAAAGCTGTATCGCTTGCAAAACATCCTGCTTGGTTTGCCCAGGGGTGGCCAACATCAAATCCAGCGAAAGATGTGGGATACCAGCCTCGCGCGCGGCCTGCGCCGCAATGAGGACGTCCTGGGCGGTGTGTAGCCGCCCTAATTCCTGCAATTGTTGGTCATTGGCGCTTTGCATCCCTAGTGAGATGCGGTTCACTCCTGCGCGCTGCAATCGAACCAGCTCCGATTTTAAGAAGGAATGCGGATTGCATTCCAGGGTGATTTCTGCTGCTGCCGCGATTTGAAACCGCTGCCGCAGCAGATCCAAAAGCTGAATAATTCGCTCGGCGCCCAACAATAGCGGGGTGCCGCCGCCAAAATAAACGGTGTTCAGCGGTGCCAGCGGATAAGGGCAGGTTTGCAGCGCCCGCAACAGCGCTGTCGTATAAGCCTCTATCTGCGCGCGGGTAGCAGGCACCGAATAAAAATCGCAGTAGGGACATTTACGCTGACAAAACGGAATATGCAGATACAGTGCGTCACAAGGCATCGGCAGTCCCCTTTTAATCGTTTGAGTCCAGCTTGAGAACAGCGGTGAAAGCCTCCGGCGGCACCGAAACCGAACCGAGCTGACGCATTTTCTTTTTGCCTTCCTTTTGCTTTTCCAGCAGCTTCTTTTTGCGGGTGATATCGCCGCCATAACATTTGGCGAGCACGTCCTTGCGCATTGCTTTGACCGTTTCGCGCGCAATCACCTTGCCGCCAATCGCCGCCTGAATAGGAACCTCAAACAGCTGGCGTGGGATGTTCTCCTTGAGGTTTTCACAGATGCGCCGCGCCCGCGGATATGCCTTGTCAGCGTGGGCGATGAACGAAAGCGCATCCACAACCTCGCCATTGAGCAGAATATCCAGCTTGACCAGCTTAGAATCACGGTAGCCATCTAGCTCATAATCAAAGGAGGCATAGCCTTTGGTGCGGGATTTCAACGCATCGAAAAAGTCGTACACAATTTCATTGAGCGGCAATTCGTAATGAAGCTCTACCCGGTCGGTGTCCAGATATTTAGTGTCCAGATAGATCCCGCGCCGGTCCATACATAGATCCATAATATTGCCGATATAGGCGGTTGGGGTAAAGATGTTCGCTTTGACAAATGGCTCCTGCGCCTGCTTAATCAGCGCAGGATCGGGATAGGCGGTCGGGTTGTCCACCCAAAGCGTTTCGTTATTTTGTAAGGTCAACTGATAAATAACACTGGGCAACGTCGTCACGATATCCAGATTAAACTCCCTCTCCAGCCGCTCTTGGATAATTTCCATATGCAGCAGGCCCAAAAAGCCGCATCGGAAGCCGAATCCCAGTGCAATCGAGGTTTCCGGCTCGAATGAAAGGGATGCGTCATTCAGTTGCAGCTTTTCCAGCGCATCGCGCAGATCCGGATATTTTGCACCATCAAGCGGATAGATACCAGAAAAAACCATTGGCTGTACCTTGCGGTAGCCGGGCAACGGTTCGGGCGCGGGGTTTGCTGCATCTGTAACGGTATCACCGACCGCGGTATCACGCACCGTCTTGATAGAAGCGGCGATATAGCCCACCTGACCGGCAAACAGCTCCTGCTGTGGGACAAGGGTGGTTGCGCCCATTACGCCGCATTCCACCACATTAAATTCTGCGCCGGAAGCCATCATACGGATGGTCATGCCTGGGCGGATAACGCCATCCTTGACACGCACATAAACGATGACACCTTTGTAGCTGTCATAATAGCTGTCAAAGATCAATGCGCGCAGTGGCCGGGTTTCGTCACCCACAGGAGCGGGTATATCGGTTACAATCCGCTCGAGCACCTCATGAATATTTGCGCCAGTTTTGGCGGAAATACGCGGTGCATCCAGACAGGGCAATCCTATGATATCCTCCACCTCCTGTGCCACCCGTTCGGGATCCGCAGCAGGCAGATCGATTTTGTTGATGACCGGTGTGACCTCAAGGTCATGCTCAATAGCAAGGTAGGTATTTGCAAGTGTCTGTGCCTCGATGCCCTGAGAGGCGTCTACAATCAGTACTGCACCCTCACAGGCGGCAAGCGAGCGGGATACCTCATAATTAAAATCGACATGTCCGGGGGTATCGATTAGGTTAAAGATATAGCTCTCACCGTTGTCAGCGGTATAATTCAATGTGACTGCGCGTGCTTTGATGGTGATGCCACGCTCCCGCTCGATGTCCATATTATCAAGAATCTGGTCTTCCATGTCGCGGAGGCTGACCGCAGAGGTCTGCTCTAAAATGCGGTCAGCAAGGGTGCTTTTGCCGTGGTCAATGTGTGCGATGATGCAAAAGTTTCGGATATTGGTTCGTCTATCTGACATAGTTGCCCTCCTGCGGATTACTAACAGTATATAAAATAGATTTTTTCCAATGCGTTTTTTCGTATTCTACGCGGCGGATTTTACAAAAGTTTCGCCAGCCTTTGTAAAGGCTGCGGATTCCAAAGGCAGCGCCTTTGG
>CAJUJI010000021.1 GCA_910586875.1 uncultured Anaerotruncus sp. | reverse complement strand
TATCAAAATTTCACAAAATCTTAATAAAATTATGTGAAAAATGCTTGTTATCTCTGCCATGATTTGCTATACTAAATGAGAAGAAACGGATTTACAGAAAAGGGAAACGACAATGATAGAACAATTGGTAAATATAGACCGGATGGAGCACGCGCTTGCGCTGTTTGGGAACCTGGATGAAAACATCAGGCTGATTGAACAAGCGTATCAGGTGACCGTGACCTGCCGCGGCACCGAGCTAAAGGTGAGCGGAGAACCCGAGCAGGTTCCATTGGCGGCGCGCACCATCAGCGGGCTGCTCTCGTTGATTGAGAAGGGTGAGGCGGTTACCGAGCAGAATGTGCGGTACATGATCGCGATGGTGCAGGAGGGAACAGAAGGGCAGGTCGCAGCATTAGCGAGCGATGTTGTGTGTATCACCACCTCGGGCAAGCCGGTCAAGGCGAAAACACTGGGACAGAAAAAGTATCTGGATGCGATTCAAAGGAATACCATTACATTCGGCATCGGGCCAGCCGGAACAGGAAAAACCTATCTGGCGGTTGCAATGGCGGTACGCGCCTTTCGTGCGCATGAAATCAACCGCATCATTCTAACCCGTCCCGCAGTCGAGGCAGGGGAGAAGCTGGGCTTTTTGCCGGGCGATTTGCAGAATAAGGTGGACCCCTATCTACGGCCGCTTTATGACGCGTTATTCGAGATGTTAGGGGCGGAAAATTTCCAACGGCAGGTCGAGCGCCAAAGTATCGAGGTTGCACCGCTGGCTTATATGCGCGGGCGCACATTGGATGACAGCTTTATCATCTTGGACGAAGCGCAGAATACTACCCCCGAACAAATGAAAATGTTCCTCACCCGATTGGGGTTCAATTCCAAGGCGATTATTACAGGGGATGTCACCCAGATTGACCTGCCAGATAGCAAGCGTTCCGGTCTGGTGGAGGCTGCAAAGGTTTTGAAGAATGTGGAAGATATTGGGATTGTTTATTTTACAGAAAAGGATGTTGTACGTCACCAATTGGTGCAGGCAATTATAAAGGCGTATGAACGCTATTACAACCGCAAATAAGTTCATAGCATGGGCACTATGATAGAGGAGAAACGAAAATGGTAGAGCGCATAAAGGTATTGATATCCAACCGCCAGAAAGCGGTTAAAATTCCAAGCGGCATTCGGCTTTTAATCCGGCGATGCTGCCATGCGGTGTTGGTGGAGGAAAAGTTCCGGCACGGCGCGGAGGTGAGCGTCAGCTTTGTGACGAATGAGCAAATTCGCCAACTGAATCAGGAGTTTCGCAACAAGGATATGCCGACCGATGTGCTCTCATTTCCTCTGGGGGAAAACGGCGTTTATGACTGCAATTTGGAGACAGGCGCTTATCAGCTAGGGGACATTGTCATTTCGGTCGAGCGTGCGATTGAGCAAGCGCGCATGTATGGACATTCGCTCCAGCGGGAAATCGGCTTTCTGACGGTGCATTCCATGCTGCATCTGTTGGGCTATGACCACGAGGCTGGCGGATTGGAGCAGGTGCGGATGCGCGAAAAAGAGGAAAGTGTGCTGGCGAGCTTGGGCTTGCAACGGGACGCCAGCTATGTGATTGACCAGGATGAAATCTGAACTGAAAAGTCTGGCCCGCAGCTTTTCCTGTGCGGGAGCAGGGGTTTGGTATTGCATCTGTCAGGAGAGAAATTTCCGCATTCATCTGACAATCGGACTATGGGTGCTTTTGCTCGCAGGTTATTTACAGCTGGGGCGGATGCGGACGGCAATTCTGTTGTTGGTGATGGGTTTGGTGTTGGCATTAGAGCTGCTGAATACCGCGCTGGAGGCGGTGGTGGATCTTGCCTGCTCCGACTGGCATCCGCTGGCAAAGCGCGCGAAGGACACTGCTGCCGGTGCGGTTTTGGCCGCTGCTGCCGCCGCAGTTGGAATTGGCGGCTGTCTGCTGTGGCGCCCAAAGCAGTTGCTTGCGTTGGGCCCGTGGCTGCTTTTTTCACCGGTGCGGTGGTCAACGGTGCTTTTGCTGGCAGCAGTTTCTATTTGGTTTATTTTTTACGGCGGCAAAAAAAAGAAGAGGAGTAGTCCGGCAGAAGCTGGAAAGAAATAATTATGAAATTTCAACAAGAGGAGTTTGCTACCAAATCGGCATTTGTGGCGATTGTTGGACGGCCGAATGTCGGCAAATCCAGTCTTCTCAACGCGCTGATTGGGGAGAAGGTTGCGATTGTTTCCAACAAGCCGCAAACCACCCGCACTCGCATTACGGGTGTATTGACTCAGGAAGATATGCAGCTGGTGTTCATTGATACGCCAGGTTTGCACAAACCGCGCACCAAGCTTTCGGAATACATGGTTAAGCAGATCGATGACAGTGTCGCAGACGTGGACGTTGCGGTTCTGGTGGTCGAGCCGGAGGGAGAAATCCAAAAGGCGGAACAACAGTTGATGGAGTCGTTTCGCCAGCAGCGGCTGCCGGCGATTCTGGCTATCAACAAAATAGACACCCTCAGCCAGAAGGACAAGCTGATGGCGCGCATCCTGGCCTATACCAAGGCGTTTGACTTTGCGGCGGTGGTGCCAGTTTCTGCACTGCGCGGTGAAGGGGTGGATGAACTGCTAACCGAGCTGCAAGGATTTGTGGTTCCCTCGCCATTTTTCTTTGATTCAGATACCTTGACCGATCAACCTGAGCGACTCATCGTTGCGGAGATTGTGCGGGAAAAGCTGCTGCGCAATCTGTATGACGAAATTCCACATGGAACCGCAGTGACGGTTGAACGGATGCGGGAGCGCAATGGACAGGAACTGATTGATATTGATGTAGAAATTTACTGTGAGCGCGATTCTCACAAAGGGATGATCATTGGCAAGGGCGGAGAGATGCTCAAAAAGATCGCATCGCAGGCGCGGGAGGACATCGAGAAATTTCTTGCCTGTAAGGTAAATTTAAAATGCTGGGTCAAGGTACGCGAGGATTGGCGCAACCGGGAAAATGTGATCCGATCGTTTGGATTCCAATAAAATTTCGAGCGGCGGTTGCTTTTGAGGAATTTTAACTATAAAATGCTGGAAATGCTGTGAAGCATTCCCTCTGATAACCGATTGTGCTTCCACAAAAAATAAAACCAAATCGATAAAGGTGGAGAGTTTTTGTGGAAGCATATGGAATGGAGGCGTACAACGCCTTTTTGCAAACCGGAAGAGTAGAGGACTATTTAAAATATGTCGAGGCAAAGCAGCAGGCTGGTGCCGCAGCTGCAACAGGAGACGACAGTGCATATTACAACCGATGGAATTGTTCTGCGGGAGCGGGCGATGCATGACCATGACAGCATTCTGACCCTGCTGACCTGTGAGCGGGGGATTATATCTGCCTATGCACGAGGGGTTAGAAAGCCCAGAAGCACCTTGCGCGCTTCTGCCGAGCTGATTAGCTGCTCGTGTTTTGTGCTATTCTGCAACAAGGGCAACTATTCTCTGGACAAGGCAGACCTTACCCAACTGTTCATGGGGGTGCGCGGCGATGTGGAAAAGTTGTCGTTGGCGTCCTATTTCTGCCAGCTAACCGCGGAAATTGCACCGCATGAGGAGCAGGGCGGGGAATATCTGAGCCTACTGAAGAATACGCTGTACCTATTGGACCAGGATAAGCGCAGCTGTGCGTTTTTAAAGCCGGTGTATGAGCTGCGGCTGTTGACCATGGCGGGCTACATGCCCAATTTAGTCGCCTGTGCGGGTTGTGCCTGCTATGAGTCAGAGCAGATGTTTTTTCTGCCACAAACGTCGGTGATCGTCTGCAAAGACTGCGTCCAAAAGTATCCGGCGGATCAGCTGCGGATGCCCTTAACCCGTGGCGTACTGACCGCAATGCGGCATATCCTGTATGCGGATCACCAGAAGTTGTTCGCATTTACCCTTTCGGAGCCCTCGCTCAAGCGGCTAGGGGACATCACTGAAAATTATGTGATGATGCAGACGGAAAAGCGCTATGATACTTTGGATTTTTACCATCAGATCATGGCCTACCATCAAGCTACTTAAAAACGGCCTGCTGCAACCGCAGTAGGGCCTTTGGCTGCGCTGTGTAAAGCGCAAAACACCTAGGAGGAACTATGAACAAGCATTATAAAGCGATTGAACTTGACAAAATTTTAGAGCGGCTCGCACATCTTTGCAGCTGTGCAGACAGCCGCGCATTGGCGCTGGCAATCCAGCCGGAAACCGATCTGTCCGACGTGCGCAGACTGATGCAATATACCGTTGATGCAAATACGCTGACCAATCGGTATGCTACCCCGTCCATTGGTTCGATTGAGAATTGTGCAGGACTTCTGAAACGCGCGCAGGTTGGTGCGCGGCTCTCTCCGCGGGAGCTGTTGGAGATTGCGCGGGTGCTTTCTGCAATCGACACGCTTGAGCGCTGGCATGACCAGCTGGAGGGAGAGCCAACCAGTTTGGAATTCCTGCTTGATTCGGTAATCGCGCTGCCCACGCTATACCGCAGCATCCGCAATGTGATTTTATCGGAGGATGAAATTTCGGACCATGCGAGTGCGGAATTGGCGGATATCCGCCGCAAAATTCGTCAGGCGGGCACAAAAGCGCGTGATGTGCTGGAAAAGATGGTACGCTCTGCGACCTATCAGAAGTTTTTGCAGGAGAACATCATCACCCAGCGTGATGGACGGTTCGTTGTGCCGGTCAAAGTTGAACACCGCAACGAAATCAAGGGTCTGGTACATGACACCTCCTCCTCTGGCTCAACCGTTTTCATTGAGCCAATGGGAGTTGTGGAGGCAAACAATGAAATTCGCCTGCTGCAAAGCCAGGAGCAGACGGAAATTGACCGCATTCTGCATGAGCTTTCCGCACAGGTGGGCAGCTGTGCCAATAGCATCCAGGGAAGCTATGAAGCAATGATCGAGCTGGATCTTTACTTTGCCAAAAGCCGCCTGGCGGACGAGATGCGTGCCACATTACCGCAGCTCAACGACAGTGGTGCGATCCATCTAAAAAAAGCGCGCCATCCATTGATTGATAAGAATAAGGCGGTTCCGATAGACCTGATGTTAGGGGATGGATTTGATACATTGGTGGTCACCGGTCCAAATACCGGTGGAAAGACGGTCGCGATTAAGACGCTGGGGCTGCTGACCGCGATGGCGCAATGTGGTTTAATGCTGCCGGTGGCGGATGGAAGCAGTGTTTCGGTTTTTGAGAAAATTCTGGTGGATATTGGAGACGAGCAGAGTATTGAACAGAGCCTTTCCACCTTCTCAGCACATATGACCAATACCATCCATATTCTTGGCGAGGCGGACAGCAGATCGCTGGTGCTGCTGGATGAGCTGGGCGCCGGAACCGACCCGGTAGAAGGTGCGGCGCTGGCGGTTGCAATCATTGAGCAGCTGCGCAGCCAGCGGGCGAAGATCGCTGCAACCACCCATTATGCAGAAATTAAGATGTTTGCGCTGAACACCACAGGGGTGGAAAATGCCAGCTGTGAATTTGATGTGGCGACCCTGCGCCCGACCTACCGGCTGCTGACCGGTGTGCCAGGGCGCTCGAATGCGTTTGCAATCAGTGAGCGTTTGGGCCTTTCGCAGCAGGTGATAGAGGCAGCGCGGGAGCATATCTCCAATGATAACGCGCGTTTTGAGGATGTGGTGTCCCAGCTGGAAGCTACCCGTCAGGAGCTCGAGCGCGAGCGTGAGCTGGCGCAGAGCAAACGGGTGGAGGCACAGCGCACCAGTCAGGAGGCGGATGCGCTGCGGCAAACGGTTGAACGCGAGCGCGAGCGGGAGCTGGAGCGTGCGCGGCAGCAGGCGCGCAGTATTGTGGAACAGGTGAATGCACAGGCACAGCAGCTATTGGATGAACTGGATGAGCTGAAAAAGGCAAAGGACAGCGCAGCGTTTAGTGAACGGCTGGCACAGGCAAAGGTTGCGTTCAAGGCGGATATGCGCAAGCTCCAGGACCTGGCGGACCCTGTGACCAGAAAAAATCCGGAAAATTATCAGCCATCGCGTCCGCTCAAACGCGGTGATACGGTGCGGTTGCTCTCCTTAAATAAGGAAGGGGTGCTGCTTTCTGCACCGGATGGCCAGGGCTATGTCACAGTACAGACCGGTATTTTGAAAACAAAGGTCCATCAATCAGAGGTGCGGCTGCTGGAACAGAAAAAAAAGGTCACCTTGAACGGCCAGCAGGCGGGCGTTTCTACCCGCGGCGTCTCTTCAAAGGCGAACCGTAGCATAAAAACCGAGCTGGATTTGCGCGGCATGACCAGCGATGAGGCAATTATCGAATTGGATCGGTTTATTGATAGCTGCGTGCTTTCTAACGTTCCAGGTGCGACGGTCATCCATGGAAAGGGAACAGGCGCATTGCGTACAGCAGTGCATCAGCGGCTTAAACGGCACAAGAATGTAAAGAGTTACCGGTTGGGCGTTTATGGAGAAGGAGAGTCCGGTGTTACAGTGATCGAGTTCAAATAACAAAATTTTTGCAGTCGGTTGCTGTGATTGCACTTTACAGTAGCGGCTATTTGTGTTACAATTTTCTTTAGCTGTATACCTTGAAAAATTTAGATAGATTGTGAGTGATACCATTGGAGAAAAAGATTACAAAACCGGGCGCATTAACCTTTAAAGGCCGGCCGTTGGTTCGTTGCGACAAAACCATCTATTATGGGGATATGGGCGATAAGTTCATCGCGATGTTGCAAATTTTGGGGGAGGAAGTCTATAAGGATGAAACCCTCCCAACTAAAGTTTCGGTACAAATTTGGTCCACCAACGATGAACTTCGTCCGCGTGATCGCATTGTAAAAAAGACCGAAAAAACCAACCTGTATGACGCGCTCAATATCGCCTCTATCTGGTTGGAGCGCCAATTGTCCGCACAATAACTGCAAAAAAACCGCTTGGGAAAACCTCCTGGGCGGCTTTTTTGTAGGATTATTTATCAGGTAAGCTTGTATGAATGGTTCTGTATTTGGGTATAGTATGCTCATGGAGGGATTTTGTATGAAACAGGACCAGAAAAAAGTGGTATTGGTGGGCGCCGGCCTTGTGGGGATGAGCTTTGCTTATGCGCTGCTGAACCAGAATGCCTGTGATGAGCTGCTGCTGATCGACCTGGATAAAAAGCGCGCACTGGGAGAGGCGATGGACCTAAACCATGGGCTTGCATTTGCTAACTCGCATATGCGCATTGCGGCAGGTGATTACGATGGATGTGCAGATGCAGATATTGTAGTAATTTGTGCAGGCGTGGCGCAAAAATCGGGGGAAACAAGACTTGCACTGCTTCAACGAAATGTCGCGGTGTTCCAGTCGATCGTGCAGCCGGTGGTTGATTCGGGTTTTCATGGAATTTTTCTGGTTGCAACCAATCCGGTTGATATTATGACACAGGTGACCAAACAGCTTTCCGGCTTTCCAGCCGGCCACGTCATAGGAACCGGCACCACATTGGATACCGCAAGACTGCGTTATCTGTTGGGCAATTACTTTTCTATCGATCCACGAAATGTCCATGCGTATGTGATGGGGGAGCATGGGGATAGTGAGTTTGTGCCATGGTCGCAGGCAATGATTGCAACCAAACCCATCCGGAAAATCTGTGAGGAATCAGGATGGTTTCAGTGGTCGGAAATGGAGGCCATTGGTGTGGAGGTGCGCACCGCTGCCCAAAAGATTTTGGAGGCAAAACAGGCCACCTATTATGGAATTGGCATGTCAATGGTGCGGATTATACGCGCAATTTTTGGAGATGAAAACAGTATCCTGACCGTCTCCACCATGCTAAATGGGGAATATGGGCAAAGTGGAGTTTATGCAGGGGTGCCCTGTGTGATCAATCGGGAGGGGGTCCGGCATATTCTGTCGCTGCCGCTGGAAAATGAGGAGATGGAAAAGATGCAGCACTCTTGCGAGCTATTGCGGGAATGCTGTCAGAGCATTCACTTCTAAAAGAAAAATGCCGCCGAAATCCGGCGGCATTTTCTGTCATTTGCTTTTGCCTCGCACAAACATATTCTCCCCATCCAGGTTAGCCTGATAGGTGCAGATAATTTTTGCTCCTTTTTTTGCAAGGAAGGTAACTTCCTCTGTGGCTTCTCCCGCGGGCTGTACGGTTAGTTCGGTGTCCTGAAGGGCGGTGTAGGTGACGGTGAACTCGGTAAAGATCCGCTCAAAGATGTAATCCGGCGACATATCAATTGCGAAACGTGACAGTGTTTCCAAAGAGGTATCCTCCTGATTAGCCGGCTCCCGCAGCAGCTTCACCGAACGAATCATATCCGGATTGACGTCCACCGAAATCTTTGCGGAAAAGGCTTTGGAATCGCTCAACGGACTGCTGTCCTTGAGCCGGTAGACCCTTCCGTAATCATCACAAACTGTTTCACAGGCAGCACAATAGGCGATATTGCCCCGTACAGTCTTCCACACCCCTTCATAAAGAATCGGTTCCTGAACATCATAAAGTTGTGTTATCGTGATCGTTTCGGAGCGGTTGCCTTTGGAGAGCGTGGGCGTCCTTTGCACGGCAAATGTGGGTAGGCCCATACTAAGTACACAAGCTGCTGCAAGCAACCCTGAGAAAATTTTTTGTATCATAATGCAACCTCTTTTGGAAATCCTTCCTTTTATTTCTTGCAAATATTATACTGTGGAATCATGAATAAAGAATGAATGGGCTGTAAATACCGTCGAAATACTTTGCTGCTCAACCAAAGCTGTAGGGGATCGATTGACGTTGCGGCATCATCCGATTGTTTTGACCGTATTGCGGGCGAGAGTTATAGACGGTCACAAATTTCAGTGAATAAAGATCACAAACGGTAAAACGGTCGCTGTCGGGGTCTTGCAGGGTTAGAAAGTTCATCCCTGCTGCATAAAGAATGCCTTCCTTGACCGTAACGCTGTTGGTGCCAATCAAAAATTCACATACAACATAATAGCCGATACTTTTAATTAGCACCTCCGAAAAGGATTCGGCGTAAAATTCGCTGGTGGTCTGTGGTGGGGATGTGCTGTTGTTCTGCATCAAGGTATCAAGTTCGCTGGTTTGTTGCGGCATGATGAAAACCTCCTAAGTGTCAAAATAAGCTGAAGTTGGATTGTAAAAGCAGTGGTCACCAATTCGGGTGACGAAATAGCCCACATCACTGGGGAAATGATTGCGGCATTGGGGAGAGAACGGATTAAAAAACCATAAGGATTCTCCCAAATTCAGCAGGCGGTTGCCTGCGATTGCCCAATCTGCAATGTCAAAATGGATGGCCTCGGGGCTCATATTGTAAAGATTCTGCTTATTATAGGTACCGCGGTGCGTTTCAGAAGCGCAGACGAATTGCCCCGGCTGAAAGATGATTTTACGGATGCTTTGTTGTCCCACCCGCGCATATTCACCGCCCGGCGCATACACACGGTTCATTACCACACAGGCTACCCCTTTCATCCCATTATCACCCTCACCGCCAGCCTCACATTTTATCAAGCGGGCAAGAATCTCCCTGTCGGTCAATGGCATAACAATCCCTCCCTGCACCCATTTATATGAAATCATTGGAGCAAATATACAACACAATAGCTAGACAAGCCTTTCAAAATAGGGTATGATGGGAATAAACAGCAGCGATAAAAGCTGGCCCTGTAACGGGTAAAATGAATCTGGAAGGGAAGTATGCAGGATGAAACTGGTTATCTTAGAGCCTCTGGGAATTGACAAAGCGAAGCTGTTTGGAATGTTAGAGCGAAAGCTCAGCAAACAGGTGGAAACGGTCTATTATGACACCCGTGTAGAGGATGTTCCCACATTGATTGAGCGCAGCAAAGATGCCGATATCGTGGTATTATCCAATTTCCAATATCGCAAGGAGGTCATCGAACACTGCCCGCAGCTGAAAATGATCTGCGTTGCATTTACCGGCGTTGATCATGTGGACGTAGACTATTGCAAGGAGCGCGGGATTACCGTTTGTAACTGCGCGGGCTATTCCACCGTTGCAGTGGCTGACCTGGTATTCGGGTTAGTGATCGGGCTTTACCGGCGGATCGTGGCTTGTAATACTGTTACACGGGAGAGCGGCACGAAAAATGGTCTGGTAGGCTTTGAACTGGCTGGCAAAAAGTTTGGCGTAATCGGAACTGGCGCAATCGGATGCCGTGTGGCGGCAATTGCACAGGCGTTTGGTTGCGAGGTATTTGCCTATAGCCGCACCAAAAAGGAACTGCCAGGCGTTACCTATACCGATTTAGATACCCTGCTCGGCTGCTGCGATATTGTGTCGCTGCATGTACCTGCAACTGCACAAACAAAAGGGCTGATCAATGCAGAAAAGCTAGCGCTGATGAAGCCGTCTGCAATTTTAATCAACACCGCCCGCGGTCCGGTTGTAGATTCCGCGGCGCTTGCGCAAGCGCTGAATGAAGGCAAGCTGGCGGGTGCAGGCATCGACGTGTTTGAGGGAGAACCGCCGATTGCGCAAGATCATCCGCTGCTGCACGCTGCCAATACCATTGTGACACCGCATGTTGCGTTTGCAACCGCTGAGTCGATGGAAAAGCGCGCCGTGATTGTCTTTGAGAATATCGAGCGCTGGCTGGCAGGCAAACCGCAGAATGTTATCTGCTGAGGGGACGCATATGGGAGAAACACAACCAGCAAATTCCGAGCTTTCCACAATTACCAGCCTGCTTGAGCAGCTCCAAAAGGAAAGCCAACAGCAGACGATCTATCGTAAAAAACAGCTATTTTTAACCAGAGTATGTGCGCTGCTATTTGCAGGTCTGTTGGCAGCGGCGCTTTATGGAGGACTTTTGCTGAAAACGCGGGTTGAAGCGTTGGCTACGCAGGCAGATTCGATTATGGTTGATCTAAAGAAGGTGTCAAATGAGATATCTGAATCGGACATCTCCGGGATGTTTCAGCGAATTGACCAGCTGGCGGTGAAGGGGGAGCAGAGCATCACGGAGGCGCTTTTGGATGTGGAAGAGGCGCTTGAGGTGTTGACCAGCATTGATATTCAGTCGATGAACAGTGCGATCCACGATCTGCAAACGGTCACAGGTTCGCTTTCCAGATTGTTTGGCCGCTAAAAGGGACCAAAAGTTTCCACCAGTTTTTTTAAAAAGCTGTGAGCGAGACTCGCCCCGCACAATAAAATCTAAAAGATTTTATTGTGCGGGGCGAAATGCGTCTTTCCCAGAGACGTGCATGTATCCTAATAATTATGATACCTCTGGTGCAAACTAAACCAGAGGTGATTTGTCATGGAAAAGTTTAAGGAATATGCGACCGTTTATACCATTGGTTCGGTTGCTTACAGCTGGCTTGAGGTGGCCTGGCGGGGCTTTACCCATTGGAGCATGACTTTAGCCGGTGGGGTAGGGTTTTTGCTGCTGTATCTAACCGATTGGCGGTTAAAGGGCAGGAGCCTGCTGGAACGTGCAGCGGCAGGCTGTGCAGTTTTAACCTCGGTGGAATTTTTGTTTGGATGCGTGGTCAATAAGCTGCTGCGGCTGGATGTGTGGGACTATTCCAAAGAGCGCGGCAATCTGTTCGGACAGGTTTGTCCGCTGTATACCATACTGTGGTTTTTGCTGTGCATTCCAGTGATGCCAGCCAGCAGAGAGCTTCGGGAAAAGCTGCTGCACCAGCAGGAATATGTTCAGCTAACCGCCTGACCCTACAAAAGAAACCAGCTGCCATTGGCAGCTGGTTTTCGTAGTTATTCTAAATTTTGTTCCACCACGGCCATCTTTTCAGACATTGGTTCCTTGGTAACAGAAGCATACTCCGGAAAATCGTCGGGCTCTTCCTCATAGCCATACATTTCATTCTCAGCATACTCAAAATGGTTGATAGTAACCCCTTGAATCAGCTGTTCCACATCTTGATTCTGCGCAAATACCCCTTCTATATACAGCTCAAGTGCAAATTTGTTGGTGTTGTGCGCGAAGAAAATATTTTGGTAATGAAACGGCAATGTTGAAAGCTTGTCCAAAATTTTACGGCAATCCTTTGCAAAGGCTTCCTTGCTGGTATAAGGCCCGGAGAGAGAAAAGCTTACATAAACATTGGTCTTATCAAGCAGTTCGTTATAGTCGGTATTTTGGTCAATCGGGATTACATGGGGAAGATAGGCGTTGATACGGGCACTGGAGATCTTAACGGAGCTTTGAACCGCATCATAGATGTGGTTTTCTACCTCATCTTCCAAAGATTCCCGCACATTCAATGCTTCCGGGCCAATATATTGCCAGGCCAGTGGAACAGCGGACAGCGCAACACAACCACAGATCAGCAGAAAGCAGACGATCGTGCTAAGAAAGTCATAGCGGATGCGTTCTCCTTTATGGAAAAAATAGGCGATCAGTACCTCGATGCCAATGAAAACAAAGATAAGTGGTGCAAATTTTAAAGCGGTCACCAGCGGAAAGCTGGGTATAAAGGTGCATATCAACGCAACTACTCCAGCGACAATCAGCGAAAGTCCCATTGTTAAAGTGCCAACCCTACGTATAGGGGCAACCGGTGGCGGAACGAACTTGAAGGTATGCGATGCTTGTTCTTTTTCTTTTTTGGGCGGCGTGCCAGCATCTGCCGGCTGTCCAGATCCTTCTAAAAGTTTTTGCTCCTCTTGGTTATTCATGATCATTGTTTTCGTCCTCCCCTTTATATTCTACAAAGTCAGCGTTGATTTCTTTGCGATTTTTTTTGCCGGTTACCAGCCAAATCCCTAGACCGATAATCGCCAGATTTGCAAACAGGCTGGGCGCTCTGTCAATTAGCCGCCAAATATACGATGGGATCCATTCCGAGAAGGAATATAAAAGATTGTGCAGGATAGACCACCCGCCCAATACAATTAACGCAAGCCCAATCAGCAGATGGCGGCGGTCGATGATACTGCGAAAATCATCCAGCAACGAGTTGCCCATACGGAAATGAAACTGGCTGTCCAATGCCTGGCGCTGCTCCTCAGAAAGCCAGCGGGAATTGAGCGTGTCAAAAAAGGAGTAGCACCAAATGACTGGCGACAAAACCATCAGCGCATTGAGCTGGAAAAAGCCAGCAAAGGTGATCAGCCCCCAAAATGCGGCCATGACAGCTGTTCCTTTCCGCATCATCCCCAGATACATCTGCCCAGCGCCGGGTATCAGTGCAAAACAAAAGGTTAATAACCCACTACGGTTTCTCATGGAAAAAGCTCCTCTCAAAAGTGAAATAGTCTAAAAATGCCCCCAGCTCTTTGGTAAGCTGGTCGGTAAAATTGTTGGTTTTCTCGCTAATGGAGATGGTCGAACGGGTAAAGGCATCCAAAACTTTGGAGCTTCCGCTGGAAAGATCGATGTCAAACAGTCCGGCGTTCCAAAAAACGAGTGCAAACGATGCCGCGGCAATCGCAGTGGTGTACCGGCTGCGGAAGACTTGTCGTGCACGCTGCCGCAGACGCTTTATCACCCCAGGGACCAATGTTTCAGGTGGAGAGACTAGCACAGGCTCTTCCAGCATTGCGGCATAGCGAGCAACACAGCGGTCACAAAACGAAAGATGCTCCGCAATTTCCAAACGGGATAGTTCGTCCAACGGTTCATCCTGAATGAGCGCCTGCAAAGCATCATCGGTCAGATGTCCGCTTTCACAAAATAGCTGCTTCATATCTGTGTGTCCTCCTCCTTCAATAATTTTTGCAAAAGCTGTTTTGCGCGATATAGCTGGGTTTGTACCGTTTTTTTGGGACGGCCCAGCGCCAGAGAAATTTCTTCGATTGATTTTTCCTCCAGAAAAAATAATACAGAAACTTTGTGGTAAGGCTCTTTCAAATCTAAGATGGTCTGCTGTACATGTTGGGTGCTTTCATTGGATATGTAAAGCCGCTCCGGAGAATTTTCCTCCCGCAGAACCTCCAGCTCGCTCATATCCTCCGATAAAGCAACCCGCCGGTTATAAGCGCTTTTCAAGAAGTCCTTTGCTTTGTTGGCGGCAATTCGTGTGAGCCAGGCGCGCAGGTTGCTTTCCTTCACGGTATCGATATGCGCAAACGCAGAAACAAACGTATCCTGTGCCAGATTTTGCGCTTCCTGGTAATCGCGTACCAATTGATAACAGATGCTGAATACCAGCGGCTGGTATTGCTCTACCAGTATTTTAAATTGTTCTGTTGTCATTCCCTTGCGTTGCTCACCACCTTTGAAAAGCCTTACATGAATGAAAACGAGATTGCTAGCGATTTGACTTCAATATCATACAAAAAAGTTTTCATTTTGCACAGCGGAAATTTTTGCCAGGTTTGACCTAAGACAGCCACTATGCTAAAATAAGGAGGATCAACAAACAGGAGGGAACACATGGCAAAACTACTTGCGCTAGATTTGGATGGTACAACTTTCGGTGTTGGGACAAGCATTCCTGAAATCAATCTGCTACGGATGCGTCAAGCAAGGCAGGCTGGACATAAAATTTGTTTTGTTTCCGGCAGGAAAAATTTTAATCAGCTAGAGGAACTTTTTACAATCTGCGACTATTTTATTTTGAATAATGGCGGCACCGCCTATCAAATGCCGCAGCAGAAACTGTTGTTTCAAGCTCTGGTTCGGCGGGAGGATCTGCTTGAAATGATCAGTTGCTGTAACCAACTTCCTGATACCGCCTTACATCTGATAGGGGAGGGGTATTGGGGGGTAAACTGCCGCACCTCTGAACTGCCAAAACTAGAAAAGCGGTATAGTAACCGGGCACAGATTTATAAAAGTGCAGCAGACCTGCCGTTTGAAACGGTGGATGGCTTTCTTGTCAGCGGAGATTGCGCCGGTGTCAGGGTATATATAGACTGTAAAGGCTTAAAGCTTTCCTATGTAATGTCGGAACCGGACCTGATGGACGTAATGCCCGCAGGGGTAAACAAGTGGAGTGGAATCTGTAAAGTAGCAAAACTTGCCGGCATTGCGCTGGAGGATATCATCGCCGCAGGCAACTATTTTAACGACTTAGACATGATTACTGGAGCACCTTTGGGGGTGGCAGTGCAGAATTCTCCGGATGAGGTAAAAGCACAAGCGGATTTTGTTACCAGCCGCACCAACCTAGAAGGGGCAGTTGCAGAAATTATAGAAAGGTTCCTATTATGAGCCACTTCCGGAAAGCCTATGTAGAAATTACCAATCATTGCAACCTTTCTTGCAGCTTTTGTCACAAAACAAACCGCCCCAAACGGGAGATGTCCCCTGCGGAATTTTGCAGGGTATTGGAACAGCTGCATCCCTACACCAACTATCTATATTTTCATCTGATGGGAGAACCCCTGCTGCACCCACAGTTAGAGTATCTGATGGAATGCTGTGAACAATATGGCTTCTTGGTGAATCTTACCACAAATGGGACGCTTGTGCAATCTGTAAAGGAGATTCTCTTAACAGCAAAAGCATTGCGAAAGGTGAGCATCTCACTACACAGCTATGAAGCAAATCAACCGTTTCAACCATTAGAAACCTATCTGGAACAAACCTTATCGTTTGTCCAACAGGCGCAGAAGGAGGGAATTCTCTGCGAGCTGCGGCTTTGGAATGAAAACTCAGCGACCAGCAATGCACAGAATGCGCTGAACCAAAGCATTTTGCAAAAAATTTCAGAAATGTTCTCCATAGAACTAGAGCATTGCCCGCGGGGGAAAAATAACAGTGTCAAGCTGGCGGATGGGGTTTATTTGGGCTTTGCGCAAATTTTTGACTGGCCGGATTTGGAATACGAAAGCGAGCAGGAGCAGCTGTTTTGTTATGGACTGCGGGACCAGATTGGCGTGTTGGTGGATGGAACAGTCGTTCCTTGCTGCCTGGATAGTGAGGGAACCATCGCGTTAGGCAATCTTTATGAACAGCCATTGTCAGAAATTTTGGAGAGTCCGCGTGCCAAAAGGCTATACGATGGATTTTCGCGCCGCATAGCAGAGGAACCGCTTTGCCGCCGGTGTGGGTACGCCAGACGCTTCTGAAATTCACTTAGAATGACAATAAAAGAAATAGGAGGAACTCTATGGAAAAATTGTCCGCGCAACGGATTCGTCCATTCCTTACCGGAACCATCGGCAAGGAATTACAGGTTTATCAGGTGATCGACTCCACAAACACAGCGGCAAAATTGCTTGCAAAAAATGGGGCACCGCATGGCGCGGTTGTGATAGCTGCGCAGCAGACCGCTGGACGCGGACGGCAAGGCCGCATTTTCTATTCGCCACCGGATGCAGGATTATATTTATCGATCATCCTGCGCCCCCATATTTCCGCCGAGGAATCGCTGCTCATTACGCCCGCTGCGGCGGTTGCGGTAGCACGGGCAATTGCCCACACCACCGGCGTCCAGGTGCAGATCAAGTGGGTCAATGACCTGTATTATCAAGGCAAGAAGCTCTGCGGGATTCTCACCGAATCGGCGCTAGACGGATATGGTGGTGTTGCATATGCGGTACTGGGAATCGGGATCAACCTCTTGAATAAGAATTTTCCGCCGGAATTACAGGAGATTGCGACCTCGCTCGCTGCCGCCGGTACACAGCCAGATAGGAACCTTTTAGCAGCAGCGATCTTATCTGAATTCGATAAAATTTATGTCCATTTAGAGGATAAAGAATTTTTGGAAGAATATAGAAGCCGTTCCTGCGTGATTGGCAAACAGGTTGCTCTGGTCTATGGTGAAAAACAGCAGACGGTTATGGTACATGCAATTGATGACCACGCGAATCTGGTGGTATCCGGCACAGATGGGGTGCCGTTTTTAGTCGGCTGTGGTGAAGTTAGCCTGAAAGGAGATTGGAAATGAGCGTTTATGTATTTGATGGACAAGGCGGTGGCATCGGCCGCGCGCTGATTGAACGGCTGCGAAATACATTTCCGAATAGCCAGATTATTGCGGTGGGCTCCAACTCAATGGCGACTGCTGCAATGCTCAAGGGTGGCGCCAATACTGGTGCGACCGGAGAAAACGCGGTGGTGTATTGCTGCCAGCAGGCACAGCCTACAGATGTAATTGCCGGCCCGTTGGGAATTGTGCTCGCAAATGCAATGCTGGGGGAATTTTCCCCTGTGATGGCACGCGCTGTTGCCGAAAGCCGCGCATATAAAATTTTAATTCCGGTCAGCCGTTGTCGTGCGAGTGTGGCAGGCGTGACCGAAAAGCCGTTGTCCCAATATTTGGAGGATGCGGTGGAGCTAATACGTGCCTATCTCAAATGAAATTTTACGCAATTATAAGAATAGCAGCGTATAGGCAAGAAATCAAGCGATAATTTGCTAAAATCCGGTGCAGTCTTGTTTTCTGGAATTAGCAAATTAGCATGATAAAGTGTAGAATAGGAGAGCAGTTTTCTGTAATTTGAGATACATAGGAGAAAATGAATATGAAAAAAACGCTTTCTACAATGGTTGCGGCCCTGTTGTGTGTCGCATTATTCGGAGGGTGCGGCTCTCAGCCAGCGCCCGCAAGCTCCAGTACACCGTCCTCCTCCTCACAGGCTGCCTCCTCTGAGGCTCCCACCTCGTCAGAAGCACCTGCGTCGTCCACACAGGATGTTGCCGCATCCGATGGACTACCCGAAACCTTTATTGTTGGTTTGGACGCTAGCTTTCCGCCGATGGGCTTCTTAAATCAAAACAATGAGGTAATCGGCGTGGATATCGATCTTGCAAAAGCGGTTTGTGAGAAGCTGGGCATGAAGTTTGAAGCAAAGCCAATCGAATGGGACGCAAAAGATATGGAGCTGTCCTCGGATAAAATCACCTGCATCTGGAACGGCTTGACGGTGAATGAAGAACGCGCGGAAATTTACGAGCTGTCGGAAGCTTATATGGAAAATGAGCAGGTGATTGTGGTTCTGGAAAACGCAGAGATCAGCGGCAAGGCGGATTTGGAAGGAAAGATTGTCGCTGCACAGAAGGATTCCTCCGGTTTGAGCGCGTTGCAGGCGGATGAAATTTATGCAAGTATCCAGGGCGGCGCCGCAAAGGAATACAGCAACTATGTGGAGGCGCTCACAGATCTGGAAATCGGGCGCTGTGACGCAGTTGTGATGGACTCGGTGGTAGCAGATTATTACATCACCCAGAATGCGAAGCCAATGAAAATTCTGGAGGAAAAGATGGCCGCTGAGCAGTATGCGATTGCGTTCAAGAAAGGAAATACCGCACTGAAGGATGCTGTTTGGGGCGCGCTTCAGGAGTTGGCTGCGGAGGGGAAGGTCGCAGATATCTCGCATCAGTGGTTTGGCAAGGACGACGTGATTCAAATTTCATAAGGTGCGTGCCAGAATCGGAATTTTCCGCACTCCCGCCTAAAGGCGAGGGTGCGGCATGTTTTATGTCAAGCGCAAGTGCAGCTTGTGTTGATGAGGGAAGGCGCTGGCGATTCCACTAACTTAAGATTGCAACATAGAGTTCCACATGATAGAAACAAAGCGACAGGTCAGGTGGGGCAAATGAAGGGGGGTGAGATCAATGAAAGAGTTTGAACAATATGGTCTGCGAAAAGATGAGGAATGGGAGTGGTTCCCCTGGTTCCCTTGGTGGCCCCCCAAGACTCGTCCGACATTTAAAATACGAACTACACCAGAGGATATTGCGCCATTCTTTTTTGTGGATCACCACCCTTATGCCTTATCACTTTTGCTAAAAATCAGCGATGGCTTCAAAGCTGATATTTATCGGGCGGTTATCTATATCGGGTAACTGTCGTTTGGCTATTTTGACGAACAACACGAAAGGGAAAAGGGACTAATTTTGCGGTGTGCGCACCATACCCAAACGATCAAGATATGACCAAAGGCAGAGCTTTTTAAATTTGACTGTTGCAAAGAATAGGAGTGCTGTTATGTCCTGGAGCGAGATTTTTACCATCACCTCAGCATTGTTACAGGGGCTAGGTACCGTGTTGACGATGTTTTTTGTTACCATGTTGGCCGCGATGCCACTGGGATTTCTTCTAACTCTGGCTGGGCGATGCCGTATTGCGCCCATACGCTGGCTGATAAACGCCTACATCTATGTCATGCGAGGCACCCCTTTGATGCTTCAACTATTTTTTATCTATTATGGCCTGCCATTTGTCAACGACTTCTTCAAAATGGCGCTGCGCTCGGCAATGGTCTGTGCGCTGCTGGGGTTTGTGCTGAACTATGCAGCCTATTTTGCAGAAATTTTCCGCGGCGGTCTGCTCGCTGTAGAGAAGGGGCAGTATGAAGCTTGCCAGGTGTTGGGGCTAAACAAGGTGCAAACCATCCTGTCAATTATCCTGCCGCAGATGTTCCGTGTAGCGCTGCCCTCTATTACCAATGAGTCGATTACACTGATCAAGGATACCGCGCTGGTTTTTTCCATTTCCGTGTTGGAAATTCTTTATTATGCAAAAGCGGCCGTGACCCGTACCGGCAGTGTTGTGCCCTATGTCATTGCGTTTCTGATCTATCTGATTTTAAATTCGGTGCTCCAGCTATTCTTCAATTGGCTGGAAAAGAAAACAGCTTATTGAGGAGGGGACAGGATGGAACTGATTCGGGTAGAAGGTATCAAGAAATCCTTTGGGGGGCTTTCGGTGCTGGCGGATGTCAGCTTTACGGTCAATAAAGGGGATGTCATCGCGGTAATTGGCCCGTCTGGTGCGGGAAAAAGTACCATGCTGCGCTGTCTGATTGATTTGGAGAAGGTAGACAAAGGTAGCATTTGGGTAGAAGGGGAGTCGCTGGTTCAGAATGGCGTTTATGCAAAACCAGAGCAAGCGAAACGGGTAACCGGTAAGATGGGGATGGTATTCCAAAGCTTCAATCTGTTTCCGCATCTAAGTGTGCGCCGCAACCTGACGCTGCCACTGATGAAGACGCAGGGGACATCTCGCGAGCAGGCGAACCGCAACGCAGAACAGCTGTTGGCCAAGGTGGGGCTGAGCGACAAGATAGACGCGATGCCCTCCACCCTTTCCGGCGGGCAGAAGCAGCGGGTTGCCATTGCGCGTGCCTTGATGCTCAATCCGGACATTATGCTGTTTGACGAGCCCACCTCCGCGCTAGATCCACAGCTGACAGGGGAGGTGCTCAATGTAATGCGCCAGCTCGCGCAGGATAGCATGACCATGCTGGTGGTTACGCATGAAATGTCCTTTGCGCGAGAGGTCGCGAACAAAATCCTTTTTATGTGTGATGGGGAGGTCGCAGAGTGCGGGACACCGGACAAAATATTTGAAAACCCTTCTGATCCGCGTACAGCAAGCTTTTTGGGCGGCATTGTGAAATAGCTGGAAAAAAGTTTTCCTTTATATGAAGTAAAACCAGGATTTGGGCACACTATATAACCGAAGAGCCTGAGAGTGGCTCAAAATCAATAGGTGGCCCCAATCGGGGGAAATTCAAAAAAGAGGGAGAACTTTTACTATGAAAAAATTGATTGCAATTTGTTTGACCGCACTGATATGCACAGGCGCTTTTATGGGATGCGGCAAAAAGGCCGACAGCGAATCTGCGCAGGAGATGAAGCCGGGCAATACCGTGCAGACGGTGGTGGATAAAATCGAAGCAGAGGTTGGAATTGCAATGGCGGAGAATGTGGATGATACCCTCCTCAAAGACATTTTCTCTGTGAATCCAGAAGATGTGGAGGAATATGCAGGTAAATTCTCCATGGCGATGGTCAATGCAGACAATGTGGTTGCAATAAAGGCAAAGCCCGAGAAGGTGCAGAATGTGGTAGATGGCCTAACTCAGCGGCTGGAGGCACTGCGGGAGCAGTTTGAGACCTATCTGCCGGATCAAAAAGAGAAGCTGGCAAAGGGCAAGGTTTTACAGAAGGGAAATTATGTATTTCTGTTGGTTGTAGGCTATGAGACAGAGAGCTTTGATGCTGATATCGCAAAGGCAGAAGAAATTGTGGAAGCCGCCTTTTGACAGGACTTGAATAACCACATAAAATTTGGTAAAGTGTATTGGGCAGCATCAAGAGTCCAATACACTTTTCTATTTTCAAAGGAGGTTTTCGATGCTTTTCAGCAGTCTGCTGTTTGTATTCCGGTTTTTGCCGGTTACCTTTCTCGTCTATTATCTGACCCCGAAACGGCTGAAAAATCTCACGCTGTTGATTGCCAGCCTGGTTTTCTACTCCTGGGGTGAGGTGCGTTACTTTCCGATTATGGTGTCGATTATCCTGGTGAATTTTTTTGCCGGCCTGGGGATTGCGCACTGGCGGGAGCGAAAAAAGCTCACACGTATAATACTTGCTATTTCTATCCTGTTCAGCGTCGGTTTTCTTGCGTTTTTCAAATATAGCAATTTTCTGCTGGCAAATTTGAATGCGCTGCTGGGAACCTCCATCCCGCTATTGGAGGTCACGAAAAATCTGCCGCTTGGCATTAGCTTTTATACCTTCCAGATTATGACCTATACAATTGATGTTTACCTGCGTAAAATTGAGGTGGAACACAGCATCATTGACTTTGGCGCTTTTGTAGTGCTATTTCCGCAGCTGATCGCTGGCCCAATAGTAAAATACGCGGATATCAACCGCGAGCTCAAAGAGCGTTCGATCACACCAGCGCTGGTGCAGGATGGAATTGCACTGTTTATCCTAGGGCTGGGAAGCAAGGTGCTGCTGGCAAACAATATTGGGAAGTTGTGGACCGATGCCTCGACAGCAGGATTTGCAACCCTGTCAACTGCAAGTGCGTGGCTGGCGATAATCGCGTTCACTCTACAAATTTATTTTGACTTTTCGGGCTATTCACTCATGGCAATTGGCATGGGGAAGGCAATGGGCTTTCACTTTCCGCAAAATTTCAACTATCCCTATATCTCCCGCAGCATGACCGAATTTTGGCGGCGTTGGCATATGACCCTTTCCGGCTGGTTTCGGGAATATTTGTATATTCCACTGGGCGGCAACCGGGTAAAACCGCTGCGTCAGTATCTGAATCTGTTCATCATTTGGTTTGCAACAGGGCTGTGGCATGGCGCAAGCTGGAACTATGTGCTGTGGGGGTTATATTTTTTCCTACTGATTAGCTGTGAGCGGCTGTTTCTCCGGCCGGTACTCGAGCACCACCGCCTTTTCTCACATCTTTACGGCATTCTGGGCTTTACTCTGGGCTGGGTGTTGTTTGCCATCGAGGATCTGGGGCAGATCGGCGTATTTTTCAGCCGGTTGTTTCTGCCGCACGGCGGAGACGATTGGATGTTCTATCTGCGCAATTACGGCATTGTGCTGTTATTGGGCCTGCTATTTTCACTGCCGGTGCTCAACTACATCCGTGACCGGCTAAAGCGCCTGTGCAAATGGCTGGCGATTCCGTTTTTGGCACTGGTTTTCCTGCTGTCGGTCGCCTATCTGGTGGACTCCACCTATAACCCGTTCCTGTATTTCCGATTCTGAGGAGGGAGAGCTTTGTTGCAGTATCTAAAAAAATATCCGCTTCTAATTTTGTTTGCGGGATTTCTCTTTGTGGTTGCCATCGCAGACTTATTGGTGCCAGAGCGCTCCTTCAGCGAAATGGAAAACCGCTATCTGAAAACCCACCCACAGTTTAGCCTGAAAAAGCTGCTAAAAAATGAATATACCAGCCAATATGAAGAATACCTCAATGATCAGTTTGTCGGACGGGACGGCTGGATTACCATGAAATCGGTCAGTGAATCAGCGCTGGGGAAAATTGAAAACAACGGTATTCTCTACGGCGGAGAGGGTTATCTATTTGAACAATACCCTAAGACAAATGACAAGCGGATTCAGAATAATATTGGTTTTGTCAATACCTTTGTAGATGCCTATTATACACAGGTTCCTATCACCATTTCGATTATCCCGAATTCCTACCAAATTTTGGACCAACTGTTGCCTCGTGGGGTGCAAAATCTGGACCAGCAGGCTTATATCCAGCAAATTTTCTCTCAAATTTCCGCCAATGCCCAATCCTTTGATTTAGTACCTGTCATGCAGCAGGCCGCAGGACAAGCACAGGCTTATTACCGCACCGACCACCATTGGACCACCAATGGCGCATACCACGCTTATAAGGCATTTGTGGAGAGCCGTGGGCGTAAGGCGGTGGAGCTTTCTGCATTGGAGGAGTTGAAAACGCAGGTCCCCAATTTTTACGGAAGCTATTACAGCAAGTGTAAGCTTTTCTCGGCGCAGCCGGATACCATCGATGTGTACCAGATCCCATGCACCTCGGTCACGATCAATGGGGCGCAAAAGCCCTCGCTGCATGAGGACGAAAAGTGGGAAACACGGGATAAGCACGCCGCATTTTTGTGGGGTAATAACGGGCTGAGCATTTTGCGTTCGGAGAATAACCTTAACCATCAGCAGGGGAAAACCTCCCGCATTTTGGTGGTTAAGGACAGCTATGGCAACAGTTTTTCTCCATTTCTCACCTACAGCTATGATGAGGTATGGGTGGTGGACCTGCGTGATCTTGGAAAGATGAGTGAGATTATGGCGCAGGCAGAATTTGATGATCTGCTGATTTTATATAACTTTATGAATTTTGCGAGCGACACCAATCTGCCGCGGTTGACCTATTAAGCAGTGAGGCGTGTCCGACTTCCAAAAGAAAAAGCCCCAAATGGGGCTTTTTCTTTTAATCGCCTTTATCCTGCTCCTGAGAACCGAAGGAAGAGGTATCCTGTTCGGAAATTGTGTCAAAGTCCGGCATTTCTGCCTGCATCGGAATATGAATTTCCATCGTTTGCGTATGATAGGGGGAGAGGTCTTCTGCCTCGATTTCTGCATCCTCAGCGTCTCTCTTTGCGCGCTGTTGATCAATCCAGGCGGCAATTTTTGGGGTGGAAATCAGGATCAGATAAACCAATGCAAATACCCCGCAAAAGCCCGCTACGAACCTGCCATAGAGCCGTAGCGCATCCTGCTTGGGCTCCACATAGCCAGGATATGCGGTCAGTGGCAGGTAGGGGGATAACCCGTCCTCAAGTGCATAAAGCGCCACCGCTGCCAGCTCGGTAGCTGCAACACTGGAGGGCTGCTGTGCAAATGCGCGATATCCGCCGTCCACATTGCGAAAGGAAAGCAGCCCATCCAGCGGGCTCACTGGGAATTGATCGAGTGTATCAGCGGTATTTCCCAACGCCGCCATCGCAATCAGCACATGGGAGGTTGCCTCACTGCTGGGCTGGCCCTGTGTGGAGAAGCTGCCATCCGGATTTTGTTGGGAGACCAGCCAATTTACCGCGCGCTCGACTGCTGAGCGCACATATCCAATTTCCTGATATGGCACCAGTACAGCAACCGCCTGTGCGGTCACACAAATATTGGGGTCGTGCCCCGCGACCGGCGCAAACCCACCCGAACGCTGCTGAGAATTGACGATATACTCCACCACCGAAAGATTATAATTGCGGGTGGTATCGCTGGGCTTTGCATCTGCGGCCTGATAAGCAGCAAGCGCCCCAATTGCGCCAGAAAGTCCGTCCGCGTACAAATTTCCATACTGATAAAGATCGCCCAGCAGGTTCTTTTTTTGGTATTCATAGGGATTTTCCCCGGACTTTACCAGTCCAATAATCTGCTGTTCCAGCTCGGTTGCAGCTGTATAGCCATTGGATACCGCTTCCGAAAGCTGCTGCTTTGCATCCTTGCAAACAGGTCTGCCTCCCAAAGAATAGGCGAGTATGCTCCATTGGGCAGGCTCGTTTTCCTCTAAATAGCGCCAGCTTTGATCGGTAAACGGCTCTAACACCGGATGTTCTTGCGCAAAAACGGGGACTGCAACACAACAAAATATCCAAACCCCCAAAGAGGCAGCGAAAATGCGCTTGCGCAATCGCAGGCCCCCCTTTCTTGAAAAAATAC
>CAJUJI010000020.1 GCA_910586875.1 uncultured Anaerotruncus sp. | reverse complement strand
AGACCAATATTGTATACTATTGGTGCATCAAAGATTAAAAACCGGGTTACCGGTGACAAAGGAGTTTTTAAAATGGAAAAATATGTTTGCTCAATTTGTGGGTATGTCTATGATCCTGAAAAGGGAGATCCAGATGCAGGTATTGCACCGGGCACAAAATGGGAGGATGTTCCCGATGATTTTGTTTGTCCACTGTGCGGTGTAGGCAAAGGTGACTTTGAGCCTGCATAATTGGTTGATTTTTTGTGTGGCCATTTGCAACGTCAGATGGTCACATTCTTTATTATATAAATTGGTAAGGAGGCTGCTGTAAATGTCAGTGGTAAAGGTGCGGGATAGCATTTATTCGGTTGGGGCATTGAACCCAAGTATGCGTGTATTTGATATTGTAATGAAAACCGATTTTGGAACCTCTTATAATTCCTATTTGGTAAAGGGCAGCGAAAAAAATGTCCTGGTGGAAACCTGTCACAAAAGCTATTTCCCGCAATATTTCAAAAATATCAGCGAGGTCGTCGATCCGGAAAAGGTTGATTATATCGTGCTCAATCACAATGAACCGGATCATTCCGGTTGTCTGGCGCAGCTGCTGGAAAAGTTGCCTAACGCGACAATCATCGCCACCAAAGCCGGTTCTATCTACCTAAAAAACATCACCAACCGCCAGGATATGAAGGTACAGGTAGTGAAAGACGGTGATGAGCTGGACATCGGCGGCATGACCTTAAAATTTATTCCTGCACCGTTTTTGCATTGGCCGGATTCGATGTTCACCTGGATAGAATCTGAGAAAGTGTTGTTTAGCTGCGATTTTCTGGGCGCACATTATTGTGAACCGTATCATTTCGATTGCAATATTACCCACCCTAAAAAGTATAAACAAGCATTCAAAGAATACTATGATGCGATATTTGGTCCGTTTAAGCCGTATGTACTCGCTGGACTGGAAAAGATCAAAGATCTTGAGATTGAAACCGTCTGCCCCAGCCACGGCCCGATTTTGGAAAAGGGCGTGCAGCTGGAGACTGCACTGGAGCAGTACCGGCTTTGGAGCCAGCCGCATAAAAACGAGCGATTGACCGTACCGGTGTTCTTTACCTCTGCGTATGGCAATTCCCGCATGCTGGCAGAAGCCATCCGCGATGGCATTTTGCAAGCAAAACCAGATGCGGTTGTGAACACTTATGATATCATCGATCATGACCTGGGCGAGCTCTCTGCTTTGCTTAATAGCAGCGACGGGTTTGCATTGGGCAGTCCCACCATCAATGGCGACGCAGTCCCACCTGCCTGGAATCTGCTTTCTCATGTGGATGCTGTTAATAATAAGAAAAAGCCTGTACTGGTGTTTGGCTCCTATGGCTGGAGTGGAGAGGCGGTTCCGAATTTGAGTGCCCGACTGAACGGATTAAAAATGTCCGTTTTTGGGGAGGGCTTGAAGGTTTGCTTTGTTCCATCGGAAGAGGATCTTGCAAAAGCGAAGGAGCTGGGTAAGGCGTTTGGTGAAACCCTTGTAATCCGCTAATTTTCAAACCCAATCGCAATAGCGAATAAAAATTTTCGCCCGCCTTTTATAAAAGGCGGCGGGGTCCAGGGGCAGAGCCTCTGGTCGATTCCAAGAAAAAAAGAAAGCCCCCTAGAGGCTTTCTTTTTTTCTTGGAACGAAACGCATCTTTTTCGTCCAAGAGCCGGACCGCAGCCCGGCGATATCTTCGATAACAGGCGCCATGCCAATTTTTAATTGACATGGCGCCTGCAAATTAAACTATGTATTATTGAATTGTAATCGTCAACGGACATTCAAGGGTGTCAATTAAATCAAGTGAGCGCGGCTCTACCGCATTGATATAGGCGACCATTTGATAGGTACCAGGGGGGGGGACCAGCAGGAGATCAATGCGCTCGATATATTGATTGGGTGCGATATACTGCGATTGGTAGAGCAGTTCACCATTTTCATCCGCAATTTCCAGTACCATCAGATAATCATTAAACGCAGGATTTTGCACCCAAATATTTCCGTCTGCGCCGTCCTGCTGGAATTGCGGTGTTGCATTGATACGATAGCTGAACATTCCATCGCCAGGAGAGGTCTCGTTTTCCGGCGCACCTGGCATAGTGCCAGATTTGGCGTTGGGGTCCAAGCCTTCTACCCGAAAAATGCTGCGGATTTGAGCGGCAGGGTCCACCGTGGTATTGGTAGGAGAGGTCGTGTTTGCACTGTATAAAAATAAAAGGATGCCAAATCCAATCAGCAGGATGCACACAAAGGAAAGCAGAACAATCAGCAGTGGATTTACGCGGGATTTTTGACGGGTAGCCATAGATTTAAAACCTGCCTTTGTTAGTTGGTGATGTTCCGCAAAATTTTAGGGCGGAACCAATACTGATATAAATATAGTACCTGTTTAAGAAGGTAATCATACATGAAGAAGGTGAAATTTGCCATTCCCAGCATAATATAAGCAGCCCAATCGCCAAACCTACCCCATTCAGAAAGCAGGTCGGGTAGTCCTAAAACATACAAACAGATGTAATAAAATGCGACCAGCATCCCGTTAACCAACAGCAGCTTGGCTACCCAGGCGAGCAAGCGGGGCAGCCGTTCCAAAACGGGCTTGAGAATCGGATAATAGCCCAACAGAATGATAAAGAGCAGCTTTGCCTCGGGATCAGGAACAATGAATATAGAAAGAATTGAAACACCGATATAGACGAGAAAAGCAGTTTTAGCCCCGATTTCGGCGGCGACAGCCACTAACACAATTCCAGCAAAACAAGGGAATACATAGGATGAAAAGGGTACTAACCCTGTCATAAACATCAGCAACAGGCATAGGGCAGCGGCAAGCCCGCCCATTGCAACCTGAGTGCTTTTTCTCATAGGATGCCTCCAAAATAGCAGAAACTTTTGGTGTGCGCCATGGCGCAGGGAACGGCTGACGAAATTTTTAGCATCCGCTGTGGTGCGCGGCAAAATTAGAAGCAACCACCACAATCCATACAACAATTTGCGCAATAGATTGCCGCACAGATATCACAGCAGGAACAGCTATTGACCCCAGCATGACCACCGAACTGACTGCGGCCGTTCTGCCGTTGCCAGACAAGCTGGTTATAAGCCGCTGCATACTCCTGGTTCTGCGGATTCATCGCACAGGCTTGCTGGAAGTTTTTCAGCGCATCATCCAGCCAACCACGAGAGTAATAGATGCTGCCGCGCAAGAAATACCATTCCGCATCACGGCTGCCCATCGCGACCCCATCCAAAAGCTCCTGTGCTTCTGCAATCCGTCCGGAGTTGATCAGCCGCCGGATATCTGCAAACTGTGAGGTACCCGCCGCTGACTGTTGGTGACCGCTGGTATAACCGCTGGAAGCCCCCCTGGAATTGCGGCGCTGTGAAACAATCGCATCATAGGCCTGGTTGATTTCCTGCATCTTTTCTTCAGCAAGATCGGACAATGGATTCCCTGCATAATTATCAGGATGATATTTTTTCGCAAGCTCCCGATAAGCTGCTTTAACCTGATCATCGGTCGCGTTCGGTGAAATGCCCAAAACCTTGTATGGATCTGTCATCGATGGTTCGTCTCCTTTGGAAGAAAGATTCTCTCAACAGTATTGCGAAGCCCCAACTGGATAATGTTGTCCAGAATCGGCTTATAATGTGTGAGCTCTAGCAGTTCATAGGTTTTTTCCAGTTCGCCAATTGTCAAAAAGAGCGAGCCCTTTGCATCGGTGCGGATAGCCTCAAGCTGCTCCTGTGTGGGATGTACCAGCTTTTCATGCAGCAAAAAGGGGTTATAGCGGCCCTGCTGCGCATCTTTTTCTAGGTCATCCAATGCGTCACAGAGGTAAACATATCGTCCCAATAGATAACCCAGTCGTTCTAACACGCGTTTTTGGCGGCTGTCCTGGGAAAGCATCCCACAAATACCAGATAAAGCGAGTGCCGAGGGTTCAGCTGCCGCGTCAACACTGTCACAAAGCTCGGACTCCAGCGCGCTTTGCCGGCTGATGGTTTCATAAACAATCTGTGCCGCCGCAGCATATTGGTCTGCGGCGCTCTGGTAAGCGTGTTTTGCGAAGGGCATACACAGCCGCCAAAGCATCCGCTTTCCAAATGTTTCATCACTTAGGTTGTCCAGCACCTTATAATAAAAAAGGATCATAGCAACCCCGCTGGAAAATTCCAGTGCATGACAGTCGCCGCAACAGGGGATTTTTTTAAGCGGGTTGAGGATACAGCGCTTTTGAGAAAGGTCTGCTGGGGATTCCGATAAGGATAGCTCCAGCAAGGCCAGGAACGCAAAATCATAGCTGAGGGTTAGACGCGCCAGAGGGCCATATTGCCGGCCCAGCTGTTTGCAAAGTCCGCAATAGACCGCCTTGTACAATTCGTACTCACAGATTTTTAATTGCGGCTTGCAGGGGATTACATATCCAAACATAGTTTGCTCCGTCAAAGCTGCCTTAACAGCAGTATTCTAGCTTACAAAGTCTTGTCTTTCATATTCTACATGAAAAGATCAGCAATTTGTTTAATAAAGTATGAATTTGCGCAAAATTCCAGGCTTTTTACAGGATTTTCTGCAAAATCTGTTTGCAAGCCTTGATTTTTCGCGGTATTCGCAGTATGATATATAAGATAGTTTTATCATTTACCAACCAAAAGTATTGTGTATTTTGCTAAATTTCAGAATGGAGTGTATTGGTGGATGATTTACAATAAGCAGATAGAAACCATGCCGCGCAAAGAGCTGGAAGCCCTTCAATTAGAACGGCTGAATTATATTGTGCGTTATTGTTATCGCAATATAAAGCTCTACCACGACCGGTTTGATGCCATAGGGTTGGACCCTGACAAATTCCGCACCTTTTCCGACCTCCAGTACATACCGCCTACCACCAAGGATGACCTGCGGGACAATTATCCATTTGGGTTGTTTGCAGTTCCACGTGAGAAGGTGGTGAGAGTTCACGCGTCTTCTGGAACCACCGGCAAACCAACTGTGGTAGGTTATACGCAAGGCGACCTGGATCTGTGGAGCGAGATTATGGCGCGCATCATCTCGGCAGCAGGGGTTGGTGATGCGGATATTGCACAGGTCTGCTTTGGATATGGATTGTTTACTGGAGCGTTGGGCCTGCATTACGGATTAGAACGGGTCGGAGCAGCGGTCGTTCCATCCTCCTCTGGCAACAGTGAAAAGCAACTTATGCTTATGAAGGATTTCGGAACAACAACCTTGATTGCAACGCCAACCTATGCGCTTTATTTAGGCGAGCTGGCACATGAGTTGGGCTATCAGAAATCGGACTTTAAACTGCGGGTGGGACTGTTTGGTTCCGAAGGTTGCACCCCCGAAATGCGCGCAAAAATTGAGGAACGATTAGGCCTGTTTGCCACCGATAACTATGGTTTGTCCGAACTGATCGGGCCTGGCGTTTCGGGCGAGTGTGAGCTGCGCTGCGGTTTACATATTGCGGAGGACCACTTTTTACCAGAGGTGGTGCATCCGGACACCCTGCAAGCGTGTGAGGAAGGGGAAGCTGGCGAGCTGGTCGTAACCACACTTACCAAAGAGGCGATGCCGCTGCTGCGTTACCGCACACGTGATCTCACCCGCATCAATAAGCAGCCATGTGCCTGTGGACGCACGACCGCGCGGATGGACAAGGTAATGGGCCGCAGCGATGATATGCTGAAAATCAAAGGGGTGAATGTGTTCCCATCCCAGATTGAAAGCGTGCTGATGCCGATGGAGCAGGTCAGTCCGCACTATATGTTATATGTCCGGCATGAGGGTTATACCGATACACTGGAGGTTCAGGTGGAGCTGGTGGATGGCAGCTTGTTGGAAAGCTACCGGGATTTGGAAAATTTGCAGAAGAAAATTTATCACAAGCTGCATACCGTTTTGGGCATTGACGCGAAGGTGACATTGGTACAGCCCAAATCGATCGAGCGGTTTGCAGGCAAGGCAAAACGCATTGTGGATTTGCGGTAGCGCCATAGGGAAGGAGGGGCTTTTTTCTAGCAGAAAGCCCCTCTTGCGGCCCAATTTGCGGTATAAGGATGATTGACAAAATCTTTTGTGCGCATGGTGGCGCGAAGATTATAACCGTTGGAGGAGAAGAATTTTGAAGCAATTGATGTTGGGCAACCAGGCGGTTGCCAGAGGGCTTTATGAGGCGGGCTGCCGCTTTGTATCCAGCTATCCGGGTACCCCCTCAACCGAGATTACGGAATATGCAAGCGAATATGATGAAATTTATGCGGAGTGGGCTCCGAACGAAAAGGTTGCCTGTGAAGCTGCATTAGGTGCGGCAATCGGCGGAGCGCGTTCCTTTTGCGCCATGAAGCATGTGGGGCTAAATGTGGCGGCTGACCCGCTATTTACCGCTTCCTATACCGGTGTCAATGGCGGGTTGGTTATCTGCGTTGCAGATGACCAGGGGATGCACTCCTCCCAAAACGAACAGGATTCCCGTCATTATGCGATTGCGGCCAAGCTGCCGATGCTCGAACCGGCGGACTCCTCTGAGTGTATTGCATATGCAAAGCTGGCTTATGCAATTTCCGAGAAATATGACACACCGGTATTGTTGCGTACCTGTACCCGTGTTGCGCATTCGCAGAGCATTGTCACACTGGCAGAGCGTCAGGAGCTTCCTCTTAAGACATATGAAAAGAACCCCCAGAAATATGTGATGATGCCCGCGAATGCAATCGGACGTCATGTATTCGTGGAGGAGCGGATACAAAAGCTCACCGAGCTGGCGGAGGGGGATTTCCCAGTCGAGTGGGGGGGCTTGGTTGACGGCGATCAGCGGCTGAATGAAATAAGCCTAGGCGCGACCGAGGATCGTGCATTTGGAATTATTACCGCCGGCATCTGTTACCAATATGTCAGAGAGGTATTCCCAGATGTCCCTGTGCTCAAGCTGGGCATGGTCAATCCTCTGCCGGCGAAGCTGATTCAAGACTTTGCTGCAAGTGTGGGCAAAGTTTATGTTGTGGAGGAATTGGACCCCGTTATTGAAACCTTCTGCCGTGCGAATGGTGTTGAGGTTGCAGGCGGGAAGGAGCTGTTTGGGCTGTTGGGTGAGCTATCACAAGGCAAGGTTGCTGCTGCATTTGGTAGGCAGGCACCCGAAAGCATCGCGTTTGATGAGCCAATTCCTGTGCGTCCGCCGGTGCTTTGCCCTGGCTGTCCGCACCGCGGTCTGTTTTATACGCTACATAAGTTGGGAGTAATGGTTTCTGGCGATATCGGCTGCTATACGTTGGGGGCGCTGCCGCCGCTGCGTGCGCTGGATACCACGATTTGTATGGGTGCATCAATTTCAGGTCTGCATGGGTTTAATACCGTGCGAGGCCCAGAATCTGCAAAACAGTCGGTCGCAGTGATTGGCGACAGCACATTTATGCACTCTGGCATTACAGGACTGATCGATATTACCTATAACCGCGGCTGCTCTACGGTCATTGTGCTGGATAACTCGATTACAGGTATGACCGGCCATCAGCAGAACCCAACTACCGGTCTGACGCTGAAAAATCAGCCTACCCCGCAGGTGAGCATCGAAAAGATCTGCGAAGCGGCAGGGGTCAAGCGCATTCGTGTGGTGGACCCCAACGAGCTCAAACGCTTGGAGGAGGTTATCAAGGAAGAATTGGTGGCAGAAGAGCCATCGGTGATTATCACCCGCCGTCCCTGTGTACTGCTCAAACATGTACAGATAAAGCCTTCTTTGATGGTGGACGAAGAGAGATGCCGCAGCTGTAAGGCTTGCATGAAGATTGGTTGCCCGGCAATCCACATCACCGATGCAGGCACAGCAGAAATTGATGCGACGCTGTGCGTTGGCTGTGATTTGTGCGTGCAGATGTGCCACTTTGACGCGATCAAAACAACGGAGGTGCAGGGCTGATGGTAAAGAGCATTATGATTGTGGGCGTTGGTGGGCAAGGCTCGCTGTTGGCGTCCAAATTGCTGGGGAATGTGCTGCTGGCACAGAATTTCGATGTCAAGGTCTCTGAGGTACATGGAATGTCCCAGCGCGGCGGTTCGGTAGTTACCTATGTAAAATATGGCGATGCGGGACAAGGGGAGGAAGTATATTCTCCTGTGATTGATAAAGGCGAGGCGGATGTGATTGTTGCATTCGAGAAGCTGGAGGCCGCGCGTTGGCTGCCTTATCTGAAAAAGGGCGGGCGGCTGATTGTCAATGACCAGCAGATTGCGCCGATGCCGGTAATTACCGGCGCAATGGAATATCCGACGGATATTTTGGAGAAAATCCGCGCGAAGGGGATCGATATGACCGCACTGAATGCGTTGGAGCTGGCGCAGCAGGCGGGAAGTGCAAAAGCGGTGAATGTGGTGCTAATCGGTGTGCTGTCAGCGGCATTGGATTTTAGGGATGAGGTCTGGCAGCAGACGATTGAAAAAACCGTCCCTGCGAAATTTTTGGAGCTGAACCGAAGGGCGTTTGAGCTGGGGCGGAGCTATCGTGATTCGCTTGTGCCAGCGTAAATCTCTGTACCGCATTGTTTTGCATCATACTTAGGATAGGAAAGGATTGATACCCATGGCAAATTATTTCCAGCCTGAAATTGAACGTGCCTCCCAGGAACAGATCAAAGCTTGGCAGGATGAGCGTTTGGTGGAAACGGTAAAACATGTTTATGCCAATGTCCCCTATTACAAAAAGCTGATGGATGAAAAGGGGATAACGCCGGCAGACATTCGTTCCTGCGATGACCTTTACAAGCTTCCATTTTTAACCAAGAACGACCTGCGGGAAGCCTATCCTTACGGATTGCTTGCCGTCCCGTTGGAGGATTGCGTGCGGATTCAGTCGACCAGCGGCACCACCGGCAAGCGGGTGGTTGCGTTCTATACCCAGGCGGACCTTGACTTGTGGGAGGAGTGCTGTGCCCGCGCAATTGTTGCAGCAGGCGGCAGTAAAAAGGATGTCGTTCAGGTCGCTTACGGCTATGGACTATTCACCGGCGGCCCAGGACTAAACGGAGGTTCTCATAAGGTTGGCTGCCTGACCTTGCCGATGTCCTCGGGCAATACCCAACGCCAGATTCAATTTATCCAAGACTTGAGCGCAACTATCCTTTGTTGCACCCCCTCCTATGCGGCATATATCGCGGAGACCTTCCAGGAGATGGGCATTGGGCCGGAGGAAATCAGCCTGAAAGCAGGAATTTTCGGTGCAGAGGCATGGAGCGAGGAGATGCGCCGTGATATTGAGAATAAACTGGGCATCAAAGCTTATGATATTTATGGATTGACCGAAATTTCCGGTCCTGGTGTTTCGTTCGAGTGTGAGGAACAGACGGGTATGCACATCAACGAAGATCACTTCATTGCGGAAATTATCGACCCTGTTACTGGAGAGGTGCTCCCTGAAGGGGAGAAGGGAGAGCTAGTTTTTACCAGCATCACCAAAAGGGCGTTTCCGCTGCTGCGTTATCGCACCCGTGATATCTGTGTGCTCACCCGTAAACCCTGCTCCTGTGGACGTACCCATATCAAGATGAGCAAGCCGATGGGCCGTAGCGACGATATGATGATTATTCGCGGTGTCAATGTATTCCCATCGCAGATTGAAACGGTACTGCTCAATTATGGTTATCCTGCAAACTATCAGATCATCGTTGATCGGGTAAGAAATACAGATACTTTGGATATCCAGGTTGAAATGACGCAGGAGATGTTTAGCGATACCGTGAAGGGCATCGCAGCACGCGAGCGCGAGTTGGTTGACGGCCTGAAATCCATGCTTGGATTGGCGGCGAAGGTGCATCTTGTATCGCCTAAGACGATTGCCCGCAGTGAAGGCAAGGCAGTGCGCGTGATCGATAAGCGCAAAATCTGATGCTTGAGGCAACAATGTAAAACGGGAAAGGTGTTGTTAGTATGGTAATTAAGCAGCTTTCGGTTTTTGTAGAGAACCAATGGGGCAAAATGGCGGAAATCACCAAGGTGTTGGCAGAGCATGACATTGATATTCGCGCGCTTTCCATCGCGGATACCACCGATTTTGGAATTTTGCGTCTGATTGTCAACCATCCCTCCCGTGCAGAAAATGCGCTGCGGGAGCAGGGATTTACCGTTTCACAAACCGAGGTCATTGCCGTTGGGGTGGAGGACGTGCCCGGCGGATTGTCAACCGCACTGACCGTACTCAAGGACGCACAGATTGCGGTAGAGTATATGTATGCTTTCGTCAGCAAGGAAGAAAAAACCGCATATGTCATTCTGCGGGTGGAGGATAATGCCCATGCGGAAAATGTCCTGCGCACGCATGACATCAAAATTCTAAGCGGAGACGAAATTTATTAAAGCAGCTTCAACGGATATAGAAGCGGGCGCACAATTGTGCGCCCGCTTTCGATGCAGGATATCAAAAAATTATTTGAGGAGTTTGGTTTATGTCATTTGAGTCGGTCAAACAATTTTTTCAGCAGCGCGGAAAAGAAGATGCTGTGATGGAGTTTGAGGTTTCCAGCGCAACGGTTGAGCTGGCGGCAAAGGCGGTTGGCGTCATACCGGCAAGAATCGCAAAGACCCTTTCGTTTGAGCAGGGGGAAGGCTGCCTTTTGATCGTGGCGGCAGGGGATGCGCGGATTGATAACCGAAAATTTAAAGATACGTTTGGGATGAAAGCGAAAATGCTTGCGCCAGAACGGGCGCTTGAGCTGACCGGACATGCGGTAGGGGGTGTGTGTCCGTTTGCAATTGAGAACCCGTCGGTCAAAACCGTGCTGGATCTTTCATTAAAACGCTTTGATACAATATTTCCTGCTTGCGGAAGCAGCAATTCTGCGGTACAATTAACATGTGAAGAACTGTATCAATTTTCCAACGCGGCACAGTGGGTTGATGTTTGCAAGGACTGGGCATAAACATAGTGATGAAGATGCGGTGGGGTTGCCGCTTCCTTTTGCGCCCTTTTGAGGAGTTTGCTGCTTTTGGGATTTGTGCTGTTTGTAAAGAAAGAAAACGAAAAGGGGAGAATCGGATATGTTGTTCGGGCTGAAGAAAGGTGCAAACGCGAATGAACCATCAGCGATTGCAGAATCAAAGGCGCGCAAGGCTCGTTCGATTGCGCTGCTGAAAGAGCAGCAAATTCCGTATATCGATCATCTGCCGGTATTGGAGGCGTCTACCTCGGATATCATCAAGGTGCGTACCGACTGGGAGATTGCCCAGCGTGCTGTTTGCAGTATTGTCACCATCCAGGTTGCATTCGACCGCATTCATGAGGACGACGTGGAAAATTCGACCGTCTTTTTTGGGCGTATTCTGCGGGCATATGAGGTCAAGGATGATTTGACCGAGCTGGAGGGCAAGGTCTTTGCCGGTCTTTTGGAGCGTGAGGACCTGATCCGGTTTACCTGGCAATATGAGGCCGCCTGGACCCTGCTTTGGGCGCTGGGATTGGTTGGGGAGCTGGATTTCCCCAGTCATATTTGCGATTATCAGCAGGCGATACAGCCAATCGCCACCTGTAAGACGATGGGGGATTTGCTAGCGCTCACCCACCTGCGCCCGATAGAGGAAATTCTTGATGCAGCAGATTTAACCTACCGGTACCACTGGGCCTGTGTAGATGCGCGTATGCACGACCAGGAGCCGCCGATGGGACTGAATGAGGATGTTGTGGTAGAGCGCCATAAGGGGCTGAATTGGCTGATTGGCTACAGTGATGATTGGGATAATACCCCCGCAGATACCTAAAATACAGCGGAACAAAAGAGGGAGACTTTTTCTTGTTAAAAAGTCTCCCTTTTTATATTAGCGCAATGTTCCATTTAAAAATTCTGTGCGAAACCAGACCTCCGGTACGGTGAAGCTTTTTCCATCCAGATAAGAAAGAATTCCTGCATCAGTTGTGAAGTGAAAGATAAGCCGGTAAGAATAGAGCGCCTGGAATTTGTAGCCGGTTCCGGCGTTGTCCCGTTGATGTCCATATTTTGTATCCCCGAGAAGCGGATGACCAACCGAAGCAAGATGTGCCCGAATTTGATGGGTGCGTCCGGTAAGCAGGTCAACCTCCAGCAGAGAAAAGCGTCCTTGCTGCCCCAATACCCGATATTTAGTGAGGATGGTTCGCCCCTCATTGATAGGATGATCAAAAATCTGCACGGTGTTGGTGCGGGAATCCTTGCGCAGAAAGCCCTTGAGAGTGTCCTCCTGTTTTGGCATTCTGCCGTGCACAATACAGAGGTAAAGCTTTTGCAGCTCACGATCTTTGAGCTTTTGGTTGAGTATCCGCAGTGCCTGCGCATTTTTTGCCGCAATCACAATACCGCCAGTATTCCGGTCGATGCGGTTGCATAGAGAGGGTGTAAAGCTGTTCTCCTGTTCAGGGCGATATTCTCCTTTTTGGTAGAGGTAATGTAAAATTCGGTTGATTAAAGTGTCGGCTTGATTGGTGTCATCCTCATGAACCAAAAGCCCAGGGCGCTTGTCCACCAGCAATATATTCTCGTCCTCATACAAAATTTGTAAGGAGGAGGGCGCAAATAAAAAACGGTTTTGTGCTGGCTGTTCAGCGAAAAACTCATCGTTCAGATAAAGGGTCAGCCGATCCCCTTCACAAAGGCGGGTGGAAATTTCGCAGCGCTTGCCATTGCACTTGATGCGCTTGAGGCGGATGGATTTATAAAGAAGCGCCTGCGGCAGCAGCGGCACCGCTTTTGTCAGAAACTTATCCACCCGTTGACCGGCATCATTGCGGTTGATCGTAAACTCTTTCATAATGTCCTCCCAAAACAGCATAGAAAAAGTATAACACATTTTCAAAAAAACGGAAAGATTCTATTTGCAATCAGATAGTATTTTGGTATAATGGGAAGGAATAAAAGCATTTTTGCGGAAAGAGGTTTGTTCATGATTACACGAGAGCGCATAGAAGAGATTTTGAAGGAGTCAGGGGTGCTATTAGAAGGGCACTTTCTGTTAACTTCTGGGCGGCACTCGGACAAGTATATGCAGTGCGCTAAAATTTTCCGCCATGCAAAATATAGCGAGGAGCTTTGCGCGGCGCTGGCCGAGCTGTATCAGGACGAGCAGATTGATGTAGTAATCGGGCCGGCGATGGGTGCAGTGCAGATGGCTTATGAGGTCAGCCGGCAGATTGGCTGTGAGAATTTCTTCACCGAGCGGGTGGATGGCAAGATGGAGCTGCGCCGCGGCTTTGAGATCACGCCCGGAATGCGTTGCTTGCTGGTGGAGGACGTTGTAACCACCGGTGGCTCGGTAAAGGAGGTTGCGCAGCTGGTTCGTGACGCCAAAGGCGTAGTGGTTGGAATCGGCTCGATTGTTGACCGCAGCAACGGTCAGGTTGATTTTGGTGTGCCGTTTAAGGCGGTGTATCCGACCGAGGTTGTTTCCTGGGAGGCCGATGAATGCCCGCTGTGTAAGCAGGGGGAGCTCCCTGCAATCAAGCCCGGAAGCCGTAAGCTGTCCTGCTGCGGAAAATGACACCTCAAGATTCTGAGGGTGCTCTGCACCGTAATCATCGTAAGCGGATTCGAGAGCGATTCCGGCAAACCAATTTCAAAGGAATGGCACCGCATGAAAAACTAGAGATGCTGCTACAATACGCGATTCCGCAGGGAGATGTCAACCCGCTGGCGCATCGGTTAATTGATCAATTTGGTTCGGTCGCCGGTGCGATGGATGCCCCTTATGAGCAGCTGATACAGGTGAAGGGGATGAAGGAATATTCCGCCACCTACCTAAAAATGTTGCTTTCTTTGGTGGGACTGTATTTACAGGAGTCCAAAGCGGTACCTGCTATTCCATCGATGGACCCTACTTCCATTCAGGAGTATCTGTTCCCATATTTCATCGATAAAGAGCAGGAGCACGCATTTTTACTCTGTATGGACAATGAAGGGAAAATTCTGTACGGAGATTTTATCAGCAAAGGAAGCGCTAACGAGGTGTTCTGCTCACCGCGGGAGATTGCAAAGCTTGCGTTGCGTTTTGAGGCGACAATTGTTTTTCTGGCGCATAACCATCCCAAAGGATTGGCAAACCCTTCAAAAGAGGATATCGCACTCACAGAACAGATTATCCGCGCGTTGGAGCCGCTTGGTATCTGCCTTCAGGACCACTTTATTTTTACCAAGCGGGACAGCATTTCGATGCGAAGCTGTACTTTTATTTTCTCAAGAGGGTTCGTGTAACAGCAGCATAAATTTTGACGCTGGGAACAAACTGTAAATGTCTGCCACATTTATGTTGCAATCTGTGCTTTGGACTTTACTTTGTGATGCGCTTATTGTAAAATAAAATAGGTATATATGGGAGAGGTTGTTATGGCACTGAAATATAAACGGGTATTGCTCAAGCTCAGTGGGGAAGCTCTGGCCGGAGAAAAGAAATTTGGCATCGATTACCCAACCGTGAGCAATATCTGCAAAAGCATTAAAAAATGTGTGGATCTGGGGGTCCAGCTTGGAATTGTCGTTGGCGGCGGGAATTTCTTTCGCGGGCGCAGCAGCGGACAGATCGATCGCACACGTGCGGACCATATGGGGATGATGGCAACGGTGATGAACGCGCTGGCACTTGCAGATGGATTGGAAGCGCAAGGGGTACAGGTTCGCGTACAAACCGCGATCACCATGCAGCAGATTGCGGAACCTTACATTCGCAGCAAAGCGGTGCGCCATCTGGAAAAGGGGCGTGTAATTGTATTTGGTTGTGGTACAGGCAATCCCTTTTTCTCCACTGATACGGCATCCTCATTGCGCGCCGCAGAAATTGAGGCGGATATCATCCTCAAAGCAACCATGGTAGACGGCGTTTACGATTGTGACCCGCATAAGTTCCCGAATGCGGTGAGGTATGAAACGGTCTCCTTCCATGAGGTGTTAGAGAAAAATCTGGGTGTGATGGATAGCACAGCTGCTGCTATGTGCCGGGATAACCAAATTCCTGTGTTGGTGTTTAGTCTTGCAGAGCCGGATAATATTCTGGCTGCAATAAAGGGCGAAAATATTGGAACAATTGTTAAGGAGGGCTGATCCATATGAACGAGAAGCTAAAGGTATACAATGACAAAATGGAAAAAACCATCTCGGTTCTGGAAACCGAATACGGCGCAATTCGTGCAGGCCGTGCGAATCCTGCCGTTCTGGATAAAATCCAGGTGGATTATTATGGCACCCCAACCCCAATCCAGTCGCTGGCGGCAATTTCGGTTTCAGAGGCGCGTATTCTGGTGATTCAGCCTTGGGATAAGTCCACCCTAAAAGCAATTGAACGTTCGATTCAGAAGTCTGATTTGGGCATCAATCCCGCCAATGACGGTTCGGTGATCCGCATTGTGTTCCCACCGCTGACCGAGGAGCGTAGAAAGGACATCTGTAAGGAGGTCCATAAGCGTGGGGAGGATTCCAAAGTAGCGATTCGCGCCATCCGCCGTGATGCGAATGAAAAGTTAAAAGCGAAAAAGAAGGCGAGCGAGATCAGTGAGGATGAGCAGAAGGATTTGGAAGAGCAGATTCAAAAAATGACCGATAAATTCTGCAAACGGATTGACGAGATCGCTGCAAAGAAAGAGAAGGAGATCCTGGAAATCTAAGCGTGGGTGGTCAAGGGGATGCGGGCTTTCGTTCTTCCTTAAAAGACCCTCTTGCGGCGCATCTGCGGCAGGATTAAAAAAATTTAGGAGCGTGCTTATGGCGAAATCAAAGCTTGCACAGGTGCCGGCTGAACATTTACCAGTGCATATCGGACTAATTATGGACGGAAACGGCCGTTGGGCGGCAAAACGTGGCTTGCCGCGTACTGCAGGACACAAAAAGGGTGCTGAGGTATTCGGGGAAATTGCGCGGCATTGCCGGAAAATTGGAATCCGTTATTTAACCGTTTATGCGTTTTCTACCGAGAATTGGAAACGTCCGGCTGATGAGGTAGAAGCTTTGATGAAGCTGTTGTATCAATATCTGAATGATACCTTTAAGCATCAGGACGAGGACGCGCGCATTTGCTTTTTGGGCGATCCCACCCCGTTGGCCCCAAAGATTCAGCAACTCATGCAGCGCATCCAGCAGGAGAGTGCAGCGAATACTGCAATCACCGTCAATGTTGCGCTGAATTATGGCGGGCGGGATGAGATTGTTCATGCGGCCCGCAGGCTGGCACAGCAGTGTGTGCAAGGCTCGCTCACACCGGAGCAGATAGACGAGCCGCTGTTTTCAGACTATTTGTATACCGCTGGCCAGCCGGATCCTGATTTGATCGTCCGGCCCAGCGGAGAGCTACGCACCTCTAATTTTCTGCCTTGGCAGGCGGCCTATGCGGAGCTTGTTTTTATGGATGTGTTGTGGCCGGATTTTTCTCCGGCGCATCTGGAGGAAGCAATTTTGCAATACTTAACCCGTACAAGGCGGTTTGGAGGAATCTAAACCGTCTTTGCGCGAGCCGTCTTTTTGGACGGTGGATAGGAGATACCTATGAAACAAAGACTCATCAGTTCGGCAATCGGGCTGTGTGTGCTGTTTGTGATACTGTCACTGTTCCATACGATTATTGTGAACCTTGCGGTTGCAGCCATCGCATGTATGGGCGTTTATGAGCTGTTGACAGCGACCGGCTGTATCCAGCACAAGGGAATTTCTGCGGTGGTGCTTTTATTTGCAGCAGCCTTTCCGATCTTTCCGGCACAGCAGATGGTGCAGGTGATGTTTCCGCTCAGTTATCTGTGTGTGGTGATATTATTTTGTATTCTGCTGCGCTGTCATGACCGGTTGCATATCGAACAGATTGCGGTCAGCTTTACCTGTGGATTGTTGGTTCCATTTTCGCTTACAACGCTGGTTTATCAGCGGGATCTGTGGGGGAGCAGACTGGGGATTTTTTATGTGCTGGTTTCGTTGGGCAGTGCGTGGCTTTCGGATACCGGCGCTTATTTTGCAGGGCGCGCGTTTGGTAAGCGCAAGCTAGCGCCGTATATCAGCCCGAAAAAAACGGTGGAGGGTGCGGTTGGCGGCGCAATTTTTGCTGCTGTTGCAATGCTATTGGTTGCATGGCTGTATGCTGCTGTTTGCTCCTGGATGGGTTATCCTATCCGGGTTCATTATCTGTTGCTGCTCGGCTTCATGCCGCTGTTTACAGGGGTTAGCATCATCGGGGATCTGTCGGCATCGATTATTAAGCGGCAGTTTGGAGTAAAGGACTATGGCTCGATCATGCCGGGGCACGGCGGAATTATGGACCGGTTTGACAGTGCGCTGATGGTTGCACCACTGGTCTATTTTATCAGTCGATGGATACCGTTGGCACAACTGGCGTGAGGAGGACTTTTTTGAAAAAGAACATAACGGTTTTAGGTTCTACCGGTTCAATCGGTACGCAAACGCTGCACTGTTGTAAAAGGTTGGGATATCCGCTGGTTGCGCTGGCTGCCAACCGCAGCACGACGTTGCTGGAGGCGCAAGCGCGGGAATTTTCTCCGCGGTATGTGGCGGTGGTGGACGAAAACGCCTATCAAGATTTGAAGGTGCGTCTGGCAGATACCAACATTCGTCTGTTAAGCGGCGTACAGGGACTTTGCGAGGTTGCTGCACTGCCAGAAAATGATATTGTATGCAATGCAGTGGTTGGCATGGTGGGACTGCGTCCGACCTTGGCTGCGATTGAGGCGGGAAATACTCTAGCGCTGGCCAACAAGGAAACATTGGTAGCAGGTGGACAGCTGGTGATGGAAGCGGCAGCGCAGAACAATGTGTCGATTTTGCCGGTGGATAGTGAACACAGCGCAATTTTTCAGTGCTTACAGGGCAACGAGCGAACGTCACTGCACAAACTGCTGCTGACCGCATCGGGCGGACCGTTTCGCGGGAAAACCGCCGCAGAACTGGAACAGGTGACGTTGGAACAGGCGCTGCACCATCCAAATTGGGAGATGGGCGCGAAAATTACCGTAGATTCCTCCACCTTGATGAATAAAGGGCTGGAGTTTATCGAGGCGATGTGGCTGTTTGATGTGACGCCCAATCGGATTGAAGTGGTGGTGCATCCGCAAAGCGTTGTGCATTCTGCGGTCGAGTTTCAGGATGGCTCCATCATTGCACAGTTGGGTGTGCCAGATATGGCGATTCCGATTCAATATGCGTTGACATATCCGCATCGTGCGCTAAGCAGCGCCAAACCGCTTTCGTTGGTGGAATATGGAAGCCTGACCTTCGAGCCGCCGGATTTGAAGACTTTTGTTTGTCTGGATTATGCGATGGAGGCGGCGCGGCGCGGCGGATTATACCCTTGCGCGGTTAACAGCGCCAATGAGCAGGCAGTCGCTTTATTTTTAGATGGCAAAATCGGCTATGGCGAGATCGGACGCAGCATCGGTTATGTGTTGGAACATTTCTCTGATCATACAGCGCGTTACTGCATCGAGGATATTTTTTCCACAGATTTGGCAGCTCGTGCGTTAGTTTTGGAATATTGCCGGGGTTTGGCAGAATACTATACAAAATAGAGGCTAACGCCTCTATTTTCAGCTTCTATAGTCAAAGCAACTTTAAAATAGGTGCGTGAACGATGAGTATTATTTTTCAGGTAGTTGTAGCAATCTTTGTATTTGGGCTGTTGGTTTTTGTGCATGAGCTTGGACATTTCACCGTTGGCAAGCTTTCGGGGATGAAGGTGAACGAGTTTGCGGTGGGGATGGGTCCCTCCATCTGGTCTACCCAGAAAGGGGAGACAAAATATGCACTGCGTTTGTTGCCCATTGGCGGGTTTGTTGCGGTCGAGGGTGAGGATGAGAACAGTGCGGATCCGCGCGCCTTTTGTAATGTAGCGCTGGGAAAGCGAATTTTATTTGTCTGCGCTGGCGCAATTATGAATCTGGTACTGGGCTTTCTTATTTTGAGCATCCTGGTGGGGATGCGCAACACCCTGCCAACTACCATAATCGGCGGCTTTCGGGAGGGCGCTTCTAGCAATACACAGCTTCAGGTGGAGGATCAGATTTTGCGTATCAATGGCAGTCCGGTCTTTACCTCAAACGATATCTCCTTTTCGCTGGTCAGCGACAGGGACGGAATTGTAGATTTCACCATACTACGGGACGGAAAAAAGCTGAATATCCCAGGCGTGAACCTGGGCTTGCAAACGTTGGAGGACGGCACACGGCTGATTAACCTCGATTTTTATGTGAAGTCCGCGCCGAAAACGGTGCTGGATGGACTGCGATATACGACGTTATGGATGCTATCCATCGTCCGGCAGGTTTGGATGTCGTTTGGAAATCTCATTACCGGCAATTTCTCGATGTCCGAGCTGTCCGGCCCTATCGGTGTTTCAACGGTGATTGGGCAGGCAAGTACTGCGGGAATCAAAACATTGTTGTTGCTGGTGGGGTTCATTACAATTAACATTGGTGTGTTTAACCTGCTGCCGGTACCTGCATTGGATGGCGGCCGGCTGATCTTTCTGCTGATCGAGCTGGTAATTCGGCGGCCGGTCAATCGGAAGTATGAGGGACTGGTTCATGCAGCGGGCTTTATTTTGTTGATGGGTTTGATGCTGGTGGTTACCTTTCAGGATATTATGCGGCTGCTGTAAAAAGAAGGCTGCATCAATGCAGCAGCCACCGTCACAGGCGGCAAAATAGATGTGCCAGCCGTGCGCAGCAAAGGATGAGAAACATGTCAAAGGCAGTAAAAATCGGAGCAATTACAATCGGTGGAGAGAATTCCATTGCGATACAATCCATGCTGAATATGCCAGCACAGGACATTCCTGGAAATGTTCGGCAGGCGATCGAGCTAGAGCAGGCCGGCTGCCAGGTGATACGGGCGGCTGTGCCAGATCTGGACGCAGTACAGCTGATTCCGGCGCTGAAACAGGCGGTGAAGATACCTGTAGTGGCAGATATCCATTTCGATTACCGCATCGCGCTGGAATGTGTGGCCGCCGGCGTGGATAAAATTCGTATCAACCCAGGAAATATTGGGGAAGACTCCCGTGTAAAGGCGGTCGCGGATGCTTGCAGGGCGGTGGGAATTCCCATCCGCATTGGCGTAAATTCCGGCTCGCTGGAAAAGCAGATCCTTGCAAAATATGGAGCACCGGTCCCACAGGCGCTTGTGGACAGCGCAATTTATCATGTCCGGTTGCTGGAACGGTATGATTTTGACAATATTGTTATTTCGATAAAGTCCTCAAATGTGCAAACGATGATCGCCTCTTATCGGTTGGCCGCACAGCAGCTTGTATATCCGCTGCATTTGGGTGTAACTGAAGCTGGAACCGCCCGAATCGGTTTGCTCAAGTCGGCAATCGGAATAGGTTCGCTGCTTTGCGATGGGATTGGAGATACCATACGGGTGTCACTGGCTGCGCATCCGGTGGAGGAAATTGCAGCAGCGAAGGATATTCTCAAGGCGGCAGGGATTCAGGCGGATGGCGTGGAGGTTATCGCTTGTCCCACCTGTGGCCGCACAAAAATTGATCTGATATCGCTGGCGCAGCAGGTTGAAAATGCTTTGAAGGACTGCCATAAGCCACTCAAGGTGGCGGTGATGGGCTGTGTTGTCAATGGTCCAGGTGAGGCGCGTGAGGCAGATATTGGAATTGCGGGTGGCGATGGACAAGCGCTGCTGTTTAAAAAAGGAGAAGTAGTGGGCAAATATCCAGAAACAGAAATTTTAAAGGTGCTTTTACAGGAAATCGAACAGATGTAGATAAAGGTTGTGTGGCGGATTGGCATTATTCGTAGATGTATTTGGAGAATATCTGGGGGAGCAACTGCCCTTGGAGCTTGCAGGCGGCGAGGTCTGTGCAGTACATATTGGGAAATCCAGGCGCGAGTTGTCTGTCCAGGTGGAGTTGGACAGCCTAATCTCGCGCTCGTCTATCTTTCAGACGCAACGCAGATTGTGTAAAGCGCTGGAGCTGCAAGAAATCAGCATCCATCCGCGCTATCCGGCACAGCTGTTGAGCAGTGAGTATCTGCCGGAAATCATTGCGCTGTTGGGCAACAATGGCGTGCCGGTCAACGGCTTTTTCAACGGTTGTAAATGTGATTTGCTGGGGGATACGCTGCGCATCTATCTGTCACACGGCGGACAGGCTTTTTTGGAGGAGATTCACTGTGCGCGCAAAATTGCGCAGGTGACACGGGAGGAGTTTGGCAGGGAGATCACGGTCGCGTTTGACGGTGTGGTAGAAATCGATACAGAAAGCGAACTGTATCAGAAGACGATGGAAGCGGCGCGGCCTGCACCAATTGTTTATACACCGGCTACACCGGCTTCTCCGAAAACGAAGGAGGCGGCTGCGTCAGGGATATCGGCGCCTACCCGTCTGAGCTTTGATGCGCATAATCTGCCCTTTGAGCCTAACTCTATGGTGGTTTTGTACGGCAATCCACCGCGCGGCAGTTTAAGCGAGATGGCGTCGGTCAACATCGAAAGCGGAAGTGTGACCATCTGGGGAGATGTATTCAAGCTGGACCGGCGCACCAGCCGCGACGAAAAGACCTTGATTTTGTCGGTCTTCTTTACCGATTACACCAGTTCTTATTGTGCCAAAATTATTGGGCGGATGGATAAGAAGATGAAGGGACTAGATGAGTTAGAGAATGGTTGTACGGTTGTTATGCATGGAGTGATCGAATTTGACCGATTCGACCATGAGAATGTTATGCGGCCGGACAGCATTGCAATGGTGAAAAAGCTTCCGCGGCAGGATAATGCGCCCGAAAAGCGGGTGGAACTGCATATGCACTCGAATATGTCTGCGATGGATGGGATGACTTCAGCTGCAGATTTGGTCAAACGCGCTTATGAATTTGGCCATAAGGCAGTAGCGATTACCGATCATGGGGTGGTGCAGGCGTTCCCCGATTGCATGAACGCTGCAAACAAAATTCGCAAGAGCGGCGGCAATATCAAAATTATTTATGGAGTAGAGGCTTATTTTGTGGATGACGTGGTCTGCGCGGTGAGTGGCGGCGCAACCGGCGATTTTAACCGTGAAATTATCGTGTTCGACGTGGAGACTACGGGCCTTTCTCCTGCGACCGAGCGGCTGACCGAAATTGGTGCGGTGAAGCTGCAAAACGGCGAAATCGTAGATCGAATGGACACCTTTGTAAACCCAGAAAAGGCGATTCCATATCAGATTACCCAGCTCACCGGCATCACCGACGCGGATGTGCAAAACGCGCCCTCAGAGGCGCAGGCGCTACAGATGTTTTACGACTTCTGCGGTTCGGATGATGCGATTTTGGTCGCGCACAATGCGGGCTTTGACACGAGCTTTCTGCGTCAGGCGGCGCGCCGCAGTGGGATGGAATACCATTTTACGGCGATTGATACACTGGTCATCTCACGTTCGCTGTTTCCCAATTTAAAAAAGCATAAGCTGGATATTGTTGCAAAGCATCTGAATCTTGGGGAGTTTAACCACCATCGCGCCTGTGATGATGCAGAAATTCTGGCGCGTATTTTTCAGCGAATGCTGGAAATTCTCAAGACCGAGCGAGCCTGCAACTGCATTGAAAAAATCAATCTTTCGCTGGCGGCGGTGGACGTCAAAAAATCTCCAACCTATCATCAGATTCTTCTGGTAAAGAATTTAACAGGGCTGAAAAATCTTTATCGCTTAGTCTCAATGGGGCACCTGAACTATTTTGCAAAGCGCCCGCGCATTCCACGCAGCAAGCTGATGGAATACCGCGAGGGGCTTCTGGTGGGCAGTGCTTGTGAGGCAGGACAGCTTTACCGCGCAATTATCGAGGGGAAAAGCTGGGGGGAGCTGTGCGACATCGCGCGATTCTATGACTATCTGGAGATTCAGCCGCTAGGGAATAATGAATTTATGCTCCGCAATAACAAGGTACCTAGTATGGATACCATCAAGGAATATAATGAAACGGTCGTCCGGCTTGGAGAAAAGCTGGGGATTCCGGTGGTCGCTACCTGTGATGTGCACTTTATGGATGAGCGGGATGCAAAATTCCGTGCAATTTTGATGGCAAGTATGGGCTTTACCGATGCAGACCAGCAAGCACCGCTTTATTTGCGCACCACCGAGGAAATGCTGGCGGAGTTTTCCTATCTGGGCGAAGAAAAAGCATATGAGGTGGTTGTGACCAACCCCAATAAAATCGCTGATTTGGTGGAGGAAATCAAACCGATCCCGGATGGCACCTTTACCCCAACGATCCCAGGCTCTGAGGAGGATTTGCAGAGAATTACCTGGGAAAAGGCGCGCGAGATGTATGGTTTTGAGGGCGAGGTTCCAGAGTTGGTCGCCAAGCGGCTGGATCGGGAGTTGGGCTCTATCATCAAGCATGGATTTGCGGTGCTGTATATGATTGCACAAAAGCTGGTGGCAAAGAGTGAGGAGGGCGGCTATCACGTCGGCTCGCGTGGATCGGTAGGCTCCTCATTTGTGGCAACGATGGCAGGCATTTCAGAGGTTAACCCGCTACCGCCGCACTATTACTGCCCCAACTGCAAACACAGCGAGTTTTTCACAAAGGGTGAGGTCGGCTCTGGCTTTGATCTGCCGGAAAAAAACTGTCCCATCTGCGGCACCTGCTATAAACAGGATGGACACGATATTCCATTTGAAACCTTTTTGGGATTCGATGGGGATAAGGCGCCGGATATTGACCTGAACTTTTCCAGTGAACATCAATCCAATATCCATAAGTATACCGAAGAATTGTTTGGACCTACTCATGTGTTCAAGGCCGGTACAATTTCGACGGTGGCGGAAAAAACCGCTTACGGATTTGTAAAAAAATACGCCCAAGAGCGCAATCTTGTAATGACCCGCGCAGAGGAGGAACGGCTCGCTTTGGGTTGTACTGGTGTCAAGCGGACCACTGGCCAACATCCAGGCGGCATGGTGGTCGTGCCCTCCAACCGCGAAATTTATGACTTTTCGGCGGTACAGCATCCCGCAGATGCGGCAGATTCGGATATTACCACTACCCATTTCGACTTTCACTCGCTGCATGATACCATCCTCAAGCTGGATGAACTGGGACATGATGTGCCAACCATGTATAAGTATCTGGAGGATATGACCGGCGTCAATGTCAACGACATTACAATGAGCGACCAGAAGGTGATGAGCCTGTTTGTCTCTCCAGAGGCGCTCGGCGTGACCGAGCAGGACATTGATTGCAACACCGGCACGCTCGGTATCCCTGAATTCGGCACCAACTTTGTGCGCGGAATGCTCATTGAATGCCAGCCGAAAAACTTTTCCGACCTGCTGCAAATTTCGGGGCTGTCACATGGCACCGATGTCTGGGTAGGCAATGCGCAGGAACTCATCAAGTCAAAAACCTGCACCATCTCAAACGTGATTGGAACGCGCGATAGCATCATGACCTATCTGCTGCATAAGGGCTTAGAGCCCAAAATGGCGTTTAAAATTATGGAGATTGTTCGTAAGGGAAATGCAACCCGGCTGCTGACCGAGGAGCATATCAAAGCAATGCGGGAACATGAGGTGCCAGAATGGTATATTGACAGCTGTATGAAGATCAAATACATGTTCCCAAAGGCGCACGCCGCTGCTTATGATATTGCATCTATCCGGCTTTGTTGGTTCAAAGTGTACTACCCGCTAGAATTTTACGCGGTCCTTTTTACCGTGCGGGGCGAAGATTTTGACGCAGAGGCGGCGGTACAGGGCAAACAGGTGAGTAAAAATAAAATGCAAGCGCTCATTCAAATGGGAAACGCGCGTACCGCAAAGGAAGACGGTGCCCTAACAATGCTGCAAATTCTGTATGAAAGCCAGGCAAGGGGAATCCAATTTTTGCCGGTAGATCTGTATCGCTCGCATTATAAGACCTATCAGGTGGAGGATGGCAAAATTCGGCTACCGTTTATGTCGCTGAAGGGGGTTGGAGAAGCGGCAGCAAAAAGCTTGTGGGAGGCAGCGAAAGAGGAAGAATTTATTTCGGCGGATGATATCTCTAACCGGTCGGGTGTGAGCAAATCGGTAATTGAAATGCTGCGTAATGCGGGTGCGTTGGGGGATCTGCCTGAAACTTCACAGGTCACATTTTTCTAAAAGCAAGCGAATTTCCCATCCAAAAGCAAAAGTTTTCGCCCGCCTTTTTCAAAAGGCGGTGGGGTCCAGGGGCAATGCCCCTGGTCGCTACACGCCGCATAAAACCCAAAGGGTTTTATGCGGCGTGGGCGAAACGCGTCTTTTCCTAAGAAGCGTATTTTGGGGTGAATTGCCGCCTTACTAGGCGGCAAGAGGGGCTTTTTACAAGAGAAAAAGCCCCTCTTTAAAGA
>CAJUJI010000019.1 GCA_910586875.1 uncultured Anaerotruncus sp. | reverse complement strand
CCCTATGAGGGAGCCAACCGTCAGTCCGTGGCGCGCGAATTCAGAAAGATTGGTTTTCCCCAAAAATAGGGCACCCGCGCGACGCAGCCGGCCGATGACAAAGGCATCCTGCGCAGGATAGCTCTCCTTGAGCGCTGCGCAGCTGGCGGTTGTAGGCATTCCTTGCAGGTCAAAATTATCCTTGATGAGCAGGGGGATTCCATGCAGCGGGGAACGGACCGTTCCGGCTGCACGCTCGTGGTCCAGTGCGGCGGCTTGATCCAGTGCCGATGGGTTTAAATTTGTGATCGCACAAAGCTTACCGTCATAGGCTTTGATCTGGTCCAGGTAATACTGTGTCAGCTCTACTGCGGAAACCTCCCGATTGGAAAGCGCGAGTTGGAGCTGAAAAAGGTTGTTCTCGTAGGGTGAGGTGAACATAAATTACCTCCTAAAGCTTAGGGCAGAATGACAAACGAAAGCAGCCAGACAATCAAAATTGAAGCGAAGCCGCCCAATGCAGTTTGGATGGTGACCAGCCGGTAGCCCTCATCCAGAGGCATGTCATCGCACATTTTGGTGACAACCCAGAAGTGGCTGCAATTGGCGTGGGTTGCGAAGGTTGCGCCGGCGGCCACTGCCATAGTAGCGATTGCAGGATGCAGCCCCAGCGCACCGATCATCGGCGCGGTGATCGCCGCACCGGTCATCAGAGAGACGGTGGCGGAGCCCTGCGCTGCCATGATCATTGCAGTGATAATGAACGGGACGAACACCGAGGGAAGTCCTGTACTGGCGATCAGGTTGCCCAGATAATTGCCGACGTCGGTTGCGCGCAGAATTGCGCCGAATGCGCCCGCTGCGCCGGTTGCCAATACGATAAAGCCGGATTTTTCAACGCCTGCGCTAAACCAGCTATAAACCTGCTCTCTGTTCAGGCGGCTGGGGTCCAAAAACAGTGCAACAATCAGTCCTGCCGAAAGTGCAAAGACCGGTGAGCCAATAAAAGCCAGCCATTTCATGGTGGTGGATTCGGCGGGCAAAAATAGCCCGGCAAACGAGTTGATACAAATGAGCAGCACGGGAAGCAGGATACAGCCGAACGAAAGAAGCTTACTGGGGAGCTGTTGGTCGCTCTTGATCTCAAAGTCATCGTCACTAGAGATATGCTCCATCTTTGCGATGTACGGATATTTACGCCGCAGATAACCGCTGTTCGCCCAAAGGGAGGCTGCCAGCGTGTAAGGGATGGCGGCGCAAAGCCCCACAAGAATTACCATGCCTAAATCTGCGCCGAATACACCGGCCGCCGCAATCGGACCGGGGGTGGGCGGAACCATTGCATGGGTGGCAAGAATTCCCGCATTCAGGCAGCCTGCCAGACAAACGAGCGGGATGCCACTGCGCGCAGAGAGCGCACGTGCTACAGGCGACATAATAACAAAGGCCGAATCGCTGAATACCGGAATCGAAACCAGATAGCCGGTGAGTGACATCGCGAGCCCTGAGCGCTTTTTTCCTACCATTTTCAGCATGGTGTTTGCCAGCACAAACGCACCACCGGTTTCCTCCAGAATGATACCGATTGCGCAGCCCAGAACGATGACAATACCAATCGAACCGATGGTGCTGCCAAAGCCGCTGGTAACGGTGGTCATGATGGTGCTGGGGTCCAGGCCAAAGCCCAACCCGCCGATGATCGCAACCGCGATGAGGGTGAAAAATGGATGGATTTTCAGCTTGCAAATCATCACGATCAGCAGGGTGATACATAAAACTAACACAACAAGGGAAACTGGGCCTGTACTCATAAAAACACCTCCATAGTCTGGTAATAGTAATAAGGCCATCCTTAGAGTAACAGAGCAAACGTGACGACTCCGTGACTTGTTGGCGATTTTCCTAATATTTTAAGAGAAAATGTCAAAAAACTATTGAAATTCATCGAACAAAAGCGGTTGCTTTTGCAGCAATATTGCCAATGTTGGCTCCGCCCAGGTATAATTGCTCAAATACTCGCCCATAAAAGCTTTTTCCGCTTCCGGCTTGCCCGCTAAAAAATCGTAGTAGTCGCAGCAAAAGGCGTTTAGATTGACACTTTTGCTGTTGCGCCCGTTGTTAAATAGCGCCATAGCGCCGTATTCCTCCAGTGTGAGCTTGAGGCTGCGCACCGTTTTGCGAAACCGGTTCTGTGCCGCGATATCATAGCTGCTGTCCTCCCAAAGGATGGAGATTGCCTGGTCGGCTGTGACACAGCTGCCGTGCCGGTCCACGAGATAGGCTAAAAGCTCCTGGGCTTTGCCGGAGGAGAAGATCACCGGCCTGCCGTTTACAAACACCTGAAAGTGCCCGAATGTTTGCACCCAGATTTGCGGGGTTGTTTGAGCTTGTATTGTCTGCTGCATACGCTGGATATTGGCAATTTCCTGCTTGATCTCGTCCGCGTCAAACGGTTTGGAGACAAAGCCGTTCGCATGGACTGCGAAGGCCTGGCGCGCGTAGTGGTCGTGTCCGGTGATGAAGACAATCCGGATGTCCGGCGAAACCTGCCGCAGGCGTACCGCCAGCTCGATTCCGTTAAGCTCGGGCATTTCGATGTCAAGAAAGGCGATGTCGGTATCCGGATGCTCCTGTACATAGGCGACCGCCTCAGCAGGGCTGAGAAAGTAAGAAATTTTATGCTGTGGCTGTATTTCTTCGCACACATTCGCAAAGAAAGATAAGGATAGCTTTTCGTCGTCTACTACTATAAAATGCACCGTATCAACTCCCCTGTACGTGTACGATAGATCACCTCGAATGGGCCGGCGTCGTTTTCGTCAACCGGCAGCACGATGGTTGCGGTGGTGCCAATCCCCTTTCGGCTTTCGATGCGCAGCTCGCCGTGCATCATAATTTCCAGACGGCTTGCAACATTTTTAATTCCGGTGGATTGCAGCTGCTGGTAATGATACTGGCTGATCTCCCCGTCAGCAAAGCCGACCCCGTCATCAATGACCTGCACATAATAGTTGTAGTAATCCTTATAGGTGCGGATGGTCAGGGTTCCGCCTTCCAGCTGCTTGCTGATTCCATGCCGGATGGCGTTCTCTACCAGTGGCTCCACCGACAACAGCGGAATGAAAAAATCCCGCTCCTGCAAATCCCACACCACCTGAAGACGGCTGTCCAGACGCAGCTGTTCAATCCAAAGATAGCTTTTGATGTGGACAAGTTCCTCCTCGAACCGGACCGGCTCGGTCTTTTCGATGGCTTTCATGTTCGATTTGAGATATTTGGAGAATTGGACGATTGCCTTTTCTGCGAGCGCCGGATCGGTCCGGCAGAGCGCACAGACCGCGTTGAGGGTGTTGTATAGAAAATGTGGGCGGATTTGGCTGAGTAAAAGGCGGATGTTGGCCTGTGTGACCTCCGACTGCATTTTGACAACATGCTCGTTATCCTGGTAAAGACTGGAGACCGTCTTGCCATAGCTCCACAAAAATGATAAAAAGAACAGCAGCATAAAGCCAAACGAGGCCAACAAAAAGGGCTGGCCAAGATGCCCGCCAGCACAAAACAGATCGATACAGACGCTGAACTCAAAGCAGGTGCATTGGATCCCTGCGTTGAGGATGTACGCTTTCTTCTGGCGCAGCTTTTCATAAAAGTGGTAGACGACAATCAAAATTGACATCACAGCCGCAAAAGGGAAAATGCGGGAGAAATAAAGCTGGTAGATCTCCTGCGGAATGGCAAACAAGCCGGCGTAAAGCAGCAAAAAAATGCTGCCGATTGCCCGAAGGGTATAGCGGTGGATATTCAGTCGAAAGACCTGGTTGCAATGGACAAAAAATGCGAGCTGCCCCAGATAGAAGCTGCCTAAAATGATCGCCCTGGTGTGAAAGTGCGGGGGTTGGTGAAGGCCGAGTTGGGCTAACCGTATGGTGGAACAAATCAGCAGAACCGGCAGGCAGATGTGATAGGTGCGCACGTCCGAAAAGCAATAATAGCATAGGCAAAAGAAGGACAGGACTGCCAGTCCCCCGATCATCGGAGCAAAGGTAGCGGGCGGCAGAGCGGCGGCAAGGATGGGGAATCGCTGCTGTATATGGACCGCTGCGATGAGCAGCAGCGGCAGACAAAGCAGCAGGGCGGTAAGCAGCTGTTCCCGTGATCGTGCCCGCATGTGATCCCCTCCGATGAAAAGCCGGTGCTGCTTGCCCCACAATAAAACCCTGGATACCTTGCGGCGGGAAGGCTCTGGGCGGCCTTATGGGTATAGCAAAGCATCAAATGCGCCGGCGGATGATTTGACTCCATTATAGCAAAAGTCCGCCTAAAATACAAACAAGGGTGCGCGAAATGTTCCGATGTTCCGGTTGGCATCTTGACGCGTGAAATGGGATTGAGGTATAATATAGAATGGTTATATTTACTATGAGCGAAGAAGGAGAGTAGAGCCGTAATGAAGCAGTTTTTCGGGGCTAGTCAATACGGGAATTTGAAGGAAGCGGTACGCGGATTGCAAAACCCACAGATGATCTTGCTGCTATCCAACGGGAACCAGTTTGAACAGCATGTGCGGGAATTGGAGATGCTTTACCCAGGGATTCCAAGCATCGGCTGCATTGGCATGAGCTATGATACACATGTTATAGAAAAGGGTGTGGGGGTGATCGCCTTTTATGACGGTGTGAGCGCTGTGGCAAATGTATTGGAGCAGGTGTCCACGATGCCGATTAAATACATCGAACGCTTACAGCAGGATGTGCGCAAGATCAATGCTACCCATCAAAATACAGTGTGCATCGACTTTTGCGCGGGCAACGACGCCTGTGCGCTGACCACCATGTACACCGTTTTAAGACCGCTGCAAATTTCCCTGGTGGGCGGAACCGGAGATGCGGGAAAGGTTTCGGCCAACGGGAGAATTTATGAGGATGCAATTGCGTATGCGCTGATTAAGAACAACCAGGGCAGGGTGAAAACCTACAAGGAAAATATCTACCATCAGATGGGGGATTACCGCTTTATTGCATCCGGCACCGATAAGTCCAGATACATCATCGGCGCGCTAAACGGGCAGCCTGCAAAGCAGGTGTACCAGCAGATTTTGCATGTGAGTGAGCAGGAGATTTTGACACAGACGTTTAAAAATCCGTTTGGCAAAATCAATGGGGATGATACCTGTATCATTTCCATCAAAGAGGTCGATGGAAATGCACTGGCCTGTTTTCGGCAGGTGAACGACTCGGATGTGCTGATTTTATTGGAGCTGGGGGATTATCGCGAGACGGTAAAGGAAACCATCCGCACCATCCGCAGAGATTTTTCCAGAATTTCGGCGGTGTTCTCGGTAAACTGTCTGTTCCGGTATAAGCTGTTCAGCGAAAACCGCTATATGTCGGACTATTTGCGGGAGATGAGCGCGCTGGGAGCTCATGCTGGGTTCGTTGGTTACGGAGAGCATTTTAACAACCAGTTTGTCAACCAGTCAATGTCCTGTGTCGTATTTGAATAAAGGAGGAAGAGATATGCTCTTTCTGAAGAAAGCCCCGAAGCAACCATTACATAAACAGGCGGCAGGCGAAAAAAATCTGTATCCGCTGCTGCATATGACAACCAGCTTGAAGCATTACCAACAGGAGCTTGTAAAAAAGGAGGTGGATTCGCTCTGGGAGCTGCGTCTGATAGGACGGTCCTTTGACGGCGTTTTGAGTGAGGCAAGCGTTTTCCAAACGAAGCTGAGCGATTTTGGAACACAGTTTTCCAATATTAGCCAGGTCTCGGATGAATTTACATCGGTGAAAAGTGAAATCTCCTCCTCGGTGCTGCAAGCACAGGCGGAGGTGGAGGAGCTGAAAAATGTCTCCCAGGAGGTAGAGGAGCATTTTGGTGAGATGGGCAGTACATTCGCCGATTTGCAGGGGGATATTGGAAAGATCAAACAGTGCATGAGCAAGATTGTCTCGATTGCCGACCAGACCAACATCCTTGCAATCAACGCTTCGATTGAGGCGGCCCGCGCAGGCGAGCAGGGCAAGGGCTTTGCGGTGGTGGCGACAGAGGTAAAAAAGCTGGCTGACGAGATCAAAGAGCTGATTGCAGAGGTGGATTTCAGCGTGAAGGCGGTGGAGAGCAACACCGACCGGCTTAACGACAGTATTACCACCTCACAGCGCACGCTGGGGGAAAGTGCGGCAAAGGTGCAGGAGACGTCGGAGATGTTCGGCCAGATTATACAGGCGGCTGAGGGCGCGTCCACCGTGCAAAGCGAAATCGAGAGCGTGGTGGAGGAGTCTAAATCGGCGTTGGTGTCTGTTTGCAGCTTCTTTGATAAAATCAAAGAGCGGTATCAGGAGGTTGTAACGCATATCGAGCGGGCGAACAAGCTGGGTACCACCAAGAGCGCGATGTTTGAGGACGTGGATCACATGCTTTCGCAGATCCCGCCGATGGTGAAGGAATAAGGTTTATATTATATTTAGAAAAACCAGTGCTTTTTTGCAGCACTGGTTTTTTGCTAAATGAAAATAGAGAGGGGTATTTATTTTGCCCAGATTTTTACGATGGCTTTTACAATAGGAACAGCCTGGTCTCCAATACGCAGCTCGGGCATGTGCACATCATCGGTGAACGCCATTGCGAACATCCCTTGCTTGAGCACAACCCTGCTTGCGGTGTCCTCGTAATAAACACAGTCGTCGCTCAGGTTGTCGCCACAGCGTATCATCTCGCTATCCATCGGCGCATAGCCAAAGTATTCCCTGCCGCTGACGATATATTGCAAATCAATGCAGTTTTCGTGCTTTTCCAGATGGCAGTCCTGGTGCAGCCGTGAGTCATAGCGTTTGACCTTGTAGACCGTTTCGCGGCCGTCGATGGTGGTGGAATAGACCCCTGCGGGCAGCTGGGTAAAGTCGGTGTTCTCCAAAAAATGAAACGCGTCTTCAAATTTTTTGCCCAGCCCGTAATAGAAATGGGCGTTGCTCAGCTTGTCAAAAATCATGATTATTCTCCTTTATGCTTTTAAGGTCTGCGGCTACAGATCCATTTATTTAACAAGGAAAAGGGAGAGCGGCGGGAAATAGGTCACAATCAAAATCACCACGAACGAGGCGATCAAAAACGGCCAAATTTCCTTGACGATCTCAACAAAGGAGGAGCCGACCACCTTGGAGGCCATAAAGATACCCTGGGCAAAAGGCGGTGTCAGATTTCCAACGCTGAGGTTGACCAGTGTGATAGCGCCAAAATGGATGGTGTCGATTCCCAGCGCTTGAGCGGCCGGAAGCAGCAGCGGTACCAAAATCAAAATTGCACAGTTGCATTCCAGGAAGGTGCCTGCGAACAGGTAAATGAGGTTGACCAGTGCGAGGAATATGTACTTGTTGCCGATGTTGTTGGTAACAAACTGGCTCATTGCGGCCGATACGCCGGCAAGGGTGATAACGCGGCCCGCAGCATTCGCAAACGCTGCCATGATGCAGACGGTACCGGTTGAGATGGCGGCAGCAACTGCGGAGTGATACAGCACGCTTGCCTTGATGCTAGAGCGGCGCAGCAGCAGCTTAACGACCATATAGGCCAGGCCATAAACGCAGGTGACAGCGCCCGCCTCGGTCGGTGTGAATACGCCGGAATAGATGCCGCCAAAGATGATGACCGGCATGATAATAGCGGGTAGGGTGTTCCAGGTGCTGGTGCAGGCGGCTTTGACATAGCTGGAGGGGCTCATTGGCGCAGTTTCCTCCTTGGTTTCAAAGCGGCCGACCTTGACATAATTGATGATGCAGTACAGCACCGCGAACAGCAGTCCGGCGCCGATGGTGGAAATCCAGACGTCCGAGGTGCTAGCGCCCGAGGCGGAGGCGTACATAATGCCGGGGATGCTCGGCGGAATCATAATTCCCAAAAAGCCGCAGGAGGACAGCAAAGCACCGATATAAGGCTTTGTGTAGCCGTTGCGCTCGAGCGAGGGCCCCATAATACGGCCGATTGCAGAGATGGTGGCCATTGCGGAGCCGGTGATGACGCCAAAGGCTGCGCTGGCGATGATGGTGACCAGGCCCAACGCACCGCGGATTTTACCGATGAAAAACTTAATCCAGTTGATGAGCGATTCAGAAATCTGTCCATGCTCCATAATTGCACCAGCGAGAATAAACATGGGGATTGCGAGGAAGGAAAAGCTGTCCAGCTGGTTATAGATGGCCTGGCACATTTGGACGGTGGGGAACTGGTTGTAGATAAACGCACCCGCTGCGCCGATGCCCAAACTAAAGGCGGCCGGAACACGGAAAAACAGACAGAGCCCGAAGAATAGGCCAAGAAAAATCATTAAAGTGGTCAATTTCCAGCAACCTCCTTGCGAATATTAGCGGGGATAATCAGATAACAAACACCGTGGAAAATCATTAAGCCGGTGCAGATATAAATTGCACTCATCGGGACCAGCAGACTGCATCCCAAAAACATGGACATGGTACCAAGACGGCGGATGGTTTGCAGATATTGTCCGTATACAACGAACAGGTAGACCAGAAAGATCAGTGTACAGATGACCGCAAACTTTTTGATCAGCTCCATAATGCGCTCATAACGCGGTTGGTCGTCCTTGATCAATTTGGCAACAATGGTGTCAATCAGGTTGATGTCAATGTGTTCCCAATTGTACATCGCCACCGAGGACCCCAGCAGCACCAGCCAGGTGAAGGTATATCTTGCGAGCTCATCCGCCCAGGCGCTGGGGATAAAAAGGACAAAACGGAAGAGCACATTGATGAACAGTACCGCAACCAATCCATACATAATGATGGCAACAAACAGCCGCTCGATATGGAAAATCAGGCTGTTAATACGCATGAGTCCCTTTGCGGCGGTATGTAGAGGATTTGTTCCCATAAGCATGGCCTCCTTCTAAAAATAAGGGAGTACGCAGACCGCGAAGGGTCTGCACGCTCCCATTCACCTCACAACAAGGTTTTGTATGTCGCGGGGCGGCACCCCGCGACCCTGCGGTTTTTAAAATTGGGTAAAATATTTGCTTATTTGCTGTTCTCCTGATAAAGTGCATACAGCTGATTGATAAAGGCTTCGTCATATTTGCCAGAGCTCAGTGCCTCCTGCCAAATCTCCGCTGCATACTGGTACATCTCCTGTTTCCAGGCGTCGTCTGGCTCGATTACATATTTGCCCTCTTCCGCAGCGCGCTTGAGCAGTGCTTCCTCCTGGGAGAGCAGCTCGGAATGGTACCACTCGGCGGCTTTCTTGCCTGCTTGCTTCATAATCTTCCGGTCCTCCTCGGGCATTGCGTCCCAGGTTTGGCCGGAGCAGAAGATGTTGATGGTGCCGAAGCCGTAGCGCAGCAGCACGATGCTGTCAAAGGAGTCGTACAGGTTGAACTTGTCGAACAGCAGAACCGCATTGTCCGCGCCGTCCACAGTGCCCTGTTCCAGTGCAATCAGCACCTCGCTTGCAGCCATTGCGACCGGCAGTGCGCCCATCAGCTCATACATCCGAAGCGCCAGCGGTTGGTTCGGTACGCGGATACGCAGGCCCTTTAGATCGGCGCTGCTGGTAATTTGTTTGCCCTTGACGCCGACCGTACGGAAGGAGTTGTCTACACGGCAGACCGATACCAGGCCGCTCTGGGCGTACTGCTGGTCAGCAAATTCGCCGATAAAGCCGTTGAGGTATTCTTTTTGCGCTTGCTCGTGGCTGCTAATAAACATGGGAAGCTGTGCCCAGTCGGAATTGGGGACGATGGAGCCCAGCTCATCCGAGCCGCCATTGACAAAGTCCAGGGTGCCCATCTGACAGGAGGTCAAGCACTCGTTGCTGCTGCCGATAGAGCCGGTGGGGATGAACTCAAAACCGATCCGGCCGCCGGAAAGCTCGGTCACATTTTTCGCAAATTCCTGTTGCAGCTGCTCAAACAGGTCTACCGCCTGGGTGCAGTTGATGCGGTACACCACCTCGGGGGTGCCGGAGGGGGTAGCAGGTGCCGCCTGGGAGGTGCCGCTGTTGGCTGGTGCTGAAGAAGCAGGAGCTTGTGAGCTGGCGGCTGGTTTTGAGCCGCCACAGCCGGAAAGGGATGCACTCAACAATGCAACCGCTGTGAAAGCCGCAAAAATTCTGTTGCTTGTTTTCATAATTGGATGACCCTCTTTCTTTTTCTTTAAATGGATGATGTGGTTATTAGGGATTTTTGAAAAAATCGTGGAAAGCCTCAAACGTTTATCGTTAGCAGGGCTTTTCGACCTTCTTCAAGATCTCCCAATCGCGGCAGATGATTTCGCCGTCAATCAGCGAGAGGACGACCTTTCCGCGCATGGTTTCGCCCAGATACGGATTGTTTGCACCCTTGCTATGTAAGCTTTCGCGGGTTACTACCCATTCCTTGTCGGGATCGATGACCGTGATATCTGCGTCTGCGCCGATCGAAAGGGTGCCGCGGTTCTCCAGCCGCAGAATTCGTGCGGGGTTTACCGTCAGGCATTGGATGACATAGCACAGGTCTGCGACACCACTGCGCACCTGTTCGAGTGCAAGTGGAAGGGTGGTCTCAAAGCCGGCGATTCCAAACAGGTTGGTCGCGGTCAGTCCACCGGCTAGCTCGGCGTCGGTGTAGGGGCAGTGGTCGGAGGCGATGACATCTACAAGCTGGTCATGCAGCCCCTTCTGGATGCCTTCCATATCCTTACGGTCGCGGAACGGAGGCTTTACCTTGGCGCAAACGCCCATTTTCCGTACAATTTCTTCGGTGCGGCTGAACTGATGGGGGATGACCTCGCAGGTGAAGTCGACCCCGCGGCTGCGGAAAAATCGAACCAGCTCGATAGAGCGCTCAGAGCCGAGATGTGCAATGTGCATATGCCCGCCGATTTCCTCTTGGATGATGAGGTTACGCGCCATTTCGATATCTTCGCTGACCGAGGAGATCCCAGGCAGCCCCAGCTCCTCTGCGATTTTGCCGGCGTTGACCACCCCTTTACCGGTGTACTGTTTGTCCTCGCAATGCAGGTCTACAACGCGGTTTACCCGTTTTGTCCGTTCCAGAATCTCCCGCATCATGGTCGCCTCTTTGAAGGAGTTGCCGTCGTCTGAGAAGGCGACCGCGCCCGCTTCGGCCAGTGCCTCCATGTCGACAATCTGCTCGCCCTTGCGCCCCACCGTGACCGCTGCAAATGGATAAATCCGCGTGACAGCACTTTGCGCCGCCCGTTCTTTCACCCGCTGGATCATCTCGGGAGTGTCGACCACCGGCGTGCTGTTGGGCATAATGCCAACGCTGGTGAAGCCGCCGCAGATTGCGCTGCAAGAGGCGGTGTAGAAGGTGTCTCGATCCGATTCCTCAAAGTCCCGCATATGTGCGTGCATTTCTACAAAACCAGGGGTTACAAGCTTGCCGGATACGTCCTCAATCACCGCGTCCGGCGCGTCGATTTCTGGCGCCACCGCCGCAATTTTTCCGTCCTCTACCAACAGGTCGAGCGGTCCGTCTATTTGGTTGGCAGGGTCAATGACGCGCCCGCCTTTTAGCAATAGTTTCAATTTATCAGCGCCCCTTTGAAAATGCTTTATACATAATAGCTATATGTTATAACCAATTCTAATCTACAAATAAATAAAAGTCATGGTCGCCCGTCATAAAAAGCCGAGGGTTGGGGTGTGCACCATGCACAGAATTTACAGCGCCTGCGTTTTTAAACTAGAAGAAAGATCAAAAGTTTTGGTTGCTTACACCAAAATTGTTTTTTATAGGAAGATAGCGAAAATCAATTTGTCGAATCTTAGGGGGATAGGCAAAATTGATAAAGTCTGGTATAATGGCCGTAAAGCGGCCATTATACCGACTATTCAAATGGCATTCGCCTCGCCGCAAAGCGGCAACCGGCGAAATTGCCAATTATACCATTCCGCTCCGCTTCATGGTATAATACACTTAAAGTTTGGCGAAATTTTAACGATAAAGTTGTAAGCAGATGCTTTGGGAGAATTTACTATGGGTTTTATCGTGCAAAACTTGCTTTCTCATCCAGAGCTTCCGGGAATACAGGTTGCCGCAGGAAGCAAGGGTCTGAACAATCTCATTCGCAATGCCACAGTTATCGACTGTCCGGATGCGTTTGACTGGCTGGAACCAGGCGATTTTGTACTAACCTCCGGGTACATTTTTCAAAACGATACTGCACTGCAAAAAAAGCTTGTTCGGACGCTGTCCAAACTGGCCTGTGCGGGGCTTGCGGTTAAAATTAACAAATATTGGGATACCGTTCCGGCGGTTATGCTCCAGGAGGCCGACCAGCTCGCACTGCCGCTGTTGAGCATTCCGTTTCAGTGCACCCTGAACCAGATTTCCCGCTGTGTTTTTCGGGAGATTTACAAGCAGGAGGACACGCTGCTGCAAAAGTATTTTAAAATACATAAGCAGTTTATGGCCTACTCGCTTTTGGAGCATTCCTTGGATACCATCGCCCAAAACGCAATTGGAGTGCTCAACAATCCGCTTTTGATTCTGGATAGCCGCTGGAATCTGCTTTCCTACGCGGAGCATCCAAAAAACAAGGTTCCACTGGCTGAGGCGCTGAAGCTCTCCAAATTTAAGCCGGTGCTTTCCCCTGCATTTCTGGCGACCATCCCCCGTGACATCGAGTTCTATAAAAAACCGATCCAGCGAATTTACGAGACACAATATGGGCCGGTGCCCTGCCGTATTTTGCCTGTTCGGGCGGAGTCGGTGGTACATGGCTATCTTCTGGTGTGGGAGTCGGTTAAAAAGCTGCGCAGCATCGAGCAGTTGGGGTTGGAGCAGGTGACAATCATTGTAGCGCTGGAACGCATCAAAACGCTGCGGATCGAGGAAGGGCGGCAGCTGCGGCGCCAGGACTTTTTTGTAGATCTGCTGGAGGGGCGGATTGAGTCGGTCTCGTATGCGCACAGCCTTGCGGAAATCAATGGAATGCCTGCGGACAAGCATTATACCTGTGCGGTGATCCGGATTGATGAACGAACCGGCTACAGCACCGATGCGCAGGCGGCTGGCATGGACCAGCTACAGCGCCGGATGATTCGCCTGTGTGAGGATTATTTTCAGGCGCGCTCCCGAAGTGGCTGCATTTTTTCCAGAAGCAATATGGTGATTTTGTTTCTCCAGCTCAAGGATGAGGAGCAATTTTCCAGCTTGGAGGTTTACTATCAGGACTTCTTTGAAGGTTTGTATGAGGCGGTCGCAGCATTGACCGAAAAGTCTGAAATGATCATCGGCATCGGCTGTGGATGCAGTGATATCATCGACCTGAAAAAAAGCTTCATCGAGGCGCAGGAGGCGATACGCATTTCTAAGCTGGTCGCAAATCCGGTGCCGGTCAACTGGTTTGAAAAGCTGATGGTCTATAATATTTTGCGTTCGGGCATTTCGGAGGAGGTGTTGACCGGCTTCTATCAATCGTCGGTCGGTGCGTTGGCGGAGTTTGACAGGGAAAACCACACCAATCTTTTGGAAACGCTGGAGGTCTACCTTTTGGAGAACAGGAATCTCAGCGTTGCGGCAAAGCGGCTCTATATCCACCGCAATACGATGAACTACCGGATTAACAAAATCAAGGCGATTCTAAACACCGATTTTGATGACCCCGAGAAGCTGTTAAAGCTACAAATCGGCATTCGGATTATGCGGCTTTTAAACGGTCTGGGAAAACCTGCAAAACGATAAAAAAACATCCCTCAAAAGAGGGATGTTTTTGGTTGTGTGATCGCTGGATTCTTTGGGATCAGGTGAGTGCTAAGCCCTGCTGGTAGAGCTGGTAAATTTCCAGATCGGACAAATCCACATCCGCCATTGTGATTGGATTTCCTGCTTTTACGTCTCGAATCAGGGTTTTGCCATTCAGCAGGTAGAACGGTGCGACATCACCGCAGGAGGCCCGTTCCAGCAGCTCCGGAACCAGTCCATCAATTGCATGATGGTGTCCGGCGACGGCAAGCAGTGTGCCCTGCGGCAGATCTTTTTGAGCGATGCCGGACAGTACCGACACCTGGCGGCATTCCGGATGAGAGCCAATGCGCATCAGGTCTCCCAGCAAAATAGAGGCGGGCGTTTCCAGTCCCATGTAGTGATAGGGAGAATAGATGCAGGCATATTTCCCGTTCTTGCTCATCACATGGCCTTTGGCCCTGAGCATATCCCACATTTTTTCATTCTCGCATTTGATGATGATAAATTCGCCGCCACAAAAGCTAGCTTCGTCGGCTTCCCGTAGATTGTAAAATACATCCACGACGCCGGTCTTTTCTAAAATTCCGCCGTCCTCTTTTGGGATGAAGATGTTTGCAAGCTCACTGGCTTTTGCAATCGGATAGTTCAAAAATGGGGTGGAGGGCACCAGGCCGGTGACATTGGAAACCAGATTCATCTCGCAAAGATCCGCAGAGATAACCTCGGTATAGTTTTCAAGCAGCTTGCGGCGCGCAGCAAGCGTTTCAGGCCCTTGGTATCTCCAACAGTCCTGCATCTGCGGCAGAGCTTCGCTTGCACCGCTGCCGTCCGTATAGGTCAGCAAGCCGGTTTCCCGATCCCAAACAAAGTCGTATTCACTGGATTTGCCGGCGGCAACAACCTCCAGCCCCAGCAGCATCGCCCAGGAATATAGATCCAGCAGATTGCGCGGCTGGTCGCCGTTTACAAGCGCATAGACAGCGTTGTGCTCCGCTGCGAGCTGGTTCAGGCGCGGTCCACAAACGCTGTCGGTCTCCTTAGACGCCATATAGACATTGATTCCACGTTTCAAGGCAGAGCTGGCAGCATCCGCACTGACGGCGGTGTTGCCGGTGCACTCAACCAATGAGGTGATCCCGCAGTCTAAAACCAACCGGTAATCCCGCACCACCAACACAGCATCGGCGGGCGCATGATCAATCTGCTCCTTGTTTTCGCAAACTACGAGGTTGCTTTTTGCGTAGCCGACCTCCTTAAGCACCCGTAGGCACTCCTCAATCTGCAAATCGCAGATTACCCGCAGTTCCATCAGCTTAACCTTCGGAATTTGGGCAAGCAGTGTATAGCCATAGCCCTGTACTGCGCCAATAATACCCACCTTGGGTTTTTTGCCTGTGCTGTTATGCAAGAGGTTTGTATAATCCATGTATTGTCACTCCTTCATACAAACAATTTGAGAACTGCAACATTATAAAGCAAAATCCATGCCAAACACCCAATCGCTTCTAAATCAGGGGAAAAGGGGGCATAACAGGCCACTTTTGCAAAAAAGAGACGCACTGTGCGCCGGTTATGAATGTTGCGTGCAACAGGCTGCATCGTTGCAAAAAAAGAGCGCCATTGGCGCTCTTTTTTAGAGGATTTATTTGGAAGCTTCCTCAACAGCAACTGCACAAGCAACGGTAGCGCCAACCATCGGGTTGTTGCCCATACCGATTAAGCCCATCATCTCGACATGCGCCGGAACGGAGGAGGAGCCTGCGAACTGCGCATCGCCGTGCATTCTGCCCATCGAGTCGGTCAGACCGTAGGATGCAGGGCCTGCTGCGACGTTGTCCGGATGCAGGGTACGGCCGGTACCGCCGCCGGATGCAACCGAGAAGTATTTTACATTGTTTTCAAACGCCCACTTCTTATAGGTACCAGCGACCAGATGCTGGAAGCGGGTCGGGTTGGTAGAGTTACCGGTGATGGAAACGTCAACCTGCTCCATCTTCATAACCGCAACGCCCTCGAGCACATCGTTTACGCCATAAACCTTGACCTTGGAGCGCTCGCCGTCCGAATACGGGGTCTCGCTGACCACCTTAATTTCACCGGTTGCAAAGTCAAATTCGGTCTGCACATAGGTGAAACCGTTGATTCTGGAAATGATATAAGCAGCGTCCTTGCCCAAGCCGTTCAGGATGACGCGCAGCGGCTCCTTGCGGGCCTTGTTTGCATTTCTAGCGATACCAATTGCGCCTTCCGCAGCCGCAAAAGACTCGTGACCTGCCAAGAAGCAGAAGCATTTGGTTTCGTCGCGCAGCAGCATTGCGCCCAGGTTGCCGTGTCCCTGGCCAACTGCGCGCTGCTCAGCGACCGAACCGGGGATGCAGAATGCCTGCAAGCCGATACCGATTGCCTCAGCAGCGTCTGCCGCTTTGGTGATCCCCTTCTTTAGCGCAACAGCGGTGCCCAGCGTGTAAGCCCAAACCGCATTCTCAAAAGCGATTGGCTGAACGCCCTTGACGATTTTTTCTACATCGATGCCCTTTGCAAGGCAAACTTCCTTCGCATCTTCAAGGGAAGACATGCCGTATTCCTTGAGGCAAGCCTCGATTTTGGGCATTCTTCTTTCCTGTCCTTCAAACTTTACCATGTTGTTACCTCCTTCTCCTGTTATTCTTCACGCGGGTCGATATACTTCGGCGCGTCAGCATAGCGGCCATAGGTGCCGACGTTGTTCTCAAAGGCTTCCTTGGGGTCTACACCATGGCGGATATCCTCGAGCATCTTGCCCAGCTTAACGAACTTGTAGCCGATCGCCTCGCCGTTGTTGTCCACTGCGACAGACAGGATATAGCCCTCTGCCATTTCCAGATAGCGCACGCCCTTCGCGTTGGTGGAGAAGATGGTACCAACCTGCGAACGCAGGCCCTTGCCCAGATCCTCCAGGCCGGCGCCGATCGGCAGACCGCCCTCAGAGAATGCAGTCTGGCTGCGGCCATAGACAATTTGCAGGAACAGCTCGCGCATTGCAACGTTGATTGCATCGCAAACCAGGTCGGTGTTCAGCGCCTCCAGAATGGTTTTGCCAACCAGAATTTCGCCGGCCATTGCAGCCGAGTGGGTCATACCAGAGCAGCCCAGTGTTTCGACCAAAGCCTCCTCAATCACGCCGTCCTTGACGTTCAAGGTGAGCTTGCAGCAGCCCTGCTGGGGTGCACACCAGCCCACACCGTGGGTCAATCCGGAGATGTCTTTGATTTCATAGGCTTTTACCCATTTCCCCTCTTCGGGAATGGGAGCCGGACCATGTTTTGGTCCTTTGGCGAGAACACACATTCTCTCCACTTCATGGGAATAGTTCATATCGGTACTCCTTTCGGTTTTTTGACAGATGTCCAAGCTCTATTATATTAGTTTACCCGCGAATGTGCAAGAGTATCAGAAAAATTTGGGGGTGTTTTGCTAAAAATTTTGGGCTGGAAATTGCAAAAAAATTGTGTACAATCGCAGTGGAGACCAGTGGACAAAAAAAGCCGCGTTTGAGTTTTACTCAAACGCGGCTCAACTGCGAATAAAAGCTTAAAGAGCGGTGCCCTGTCTGCGCTGCTTGACCAGACTTTCCAATTCCTTCATGAAGGAGTCGATGTCCTTAAACTGGCGATAGACCGACGCAAAACGCACATAAGCGACCTCATCAATTTCGCGCAGCTTTTCCATCGCCAGCTCGCCGATTTTGTAGGAGGGAATCTCCTGGTCCAGCGAGTTGCGCAGCGACATTTCAATATCCTCTACTGCCTGTTCGAGCACGGCAAGGCTGACCGCGCGTTTTTCACAGGCGCGCATCATACCGGCCAACAGCTTACCGCTATCGAACGCCTCCCGCGATTTGTCCTTTTTTACCACCACCAACGGTGCGGTCTCAATAATTTCGTAGGTGGTAAAACGGCGCTCACATTTCAGACATTCGCGGCGGCGGCGAATGCGCTCCGACTCATCGGTGGGCCTTGAATCGATTACCTTGCTCTCTACATAGCCGCAAAACGGACACTTCATCCAACAAACCTCCCTTGGGGGTGAGCAATTTTTATGCGGTAGACGCCACCATGAACCGGACCTCTGAGGCCATTATAACATTTTTTGGTTATTCCGGCAATGCCTGTTGTTTGGAAATAGCATCTAAAATTTTCCGGTAACTTTCATCAAGTTCACTAAAATCTCGATAATTATTCCGATATAATTCCAGGATCACACCACCATCAAACCCTTGCTTGCGGAATTGCTGCAACAGACGCGGCAGGTTCATGTCGCCTTTGCCGATTGGCAGGCAATCCTGCCCCGCGCAATGGTCGCTCAGATGCACATGAACCAGGCCGTCCCCCATCGCCTGCGCCATTTCTTCCGCAGAAAAACCTCCGCGCAGACATTGCTTGACATCCAGCACAAACCGCGCCTGCGGCAGCGCACGGCGCATCTGCTCAAAAAAATGAGGCTGCCAGCTTGCACAGCGCGGCACATTCTCCTGCGCTACCGTCACACCCATGCGGCGGCCGGCCTCCATCAGCATTGCAAACCGGTCAAAATAGCTCTCATAGGGGCGCTGGGCCTCGCGGCGGTCTCCGTGGAACACCAGAATTTCTGCGCCCAAAAGGTTCGCCGCTTCAAAATATTGTTTATAGAATTCCAGCCCGTCCTCAAACCGCCGGTAATAGCCGGAGAAAAACAGCAGAGGTTCCATAGCTGAGGTAAACGGGTGGATGGAAAGAATTCTGGTGCCGCAGTCATCCGCCCGTTGCCGCAGCTCGCGCAGGTAGTTTGGGTTTAGCTCACTGAATGCGTTGAAGAACAGTTCGGTGCTTTGGATGCCAAAGCGCAGTATGGTGTCAAGCGCGCGTTCGGTCAGCTCTGGATACAGGCAGGCGGTTGAGATTCCAGCAAGCATGGCGTGCCTCCTTGATCGTTTTGGTGTATTGTATTCTGTATACAGAAGCAGTGTTCCAGAGAAATCGGCCCAGAAAGCGTAGGGCCGCCGGAATCCCGACGGCCTGCTGTTTATGCTTGTTTTTTCTGTGCTGCTTTGCGGTTCTGCCACCAGGCCCAAAGCGGACCAGCGATACAGACCGACGAATAGGCACCTGCCAAAATACCGATTAGCATGGGGAATGCAAACCGTACAATCGAATCCACATGATACAGCTTCGCAACCACACAAACCGTTCCCATCGCCAGCGCGGTGGAAATGGTGGTGTTGATCGAGCGAGCAAGCGTCTGATTGACCGAGATGTTGACAATCTCATCGTTGGTATGCTTGTTGCCTATCACCCGCTTATTCTCTCGCACGCGGTCATAAATAACAATGGTCGCATTGATGGAATAGCCCAGGATGGTGAGTGCGACGGCGATAAAGCTGTCACTGATGGGGAAGCGGAACAACACAAAGGTTGCAAACACATACATAACATCATGCAGCAGCGCAATCACCGCAAACACACCGGCCGACCAACCGCCCATCTTGCGGAAGCGTAGCGCGATATACAGAATCATCAGAATAGCGGCGACGATGACTGCAAACATGCTCTTGACAAAGAAGTCGCGCCCGATGGCGGGGTCAACATTGTTGGTGGAGACCACTGCGACCTGGTTTTGGGGGAACTTTTCTGTAAGTGCGTTTGTAAGCTCCTGCTGTTTTTCCGGTGTGATACCCTCCTTTGAGGAGAGGGTCGCCACATAGTTCATGCTGCCGCTCACAACATCCCGCTGCTCCTGTACCGATGCAGGTTGGCCTAACGCTTCGGACAAGGTGCTTTCAATCAGCGCTTTATCCACTACCTCGCCGTTGAATGAGTAAACAACCAAGGAGCCACCACGGAAATTGATGTCCAATTCTACACCGAACACAGCTGCACAGATGATCGTAACCACCAGCACCACCAAAGGGATGGTGAAGAAAAGCTTTCTGCGTGCAATAATATCTACCATTATTTAGCACCTCCATACAGCCAGGGATTTTTCAAAGCCTTGAATTTGGAGATGGATTTGAGCATAAAGCGGGACGCTGTTACACCCATCAGCAGGTTTAGAATGACGCCGACCAACAGCGTATAGCCAAAGGAGTATACCGCACCCGCAGCGGATGTGCCAAACCAGCGGAACAACGGCGAAAACAGCTTGGCTAAGAAGCTGTCGGGCGGGCCGAACGAGCCCATGAGTACCGCTGCAACCAGCATGGTGGTAATATTGCCATCAAGGATGGCGGAGAAGGTGCGCTGGAAACCGGAGTCGATCGCGCCATCGACCGTCTTGCCAATTTTCAGCTCCTCCTTGATACGCTCAGAGGTGATTACATTTGCGTCTACGCCCATACCGATGCCCAAAATAATACCCGCGATGCCAGGCAGCGTCAGGGTGAAGGAGGGCGCATTTGGCAGAAAGCCGGAGATACAAGCGATGGTGCCCGCCACCTGTCCAACCAGCGCAATGCAGGCGATGACGCCGGGCAGCCGGTAAAGCGCGATGATATACAGCGCAACCAGCGCAAATGCGATCAGACCTGCGGTGACCATTGCATCACGCGCGCCCATGCCCAACGTCGGGGAGATGGACGAAAAGTTTTCGGTAACAAGCCGGAAAGGAAGCGCACCGCCATTGATTCTGTCGGCCAGGCTTTTTGCGGATTCTGCGTCAAAGCTGCCGGAGATGATTGCGGTGCCATCCGGAATTTGTGAGTTGACCGTTGGCGCGGAGAGCATCACATCATCCATCCAGATGGAGATGGTCTGTCCAACAAGCCGTCCGGTTGCCTCGGCGAATTTGGACTTTCCTTCATTATTCAGCTCAAGCTGGACCACATATTCCATGTTGCCAAATTGGTCCGGCTGCATACCGGCTGTAGCGGAGCGCACGTCCTTGCCCTCCAGCACAACAGGGCCGTCCGTATTCTCTCGGAAGGTGAGCAGTGCGGTCTCTCCCAGTTCCTTTACAGCCGATTCCGGATTAAAGTCGGTTTCATCCTCCTTCCAGGGGAAACGGACGATGATCCGATCCTTGTCATAGTCGGTATAAACCTCAGAATCGGTGATATTCTGGGAAACCAAACGTACCTTAATAATAGATTCTGCCGCTGACATTTCGTCGTCGGTTGCATTGTAGCCTTCCTCTGGGCTGAAGGTGACATCCACGCCGCCGCGGATATCAATTCCCCAGCGAATATCGTTTGCTCCTTTGACAATGGTGGTCACATTGTCGCCATAGCTGTACGAAAAGCCGAAGAATGCCAGCACAGTCAGCACAACGATCAATGCCACAATGACAAAGAACGCTGGCTTGCCAACCTTTTTCATCTGCTTGTCCTCCTTGTAACCATATCACACATAAAGCGTACAACCGCAGGACAAGCGTTGCACTGCGGCTGCGTATGGCAATTTCCTGCGCTACGGCAAAATCTGCCGAAAGCGGCACCTGTTTATTATATTGGATTCTATAGGAAAAGTCAACTGGGTATACCACGGGCCTTTGCCGCCGGATGGCGAGCTACAGCGCGGTCTTCATGTCCTGTCACCCATCTGTGTAAGAGGTGAGCGCTTCTGCGCGCAGGTGGTGGGAAAGAAGGGTGTCCGTTACATGTGATATAGCATCATCAAACCGCAAGCTCCGCGCGCTCGCCCAGCAGTTCGCGGTTTGCGCTGAGCACTGGCGCTACAAAATCGCGCAGATATTCGCTCACCTGTTCGGCGCTGCGTCCGGTGAACAGCTCCGGCTTGAGCGCCGCTTCAATTTCGTGCCGCTCCAGGTTAAAGGCAGGGTCAGCCAGCACCCGCTCAATCAGGTCGTTTTCGCCGCCGTCCTCCTTGACCACCTTTGCCGCCGCCAATGCGTGGACGCGCAGCTTCTCATGCAGCTCCTGCCGGTCGCCGCCCTTTTTTACCGCGCTCATCATAATGTTCTCGCTCGCCATGAACGGCAGCTCGCGCATCACCCGCTGCCGGATCACCTTGGGATAGACGACCAATCCGTCACAGACATTCAGCATAATTTTAAGGATGGCATCTACCGCAAGAAACGCCTCTGCAACAGCGATTCGCTTGTTTGCGCTGTCGTCCAGTGTGCGCTCGAACCACTGTGTTGCTGCGGTAAATTCCGGATTGAGCGAGTTGACCATCACATAACGGGAGAGCGCGGTAATCCGCTCGGAGCGCATAGGGTTGCGCTTATACGGCATTGCAGAGGAGCCAATCTGCTGCTTTTCAAACGGCTCCTCCATCTCTTTAAAGTTTGCCAGCAGCCGCAGGTCGTTGGAGAATTTGCTGGCGCTTTGGGCGATCCCCGCCAGCGCGTTCACTACCATGCTGTCTACCTTGCGGGAGTAGGTTTGTCCCGAAACCGGCACCACCGCGTCGAAGCCCATCGCCGCTGCGATATCCGCCTCAACCGCCTTGATTTTTTCAGAGTTGCCGTCAAATAGCTCTACAAAGCTGGCCTGTGTGCCGGTGGTTCCCTTGCTGCCCAGCAGCTTTAGACCTGCAATGCGGTATTCAATTTCCTCAAAATCCATCATCAATTCATTGATCCAGAGGGTGGCGCGCTTGCCGATGGTGGTTAGCTGCGCTGGTTGCAGGTGGGTGTAGGCCAGCGCAGGCATTGCCTTGTATTCGTCCGCGAACGACGCCAGCAGTGAGATGACATTCAGCAGCTTGCGGCGAACCACCTGCAACGCCTGACGCATAAGAATGACATCGGTATTATCGCCCACATAGCAGCTGGTCGCGCCAAGATGGATGATGCCCTTTGCCTGGGGGCACTGCACCCCATAGGCATATACATGGCTCATCACATCATGGCGGCATTCCTTTTCGCGCGCAATCGCTACCTCATAATTGATGTTGTCTATATTCGCTTCCAGCTGCGCAATCTGCTCGTCTGTGATGGACAGTCCCTGCCGCTGCTCCGCCTTTGCCAGCGCGACCCAAAGCTTGCGCCAGGTTTTGAACTTGTTGTCAGCCGAGAAGATATATTGCATCTCCTCACTGGCGTAACGGGTGCAAAATGGGCTTTCGTACTTTTGATATTGACCGCTCATTGACAACATCCTTTCTAATTTTTGCGCTACAGCGCACATCTTTTTAAAGGTCGTGGGGTTAAGAGGGCTCCGTCACCTGTGACGAAATGAGATTTTTTCGTCCTACACATTTTGGGGTGAATTGCACACAGCAGGCAGCTAGAATAGCCGCCTGCCGTCAATCGCTTATTTTCTATGCAGTAGTTTTTCCACTGCGGCCAGCTCAACGCATAAGCACAGCAGGCTTACCGCTTGCTCCAGCTCCTCAATGGGCGGGTAGGTCGGTGCAATGCGGATGTTGCGGTCGCGCGGGTCAACACCATAGGGGTAGGTCGCGCCCGCAGAGGTGAGCGAAACGCCAGCATCCTTGCAGAGCTGCACCACACGTTTTGCACAGCCGTCCATGACGTCCAGCGAGATAAAATAGCCGCCGTGTGGGTTGGTCCATTCGGCAACTCCTTTGCCCGCGAGCTCGGTTTCAAACGCATTCAGGACCGTCTCAAACTTGGGACGCAGCAGCGCCGCATGTTTTTTCATGTGCTCGCGCATTCCAGCATAGTCGCCAAAATAGCGGGCATGGCGCAGCATGTTCAGCTTATCAAAACCAATCGTCTGGATAGAGAGCAGCTTCTTCATGCGCTTCATCACATTCTTCGAGCAGGCAAAGGCTGCGATTCCGCCGCCGGGGAAGGACACCTTTGAGGTGGAGGTGAACATCATCACCCGATCGGGATCGCCTGCTTTTTTGCACTCCGCTAGAATGTTTAACAGGCGGTCTTGGTCCTTTTCCTCGTCATACAGGTGGTGAATGGCATAAGCATTATCCCACATAATCATAAAGTCAGAGGCAGCGGTGCGCATCCGTGCGAGACGGCGTACCGTTTCATCCGAATAGGAAACGCCTGTCGGATTGGAGTATAGAGGCACGCACCAAATCCCTTTGATGGAGGGATCACCGGCGACCAGCCGCTCTACCTGGTCCATATTCGGGCCATCCGCGCCCATTTCAATTGGGATTAGTTCAAATCCAAACCGCTCGGTAATTGCGAAGTGGCGGTCATAACCGGGAGAGGGGCAAAGAAATTTAATCTCCTTGAGCTTGCACCATGGCTCAGCCCCAGGGCGGACCCCGTGCAGCATCATTTTGCCAATGGCGTCATACATAACCGCTAGGCTGGAGTTTCCACAGAGGAATAGCTCATCAAAGCTGACCCCCAGCATATCACAAAAAATGGTCTTACATTCGGGAATTCCATCGAAATCGCCGTAATTACGGCAGTCGATGCCGTCCGCTGCAAACAGGGAGGCATCCGAACGCAATACGTCCAGCATTCCCATTACAATGTCCAACTGATCGGTTGCAGGTTTTCCGCGGGACATATCCAGCTTTAGTCCCATCCCCTTGCGGCTTTCATACCGCGCGCGCAATTCGCGGTGCAGTGCCTCCAGTTCTTTTTGCGGCAGCGCACTGTATCTTGCCATATGTAATGACCTCCACTATAATCATGTATTCGGGTGACAACCCGTTTTGCGTCTGTATTATAGTATATGTCATTCGGCAAGATTTTGCAAGATTAAATTTTAAATCCTGCAAAAATAATCGTTTCGCATGATTTTAGTCCTCGCAAGCGCGATAAATCTGGTAGATTGGCACACCATAACGCAATGCACAGGCCCGTGCGCTTTCATATTCTACGAAAAATTTCTCGATGCCATGATAGCGGCAGCGTTTGACATCGACCTCTCCATAAGGGGTCTGTACAACGTCGGGGTAACGCTCCATCACCGTGCGCTGCATACTGCTGCTGCGTACACCGATGGTGCTGGTGTGCTGCAACAGGCATTCGGTAAGGGATTGTCCCTGTTCAGGGCGGCAGAGCACCGACAATAATACCGCAGGGCGATTCTTTTTCATCTGAATGGGGGTGAACCAGCAGTCCAGTGCGCCCAGCTCAAACAGCCGCTCCATTGCAAAGCTGAGCTGTTCGCCGCTCATGTCGTCGATGTTGCATTCCAGCTTGAGCACCTCGTCCTGGGAGGTATCCTCCTCGATCAGATGCGCGCGCAGGATATTGGCGCGTGGAAAATCCTTTTTGCCGGCGCCATAGCCGGTTTTCAGCAGACGGAAGCTTTTGGGCGGCATTCCCTTGCAAAGTGCAGCGGCAATTGCTGCGCCAGTGGGGGTGACCATCTCACCGACATTATCGGTAATGCGCAGCTTTAGCCCACCCGCAGAGATGATTTCAGCGGTAGCGGGCGCAGGTACTGGCATAACCCCATGCTGACAGGTGACCGTGCCGGTTCCTTCATACAGCGGTGTGCAGCAGATGCGGTCTACATTGAGGTCATCCACACAGACCGCGGTGCCAATTACATCGATGATCGAGTCAATCGCGCCAACCTCGTGGAAATGCACCTGCTCAATCGGCTTGCCATGTACCTTGGCCTCGGCGCAGGCGACATGCCCGAAAATTTCTCGCGCGATCTGTTTTGCATGTTCCGAGATTTTTGCATGATTGATAATTTCCAGGATGTCTAGCAGGTTGCGGTGCTCGTGGTCGTGAGGGTGTTCGTGATCATGCTCATGCGGGTGCTCATGGTCATGCAAATGCACATCGAAATCATAGGCCGAAATGCCGCATTTATCCACCCGTCCGGTGTGAATATGATACCCGTCTATCCCCAGACTATCCAAGGCGGCATGTAGCTTTTGTTCGCTTGCACCCAGGTCAAGCAATGCGGCGACGGTCATATCCCCGCTGATGCCGGAATAACACTCAAAATATAAGGTTTTCATGGGCAGCTTCCTTTCTGCTAAAATTTTTTTCAATACATGGGATGCGCTGAGATAGGCTTTTGCCACGCCATGCGCGGCGGGCTGTGCGAAAAATTTCGCCAGCCTTTCCAAAGGCTGCGGATTCCAAAGGCAGCGCCTTTGGCCGCG
>CAJUJI010000018.1:4440-28136 GCA_910586875.1 uncultured Anaerotruncus sp. | reverse complement strand
CTATATGACTGAAATGAAAAAATAAGGATATCCTAAAAAGACGGAGGATTTATATGATGAAAACAATCATTGCACTTTTATTGGCAGGCTCGCTAACGTTTGGACTTGCTGCCTGTGGGAATTCTGAGAGTAGCGCAAGCGACGCATCCAGCACTGCTACTGCTACATCGTCTCAAGCCTCATCCGAGGCGCCTGCCTCCTCTAACAGCGAGGAGCAGCCGCAGCAACCACCACAGATGCCGCTGGGAACAATTCAGGAGGAGGACCCGACCACCTTTGCACAGCGGTTTGAGCAGCTCTATCAAGGCACGCAGGAGGCGGACGAGCTGCCGCTTTTGACGATGGAAACCTCGATGGGTACCATCAAAATTGTACTGTTCCCAGAACAGGCGCCGAAAACGGTTGAAAACATCGTGGAGCTGGCCAAAAAGGGCTATTACGATGGTTTGACCTTCCATCGAGTAATCGACGATTTTATGATTCAAGGCGGTGACCCAACCGGCACCGGCGCAGGCGGCGAAAGCTTCTTTGGGAGCGCGTTCCAGGATGAGTTCAGCGATCTGTTGCACAACTTCCGCGGCTCACTGTCGATGGCGAATGCAGGCTATAGCACCAATGGCAGCCAGTTCTTCATTGTGCAGGCAAAGGATGCGTTTGGTGGCGCATCCGAAGCGGATATGCTGGAAACGATGTATATGAATCGGGAACTTTACCTTGCAACCATGCAGTTGCAGGCTGCACAGCAGGAGGGAAAGACCGAAGAGGAACTCAACAAGCTGGTGGATGAGCTCAATGCGCAGCTGAACGAGAAGATGCAGGCCGGCGTGCCGGCGGAGTATGGGGAATTGATGCAGCCGGTTATGGCCTTATATCGCGAGCTGGGTGGTACACCATACCTGGATTACAAGCATACCGTGTTCGGCTTTGTGGTCGAGGGGATGGAGGTTGTCGACGCGATTGCTGCGGTGAAAACCGAAAATGACAAGCCAGTAGAGGATGTCATTGTACAGAAGGTAACCGTATAAATAAAGCGTTTTTAAGGGGCGCATATGTGAGGTCGGTCGGGTGTTAACCTGCCCGGCCTCCGATTTCTACAAGGAGGGCTTTATGAGACTGTTTGAAAAGGATCGGGCATTTTATCGGATGCTGGCGACCATTGCAGCGCCGATAGCCCTGCAAAACTTGATTACGGTTATGGTTGCAATGATGGATACGTTGATGATTGGGCAGCTCGGAGAGGTGCAGCTGTCCGCAACCTCTATCGCAAACCAGCTGTGGTTTATGATGAATGTTTTGGGCTTTGGTATTGCGGGCGGCGCAAATGTGCTGATTGCGCAGTATTGGGGCAAACAGGAAATCCCGATTATCCGGCGGGTGGAGGCGCTCACTTTAAAGGTTGGACTGGCAGCAGCGCTCTGCTTTTCGGTGGTGGCGCTGGTGTTTCCCCGCCAGTTTATGAGCATCTTCACCCTCGACCAAGAGGTCATTTCCTATGGCTGCCAATATCTGCGGATTATCGGCTATTCCTATCCCATTTACACATTGGTGAGCATAAGCATTATCATGCTGCGCTCGGTGGGAACGGTCAATATCTCGGTGGCGGTTTATCTGGTGTCGCTGGTGGTCAACACAAGCCTCAACTACATATTGATTTTTGGGAAGCTGGGCGCTCCGCGACTGGGGGTACAGGGCGGCGCGATTGCGACCTGCTGCGCTCGTGTGGCCGAGGCGTTGGTTTTGCTGTACTATCTTGTTTTCCGTGAGAAAAAAATTCGATTTCATTGGCGTGATCTGCTGAGCAATAATGCGATGCTCTACCGCAAATATGTGACACTTTCGCTGCCGATTATCGGCAATGAGCTGATATGGAGCACCGGTAATGCAATGGTCTCGGTGGTAATCGGACGCATGGGCACCAGCTTTACCGCTGCTAACAGCATTTATACCGTGCTCAATCAGCTGGTGACGGTGGTGATTTTTGGAGTCGGTAACGCGGCACTGACCATCGTGGGCAACACGATTGGCGCGGGGCACTACGACTTGGCAAAGGAACGCTCCAAACGGCTGCTGTGGATTTCGATCTGGTTGGGATTGGCGGCCTGTGCGATTACTTTGGTTGCAAGCCCACTGATGATTTCGATGTATAACCTCACGGCAGAGACCATCCAAATCGCGCATTCGATCAGCCGTGTGGGTGCGCTACTCACAATTTTCCAGTCACTGGCGGTCATCGACATGGTTGGCGTGTTGCGCGCCGGTGGAGACGGAAATTTTGTGTTGCTGGTGGAAACAGTGTTCCTATGGTTGGAAGCGCTGCCACTGGGATTTTTAGCGGGACTCAAATGGGGTTGGTCTGCGCCAATGGTGTTTTTTCTGCTGCGCAGTGACGAGATTTTCAAGACACTGGTCTCCACCTGGCGTATCTGTGGCTTTAAATGGCTGCGGGATATTACCGTTCGGGATTAGCGGGCAATTTGACAGAGGAAGCGAAGGGGTATCATGCGAAAATGTTTTGCGGTGCTGGCTATTTTGCTGGCCGCTTGCCTGAGTGGGTGTTTGCTGGCGGTGATTGACAGACCGCGCGAGGTCAGGGTGGACAGACAGGTATACCAATCCGGCTTTTATGGGGATTTATGGCCGGATGAGCTGTCCTATCAGCAGGAGGAGTATGAGGTAGGGGGTAAGACCTTCCGAAAGCTGGAGGACAGCCAATTCGATTGTGTTCATACCTATCATATCGGGTCTAAATCCGAGGGGATGGTGTTCTGCCTGAAATCCCAGTGGGAGAAGGCGCAGGCGTATTACGCTGACGCGGAAAACTTCAACTATTATTGCAGGACCGATATGAGATGGCCGGAGCGCCGCAAAGACCATGAAATCAAGGAGATCAATCTGGAAAAATTTGAGGAGATCACCCATCTTGGCGACACCTATGGGCTAAATTTGTTTGACCCTGTGAAGAACAAGGCAGGGGCGCTAAAGGCGGTGGAATTGGACCCCAGCAAGCACAAGGTCAGCAATTACTTTACCTTTTATAAGCAAAGCAAGGACGGATTATTTGTCTCGTTTCGCGGCAACAAATTTTTCTTGTGTGAAGATAAACTATACCTTGCGCGCACCCAAAACGGAACCACAAATATTATAACAGCGGTCGAAATTCCACAGGAAACTGCCGGCTATTTTATCGAGCTCGTAAAAAAATTCCAGAAAGAGGAATCCTGATGGGATGTTTGCACAAAATACTTGACAAAATCCAAAATGATTGTTATAATAACAATCGTATTTAGTGGGGTCATATTATGTGCAGAATCGGGAGAGTTGGATGGCTGAGATTGTGGAACACAAATCGCTTCAAGACGATACCGATGAAGCGCTCGCGCGTCTGGCCAAAGAGGGCGATGACCAGGCTTTGACCACGCTGATTATACGCTATGAGCCGCGGGTTTTATTGCGGGCAAAAGCTTTTGCAAGGGCCGAGCTGGATGTAGAGGACCTTTTTCAAGAGGGCATGATTGCCTTACTGAAAGCAATTCGCAATTACCGTGATGATGCGCGTGGTTCCTTTCGGACATTTGCAACTGTTTGTGTGAATAATAAGCTGAGTAGCGCGATTGCTGCGCATATGCGGGATAAGAACGCACCAATGAGGGGGTACGTTCCGCTGAGCGAAACGGTCGAGGCTGTCACCTTTAACGTTGATCCTCAAGCTGTTGTCATTCAGCATGAGGAAGCCGACGCACGCAATCAGCAAATTCTGAATCTTTTGTCCTTATTCGAACGGCAAGTTTTACAATTGTACCTCAGCTCTTACTCTTATGATGAGATGGCGCAGAAACTGAAATCGTCTGTGAAAGCTGTTGACAATGCCTTGCAAAGAGTGCGGCGAAAGCTGCGGAGCGTGTTTATCCCAGGATGAACCTTCCGCGAACCCCAATTTTGTGACAATCCCAATAGGGGTTGCATATATACCCTTTGGCGCCCATTAGCAGAGCTTGTTATCAATCTCGGTTCATGCAGTTCCAGTGGGTAAATCCAAATTTAAGCGAGGTTAATCAAATGTACACAGACAAAACATTAACATGCAAAGAGTGCGGAGCCGAGTTCGTTTTTACTGCTGGCGAGCAGGAGTTCTATGCTGAAAGAGGCTTTGTAAATGAGCCGCAGAGATGCAAAGCATGTCGCGATGCACGCAAGAACAATGCGAGACCGCAGCGTGAGATGTTCACTGCTGTATGTGCTTCCTGTGGCGGCGAGGCAAAGGTTCCTTTCCAGCCGCGTGAGGACCGTCCGGTTTATTGCTCTGAGTGCTTTGCGAAGATGAAGGACGCTCAGTAAGCAAAGGCAGCAATATTGAATGTTTATTATGGAGGCCGGTGTGGATGCAATGTCCACACCGGTTTTTATTTTATCGTGGCTTTGGAGGGATTGGATGTATCAGCACTGCGAATTTACAGACGATTTTCTCAGCCTGCATGATTGTTCTGCTGAAAAAATAGAGTTTCAGGATGGGGTTCTCTCCTTTCTCTTTCCGGAGGGCTTTTGGATCACAAGCCAGCACCCACAGAATGAATCGGATAAAACGGTTAGTACAGATGCTGCACAGGTAGATTTCCAGATCACTGAAGGGGAGATCGAAGGGGTTTGCATCTATACCTTTCGGGAAAATAAAGAGGGTCTGACCATTCGTAAAAGCTGGGAGCCGTTGGACTTTATCAATGCGGTAAATCGCGGAGATTATCGGATAGAGTTCCTCACGCAATATAAAAGCTTTCAATCAATGTTGTTTTTGTGTTGGGTATGGTTTGATCAGCCGCCCTATCATGCTGAATGTGAGATCATTTTGGATGTAGAAAAGGTGGTCTATCGCTGGAATCAGCTGCGTTATGACTGGGTATGGTGAGAAAGGCATTTATTTATTTTCAAAAATAAAAAATAATTTTTAAATTTGCAAAAATGAAAAAATGAAATTTGTTGCAAAAGGCAAAAAATCCACCTGGCTAGGGATTTTTAAAGGAAGAAACTTTGGCACAAAACTTGCTGCTTTATATAGAAGGTCGATGATGGACTGTATTGGAATAATTTTGAGTGGAGCAAGGTGAACGTTATGGAAATGCAAAAATATATCGACATTCTAAAAACGCAGGTAAAGCCTGCTCTAGGCTGTACCGAACCTGCCGCGGTTGCACTTGCGGCGGCACAGGCTGCTGCACTGTTGCAGGGGGAGCCGGTACGGGTACAGGTGGATGTGAGCCCGAATATTTTTAAAAATGGAATGCGGGTTGGAATTCCAGGCACCAGCAGCAAAGGGTTGGAAATTGCGGCTGCACTGGGGGTTCTTTGCGGCGACGCGCAGGGTGGATTGGAGGTGCTGCGCCGGGTAAATACCTCCTATACACAGCAGGCACAACAATTTGTAACGGAAAAACGCGTGCTGCTACAGGTTGAGGACCAGAAAGGAAACTTTTATATTCGGGCACAGGTAACTGGCCAGAATGGGGATGAAAGCTGCTGCGTGATTGAGAAAAGCCACACCAACGTAACCGGTCTGTGGCTCAATGGAAAGGCGACATTACTGCAACAGGCCGAGCAGCAGGAGGACAATACAAGCTGGCTGCTGGCGGAATTGAAGGACTTATCTGTAGCGGACATCCGTAAATTTGCGGAGACGGTGGAGTTTGAACAGATTGCGTTTTTGCTGGATGGCGTAAGGGTCAATATGGATATGGCCGCCTATGGCTTTGAGCATACCCTTGGAATGGCAGTTGGGCAGGGCATTCGCGCGCTGGAACAGCAGGGAATTTTGCAGGACGACATTGCCAATCATGCCAAGATGGTGACAGCTTCCGCCTGTGATGCGCGTATGGCGGGCGTGAATAAACCGGTCATGAGCAGCGCGGGCAGCGGCAACCATGGTTTGACGGCAATTTTGCCAGTGGCGGTTGTTTGCGAGCGGTTGGGCAAGGATGAGCAAACACTGGCGCGTGCACTGGCGATCAGCCATCTGGTAACCGCTTATATTAAAGAGTATACGGGGAAGCTCTCGCCTATCTGTGGCTGTGCAGTTGCGGCGGGAATCGGTGCATCGGTGGCGATTAGTTGGCTGTATGGCGGTAATGATCAGCAGCTGGCTGGTGCAATTCGGAATATGGTTGGTACGGTTGCAGGGATGCTTTGTGATGGGGCAAAGGGCGGCTGTGCGCTCAAGCTGGCGGCTGCCGCATCGGAGGCGGTTATCCAAGCGTCGCTTGCAGTGCATGACATTATAATAGATGGCACGGACGGAATTGTAGAGGCCGACGCGGAAGGAACAATCCAAAATCTGGGACAGATTTGTATGGACGGGATGCGGGACATGGACCACGAAATTATCAATGTAATGCTGAAATAAATTTGTGGGAACAAACAAAGAAATGTAAGCGCTTAGACCTGGGCAGGGAGGGGCGGAAAATGTCCTATCTAAAATTTATCGAGGACCGCGTCCAGCAGATGGCGGAGGACCTTTCCGGCGTGTTGGGTCTGGAGCTTACGATTGTGGATGAAAAGCTGTTGCGGATTGCTGGGACAGGGCATTTTCGGCAGCATTTGCTGGAGAATACACCGGAAAATTCGGTGTTTACCCGTGTGTTGGAAACCGGCAGGCCGATGGTCAACATCCGCTCCAAAACGCTACATTGCAAGAGCTGCGCAAATTATCTGAGCTGCGAGGAGGTCGGGACGCTCGCTGCGCCGATTTTATCGGGTGGTGCAGTGATAGGAGTGATCGGACTTTGTGCGTTCAATATGGAGCAAAAAGCTTTGGTGGAACAGAAAGCCGATTCCTTGGTAAAGGTGTTGGAGCAGCTTGCAGATTCGCTGGCGAAGGACGTAGAAAATCTGACCATGCGCAACCAAATTCATATTGGACAAGCAAATATCAATGAGCTGATTAACTCGATTGACAAGGGAATTTTGATTGTTGGCAGCGAGGGGGAGATCAGCTATATCAACAATGCGGCGCTGCGTGCACTGGGAATCGATATTCTAGGGCAGACGGTGGTCGGGCGTCCGCTGGAAGAATTTTTGCAGGGCTTTGATCCGGAAGCATCCAGTGGGCAGGAGGTTTATGCAGAATGGATGGTAGGGGACCGGACCTTACAGGTTGCATATCATGCGCAGGAGGTCATGCTGCACAACGAAAAGGTCTCCACGCTGATCAGCTTTGATGAGCAGCAGCGGGTTGCACAGATTGCCGCACGCTTTGGCTCTGGCGGGCGAGTAGGCTTTGAACAGATTATTGGGGAATGTGAGGCGCTCCAGCGGGTGATTGCACAGGCGAAAATTGCTGCCCGCACCGATTCTACCATCCTGATTACCGGCGAAAGCGGAACGGGTAAAGAATTGTTTGTCAAGTGCATTCATGCAAGTTCACGGCGCTGCCATACGCCACTGGTTTCGGTCAACTGTTCGGCGATACCGGAATCGCTGATGGAAAGCGAGCTGTTTGGCTATGAGCGCGGCACCTTTACCGGAGCGGACCCGCGGGGGAAGGCCGGTAAATTCGAGCAGGCGAACGGTGGCACGCTATTTTTGGATGAAATTGGAGATCTGCCACTGCATTTGCAGCCAAAGCTGCTACGGGTGCTCCAAGAACGAGAGGTCGTCCGCATCGGTGGGAGCAAGCCGGTCAAGCTAGATATTAAGGTGATTGCGGCAACCCACAAGGATATTCCAGCGATGCTGGGGGAGGGGAGATTTCGAGAGGATTTATACTACCGGCTGAATGTAATCCCATTGGAATTGCCTCCACTGCGGGAGCGCGGGAGCGACATTCTGCTCTGTGCGCAATATTTTGTGAAAAAAATCTGTGCGCGGCTGGGTTTGCCGTCCAAGCTAATTTCGCATGATGTGCAGCAAAAGCTGTTCTTTTACCAGTGGCCGGGGAATATTCGTGAAATGGAGAATGTGCTGGAATATGCGGTAAACTTTACCGAGGGCGGACAGATTGAGCTGGAAAACCTGCCGCCATACCTGTTAGCGCCGACGGGATTGGGGCTTTCTGTAGCAGCAGATTGTCTACTGCCGCAGCCCGGCAGTACAAAGGAAACCTTGCAGGAGATGACACAGGGGTTTGAACAGATGGCGATTGCCAAATATTTGGAGTTTTACGGGGACACCACCGAGGGTAAAAAGCTGGCGGCACAGGCATTGGGGATCAGTCTGACGACCCTGTACCGCAAGCAGTAAGGGGGTTTTTTGCAATAAAACCAAAGGATTTTATTGCGGGAAGTGGCGAGGGACGCTGCCTCCTAGACCCCTTGCATTCTTTAAAAAGGCCAGAGGGGGCTTTATTTGGGCTTAGATAGAAAGGAGAGGGACTATGGAAATGCGTGAAAATTTGATGATGCGAGGTGCGATGAAGCTGGCAACCGACTGTGCGGGGGTTACCAGCGAGGATGTAGCGGTTATCGTTTGTGATTACGAATCCTTTACCGTTGCAAACCAGATGACACGCGCTTGTTTGGCGCTTGGCGCCTGCACCAACATGGTGGTAATCCAGCCGACAAAGGGGCATGGCGCAGAGCCGCCTGCACTGGTTGGCGGTGCACTGGTCAAGGCGACGGTGGCGTTTTTGGTTACGACCAAATCCATGTCGCACACCCAAGCGGTCAAGGATGCCAAAGCAGCAGGCTGCCGGATTATCACGATGCCGGAATTCTGGCCGGAGATGATGATTTCCGGCGCGATTGAGGCGGACTTTTTACAGCGGCAGATTGTTGCAAACAAGGTCAAGGATCTGCTTACCCAGGCATCAAGCGCCCGCATTGTTTGTGAAAAAACGGGGACAGACATCAGCTTTGATCTGAAGGGGCGCAACGGGCGTGCGGTGGACGGTGTAGCGCGCACGGCGGGTGCTTTTGCGGCGCCGCCGAACATTGAGTCAAGCATTGCGCCGATGGAGGGCAAAACCGAAGGGGTGTTGGTGGTCAATGCCAGCATTGCAGGGGTGGGTCTCATCCGCGAGCCGGTTACGGTCAAGGTAGAAAAGGGCGTGATCACCTCTATTACTGGCGGTACACAAGCACAGGAACTGCAAACGCTGCTGAGCAGCGCAGGGGATCCGCAGTGCTTTTTGGTGGGCGAGCTCGGCATTGGACTGAATCCTTGTGCACGGCTTTGTGGTGCACTGTTGGAGGATGAAGCAGGTCTGGGCACCGTACATATGGCGGCAGGCAATAATGCGAACTTTGGTGGAACAGTGGTTGCGAAAAAGCATATTGACATGATTGTGAAGGATGCGAGCCTTTATATCGATGATCTGTTGCTAATTCGTGATGGATGTTTCCTAGAGGAAGCATTGGGATAATTTGCAGGGGAAGGGATTCCGACTGTAAATCAGAAAGAGAAGTATTATCTATGAAAAAGCGTTTTTTGGCGCTGGTATTAGCTGGAAGTATGCTAGCGGCGCTGGCGGGTTGTGGAGGAGCCGCTTCCTCTGCGCCGCAGTCACAGGAGGCACCAGCTTCTTCGCAGGCTGCTTCTTCACAAGCTGCGCTGGCAGAATCAGAGGCGCCCTCCAGCGAACCGGTTGAGATTGACCTGAACGCGACAGCCGGTGCGGTTGGTGGCGGTTGGTACTCTACCTTTGCGGCATTCTCCGAGTTCATCACCGACAAAGAGCCTGGCATTACCTTTAAAGTGTCGCCGGGAACTGGTATTGCAAATTCGGCTACCATTGGAAATGGGCAGTTTGACGTAGGCTGGGTTTACCCGCCGATGACCTTGCTCGCCTGCAACGGGGAAACGCCGTATGAGGAGAAGGTGGACGGTATCCGGATTGTAGCGACCGGTTTGAGTCCGCAGGTTATCGAGGTTTCTGCGCTGGCGGATGTAGCAGCCGATTCTTTGGAGGAGATTTTCCAAGAGAAGAAGGGGATTCGATTCTTAACCCCCAATAAGGGCTCCACAACACCTGCGTTGTTCTTCGATATCGTTTGCAAATATTACAATGCGAGCGAGGAAGATATCAAGAGCTGGGGCGGTAGCGTGACCTATACCCCATACAGCGATTGGTCGCAGCTCGCACAGGATAAGCACATTGACGTGATGTTCAACCAGATTGCGCTTCCTTCCAATGTGTTGCAGGAGATCATGACCGCGCGTGATGTCAAGCTGTTTGGATTGCCGGACGATCTGCGCAAATACCTGGTGGAAAACTATGCGCTGTCTGAAACCACCATCCCCGCAGGCACCTATGACTTTTTGACCGAGGATATCAAGACCGTGCAGATGGCAAGTGGTCTGGGCGCGAATGTCGACGTACCGGATGAGGTTGTTTACCGGATGCTGGAAATTATCGATGCGAATATCGACGAGTTTAAGGCGATCCATCCGAGCTGGGCAGGATTTGATATCAAGACCGCTTGGCAGAATGCGGGTGCGCCGCTGCATCCGGGCGCAGAGAAATTTTATAAAGACAAAGGCTATATGCAGTAAACAAGAGCCAGCCTTTGATGAGGTGAGTGGTAGATGAGAAAGCTAAAAGGACCAATGCTTTACATTGTGTTTGCGATTGGCATTTTGATTTCCTTATTTTCCCTGTATACAGCAACCTTTGGCGTAAGAGCTCCCTTTATCCAGCGTGGCGTGCATCTAGCGTGTTTGCTGCCGATGGCATTTTTGCTCTATCCAGCAACCAAAAAATCCCCCATTGACCGGTTTACCGCCTTTGATGTATGTTGGGCGGTTGCGTCGGTGCTGCCTTGCATTTATGTGATCATCAACCGTGTGACGTTAGAGGGACGGATGGTGTTTGTCACCAAGGTAAAGGGGATTGAAATTGCGCTGGGGTTGATCCTGATTGTGGTGGTCATTGAAGCGCTGCGCCGCGCAGTCACCGGCGTCATGTCTATTATGGTTGTGCTGGCGCTGGCCTACCTCTATTTGGGGCCATATCTGCCTGGAATGCTCAATCACAAGGGATTGGCGTTGCCACGTCTGGTAGAGTCGGTTTGCCTGCTCAGCGGTGAAGGCATTTTTGGAAGCCTCATGGGTACCTCCGCGACCTATATCATTGTATTTATTATCTTTGGCGCAGTTGCGATGGAGACCGGCGCAGGAGAGTTCTTTACCGACTTTTCCCGCGCGCTGGCGGGCTCCACGCGCGGCGGACCCGCTAAAATTGCGACCCTGAGCAGTGCGCTGTTTGGAACTCTGACCGGCTCCGCGGTTGCAAATGTGTACACTACCGGCAGCTTCACCATTCCGCTGATGAAAAAGAATGGGTTCCCCGCGCATTTTGCAGGTGCGGTGGAGGCGGCCGCTTCCACCGGCGGGCAACTGATGCCGCCGGTCATGGGCGCAGCAGCGTTTGTCATGGCGGAAAATCTGGATATGCCATATGTCAAGTTGGCAATGTGTGCGACGATTGTAGCGGTACTATATTATCTATCGATTATGATGATGATTCATTTCCGCTGCTTGAAAGAGGACATCAAAGGGGAGCCAAAGGAGGAACTGCCCAACTGGAAAGATGTTGGCAAGAAATGTTACCTGTTTTTGCCGGTTGTGCTGCTGTTCTATATGCTTTTGAACGGCTATTCCACCCTATTGGCAGGCGTAACCTCCATCGCGGCAAGCATCCTGATTAGCTATCTCAAAAAGGAAACACGCATGACCCCAAAGAAAATTTTACATGCGCTGTATTCCGGCGCGCAAAGCTCCATTATGGTGGCGGTGGCGCTGGCCGGCGCGGGGATTATCGTGGTAGCGGTCACCTACACAGGTTTAGCACTCAGCTTCTCTAGTATTGTAATTGCGTTTTCCGGCGGTATCAAGTTCATTGCGCTGATCCTGATTGCGATTTCCTGCATCATCCTGGGAATGGGCGTGCCGAGCACGGCTGCCTATGTTATCGCATCCGCACTGGGCGCGCGGGTGATGATCAAGCTGGGAGTAGAGCCAATCGCGGCGCATATGTTTGTGTTCTATTTCTCGATTATCTCGAATATTACACCACCGGTGGCGGTGGCGGCCTATGCAGGCGCAAACCTTGCGAAATCCGAGCCGATGAAAACCGGCTTCACCGCCTCAGCAATTGCGGCGGTAGGGTATATTGTGCCATTCATTGTGGCATATGATCCGGTGTTGCTGCTACAAGGAACGCCGTTGCAGATTGTGCAATCGACCATTACTGCGACCTTCGGTGTTTGCATTCTGGCTGCGGGTGTACAGGGATATTTTATCGGGATTCTCAATCCGGTGAAACGATGCTGCTTGGGAGCGGCGGCGCTATTGCTGATCTTCCCAGGAACGTTCACCGATCTAATTGCGATAGGACTTTTCCTAGCAGTGCTGATTACCCAGTGGATGAGCTGGAAAAACCGTTCCAAAATGCTGCCGGTGTAATTGACAAACCAAGATCTTAAAGGAGGAGCTTGCAAGCTCCTCCTTTGTACAGTTAGGCGGCTTTTAAATTTTATTAAAATAGAAGTAGGACGACCTGTGAGTATTGACTTATTCTGGACAAGCCATTATAATAAAATCACTAAGTAATACCTTTGCCTTGAGGCACAGCAAATGAAGCTGCAAAATGTAGACAGAGAGGGGAATATAGCATGGCTTTGACAGCACCAACACATCATATTTCGGCTCAAAAGGGTGATTTTGCAAAAACAGTTCTTATGCCAGGAGATCCACTGCGTGCACAATTCATCGCGGAAAATTTCCTGGAAAATGTGCGGCAGATCAATGCAATTCGGTGTATGTATGCCTATACAGGGGACTATCATGGAAAGCCGGTTTCGGTGATGGCCGGCGGAATCGGCGTGCCCTCTACGGGGGCACATGCGTATGAGCTGTACAATTTGTACGATGTGGAAACGATCATCCGTGTTGGCACCGCAGGCGGAATGGCACCGCAATTGAATGTTGGGGATATTGTGTTGGCAATGGGTGCTTGCTACCAAACAACCTGGCCACAGCAATATGCGCTGCCTGGGACCTACTCTGCAATTGCGGATTATTCGCTGTTGCGCGCGACCACAGACAAGGCTGACGAGCTGGGCATTTCTTATTATGTAGGAAATGTTTTATCCAGCGACATCTTTTATCCAGAGGAAATTTATGATACAATGAAATTCCTGAAGATGGGCGTTTTGGGTGTGGAAATGGAGAGTGCGGTGCTGTATATGTTGGCTGCACGGCATAATAAGCGCGCATTAAGTATTTTGACGGTGTCTAACCATCTGGTAAGCGGGGTAGAAGCCTCGGCCGAGGACCGCCAGACTGCTTTTGTGGATATGATGCGCTTAGCATTGGAGGTTGCTTAAATAACTGTCAAAGCTGCTCATTCTAAAAACGAAACTGCAATGTATGGTTGGGAGAACACAATGGAAAAAATTGTAAAAAAAAGCGCGTATTTGTGTGCCAGAGATCGGATCTTTGCGTATATTCGCGATAACGAACTATATGGAGAGCGGCTACCCTCTGAAACAGAATTTGCGCAAGCATTGGGAATTAGCCGCAATACTGTGCGGGAAGCGATCCGTGTTTTGGAGCAGGAGGGGGTCGTTTACTCCCGCCATGGGGTGGGGACCTTTGTACTGAAAAAGCACGGCCAGTTCACCAGCAATATTTCTGCATTTTCCAGCATCAGCACGGTAATCCGCAACCATGGCTACCAGCCAGGCACACGTTCGGTGACCACCTGGACCTTTCCGGCGGACCATGAGATGGCAGCCAACCTGGAAATTCCAGAAGGAACCAGCGTTCTGGCAGTCGAGCGGGTGCGCACCGCGGATGGGGACCCGGTCATTTTGGTGCGGGACTACCTGACCGAGCAACCAGAGATGGAACAGCTGTACCATACCCAGAAGGAAGAATCCTTTCTGGATTTCCTAAAGAAGAATTATCGCACAGAAATTGGTTATGCAGACTGCGTGATCCGTGCAGCTGTGAGCGACACAGACTGTATGAAAAAGCTGGAGCTGCAAGAGCCAACGGCACTCATCCGACTTTCCCAATACCATTACTCAACCAGTGGCGAAAAGGTGTTTTATTCAGATAGCTATTTTATCAGCAGCAAGTTTAATTTTAATATTATCCGGCAAGGAAGAAAATAGTACGACTTGTTTATAGGTTGCACAAAAAACACGCAGGATTTTCGGTGGATAAGCGAATTGACGAAGTGCAAAGGAGGTTGTATTCTTATTACAAGAAGTAGGACGACCTATAAGCAAGAGAGGGAATTTCTAAAAGAGAAACAAAATCGGTTAGAAATTCCCTTTTTTATTTCCTCTCTCGTAAAGTAGGACGACCAATCATTAACGGAAGCTAAAATAGAAGAAGGAGAAGAAATATGAGAAACTTTACAAAGCGGATTCTATGTATCAGTATGGCAGCAATGATGACCCTGGGCGGCTTGACCGGCTGCGGCGGCAACAAAGCAGCGAGCAGCGCGGCTCCGGCAGCACCCGCATCTAGCGGCGGCGGAGACGCTGCTCCAGCAAATGGTGACCCCTATGCAGATCTGGACAAGGTTACCTGGCGTTTTACCCACACCCAGTCTGCTGACCACTTCCAGCAGGTTGCAATGCAGGAATTTGCAGACTTTATGAAGGAAAAGAGCGGCGGCAAATTCACTGTAGAGATTTTCCACTCCGGTACGCTGGGCGCTGAGCAAGAGGTTCTCGAGAGTATGCAGACCGGAAGCGTTGCAGGTATGGTTGCAGCAGCAAGTCTGTTGGCAAACTTTGTTCCGGCTTACAATATGTTTGCGCTGCCGGCGCTGTTCGAGGATGAGGCGCAGTTCGAGCAGGTTATGACCGATGAGAGCTTCATCAACAAGCTTAAGGAAGCTTCTGCAAATGCGAACCTGATTGATTACGGCTACTATCAGAACTTCTTCCGCCAGATTTACAGCAAAAACCCGATTGAAAAATTCGAGGACCTGAATGCACAGAAGATTCGTGTTATGGGCTCTGATATTCTGATTGATACCTATCAGGCACTTAACTGCAACGCAACCACTACCGCTTGGACCGAGATGTATTCCGCATTACAGCTGGGCGTTTGCGATGGTCTGGACCATGTGCCTTCCAGTGTAAAGAGCATGGCGTTCTATGAGAACCTGGAGTATGTTACCTCCCCACGTCTGTTTGTAACTCCAATGTTTATGGTTGTCAGTAAGCCGATGTATGATAAGCTCCCACAGGCTTACCAGCAGCTGGTAGATGAGGGCATCAACACCGTTCTGGTGCCGCGTCTGCGCGAGATGGCAGATCAGGCATTCGATGATGACCTGGCATGGCTGCTCAGCGAGGGTGGACTGAAGGAAACCGAATGTGATATAGCTGCAATTCATGAGGCAGTGATCCCGGTTCGTGATAAGTATGCTGCACAGCAGGAGGATTGGGTACAAGAGTTGATAAAAGAGATTTTGGCCAAATAACAAACATAAGAGAATGTGAGGTTCTGTTATGGCTGAGAAAAAGGGTATTGTTTATGGCATGAACCGTTTGGGCGACCAGATGGAAAAGGTCCTGAATGTGGTGGCCGCAATAATGCTGGGGATTATTGCGATTGCGGTTATCATCCTGGTGCTGGGCCGCGAGATCAACATTCCAGTTGTATGGTTGGATGAAATCAGCACCTATGCGGTTATCTGGGCAATCTTCTTTGGTTTGGCATTGGGGTATAAGAACGGCCTGTTCCCCAAGGTGGATATTATCTGTGCCGTTTTGCCAAAAAGCGTGCATAAATATTTGGGCATCTTCTGGGATCTGGTGGGCGCAGTAATGCTCACCATGATCCTCTGGTCCGGCAAGGATTATATCCTGCACACCTACAGCAGCGGTACTACCTCGGCACAGCTCAAGGTTCCGCTCTACCTGGTATATTCCGGACCGATGATCGGGTATTTGTTTACCCTGTATTTCACCATTGTGAATATCGTAAATCAAATTGCAGCATTGGGTAAGAAAGGGGAGAAGGAAGCATGATTGCTATTTTCGGGACCATGTTCCTTTTGATGTTCCTGGGTGTGCCCATCTATTATGTACTGGCGGGTTCCTGTGTAGTATACTTTGTCTCTGAGGGAATCCCCATCTGGACAGTAATCCAGCGCCAGTTTGTTGGACTGAACTCGTTTGTACAGGTCGCGGTGCCGCTGTTCATCCTGGCGGGTAACCTGATGGATGCAGGCGGCAGCCTGGATCGTATTGTAAACTTTGCAAAGGCGACGGTGGGCCGCTTTAAGGGCGGCATGGCGCATGTAAACGTGCTGGCATCGATGATGTTCGCAGGTGTTACCGGCAGTGCAGTTGCGGACGTAGCCGCACTGGGACCGCTGGAAATCGAGATGATGACCTCGCAGGGATATGAGAAGGATTATGCAACTGCGGTTACGGTTTCCTCGGCTTGTATCGGTCCGATTATCCCGCCGAGCTTGCCTCTGATTATGTTTGGTGTTGTTTCGGGGGTATCGGTTGGCTCACTGCTGATGGCAGGTATGATTCCTGGTCTTATTATGGGTGTAGGACTGATGCTCCAGGTTGTCTATATGGCGCACAAGCACAACCTGCCCACCAGTGAGGCGTACCCCTTCCGAGAGATGGTAAAAACCTTCCTGCCAGCCCTCAGCTCAATGTCGATTGTTATCATCGTTCTGGGTGGTATCTATGCAGGCTTCTTCACCCCAACCGAGGCAGCAGGCTTTGCCTGTCTGGTGGCGTTTTTCCTGGGCAAGTTCGTTTATAAGGAGCTGAAATGGAGCGATTTGCCGGGGATTCTGGTAAAAACCGTGCGCACATTGGGAACCTGTTCCGCCATCTTTGCGATTGCGTCCTGCTTCTCTTATGCGATTACGTTTGAGAACATCCCCTCCAAAATTGCGAGCTTTCTGTTGGGGCTGACCTCCAACAAATATGCACTGCTTTTGTTGGTTAACCTGATGCTGCTGGTGATTGGCTGCTTTATGGAAGGTCTCTCCGCGGTGCTGATTGTAACCCCCATGCTGCTGCCAGCGTTGACATCGGTAGGTGTGGACCCGATTCAGGTCGGCGTCATCTTTGCGGTGAATACGACCCTGGGCCTGTTGACTCCTCCGTTTGGACTGTCGCTGTTTATGGCGTCCTCGATTACCGATCTGCCGGTGCTTCAGATTGCTAAGAAGGTTATGCCACAGTTTATCCTATTGCTGGTATGCCTGTTGTTGTTCACCTTTGTGCCACAGATTTCTACAGCACTACCGAACCTAATGTTGGGATAATTTTTACAGAATGAGGTTGATGAAAGTGGAAAATACCAAAAAGCCTGTTATTATAGATACCGATCCTGGTGATGATGATGCAGTGTCCCTACTGTGGGCAATTGCAAGCGATAAATTCGACATCAAAGCAATCACTGTGACAAACGGTAATGTAGGAGTGGACAAGTGCATAATTAACGCACTGCGCACTTTGGAAATTGCAGGCCACCCTGAAATTCCCGTCTATGGCGGCGCATACCGGCCGCTGGTGCGTCCGGCGATTGAAGCCTCCTGGATTCATGGAAAGGACGGCTTTGGGGATTTGGGCTTTCCGATGCCAACCACCCAGCCAGGAAAAGGCTATGCGCCGGTTGAGATGATCCGCATTGTGAAAGAGAGTCCGGAACCGGTGACTATTTTGGTGTTGGGGCCGATGACCAATGTTGCACTTGCAATTCTGTTGGACCCTGATTTTACCAAGAATGTAAAAGAGATCCTGTTCATGGGCGGAACCCTGCGCTTTTCCGGCAACCAGGGGCCGCGTTCCAGCTACAATGTCAAGGTAGACCCTGAGGCAGCCAAGGTAGTATATAACTGCGGCGTGCCGGTGGTACAGCTAGGACTGGATGTATGCGACCTGGTAACCCAGACGGTTGAGGATCTGGACACGATTGGTAAGGCTGGCACACCGGTCACTGATTTTATCATCAAACTACTGAGCCACCGCCGTGAAAAGGCTGTACAGAAAATTTACGACGAGCAGGGCAACCTGGTACGGACCATCCGTGCTGCTGACCAGGTGGAAGGCCGCAACGGAGGCGTTGGGCTCAATGACCTGACCGCTACCGGCTATCTGATCAACCCTGATTGGTTTAAAACCAAATTTGTCACAATCGACATCGAAACAGCGCCTGGCATGTGCGATGGCGAAACGGTTGTAGATTATATGGGCCAGCTGGGACGTAAGCCAAATGCCTATTTCGCTTATGAAGTAGATGGACCGGCATTGGTTGCGCAGTGGGTGAAGGACATGACTGCCTATCAGCGCCCAGAGGACACAAAATAAACGATTCAAACCTATCCAGGGAGCCGGAGATGCTCCCACCTGGAGGGGCTATGCCCACAGCCTTGAAAACAGCGGGTATTTTTGGTGAATTGACAAGTAGTAACGGGACAGGAGCCCTTTGGGCGGGTTCCCTGCGGTAAAGCTGCCGCAGTCCTCAAATGAGGATGTTCGATTCTGCCAGACAAAGGAAGGAAAAAGATGAACGGTTCCATAAAAATAGATGCTGCTTTTATCCCGCGGGAGGTGTGCAAAAGCCACAACCCAATCTGCATTTTGATTGATGCGGTGCGGGCAAGCTGTACCATTGCCACTTTTTTTGACAAGGGCGCGCAGGAGATTGTACTGATTGAAGAGGAAGGTGCTTATATCCAGGCGCATCCGGAAGCCCTATCACCATCCTGCTGCATCTGTGCAGAAAAACTGGATGGCTCACGGGCGGATCTGGCGGAGGTTAGCCCCTCACTGCACGAGCTACATCAGCATGACTCTTTTACAGGGCGTAAGGTGCTGTTTCGCACCACCAATGGCAGCATTGGCGTGCGTGCGCTCAGCACACAGGGATTGGAGAAAATCCTAATTGGTTCAATGCTGAATTGCGATGCAGTTGCGAAGGCTGCGGTAGATATGGCGCTCGAAAACGGGATGAATATTTGTACTGTTTGTGCTGGCAGAGAACACGGGCAGATTTACTGCATCGATGATACCTATTGTGCCGGTGCGCTGATCCAAAGCATCAAGAAATATGCGGATTCAATCGGCTGTGCAGTAGACCTCCAGGACTCCGCGAAAATTGCACACAGCCTTGTAGAAAATTACGCCAGTGCAGAGGCGGCTTATCAAAGCTCCGCAAGCGGAGAGATTATGCGTCGGCTGCATATGGAGCAGGATCTGGCATTGTGTGCACGGGAAAATGTGACCAAAGTAGTGCCTTATGTTTCACACATTGACAAAGAAGGCAATGTGACAATTGCGATGTGAAGGGATGTATTTTGTGATGAGCAATGAAAACAAGCTGTGGAAGTCGGAAGCAACCAGACCGGTTATGGAAGGCAATGTGCAATATCATATCCGATGCGGACAGGGAGATATTGAAAAGTACTGTTTGTTGCCGGGAGATCCTGCCCGCTGCAACACCATCGCCGAAACCTGGGACGACAGCCGGCTGGTTGCAGACTATCGGGAGCATCGTACCTTTTCCGGTGAGATTGGTGGGGTGAAACTCTCCTGCTGTTCAACCGGTGCGGGCAGTGGCTCCACCTCCAGCGCAATTGAAGAGGTTGTGGCATTGGGTGCGGATACCCTCATTCGAGTTGGTTCCTGCGGTGCAATTCAGGAATATATCAATTGTGGTGATATCATCATTCATTCTGGTGCAGTACGCCATGATGGGACCAGTGATTTGTATGTGGATAAGTCCTATCCTGCGGCGGCAGACTATACCGTCACGCTCGCATTGATAGAGGCTGCTGAGCGTTTAGGATTTCCGTATCATGTGGGATATAGCTGCTCGACAGGCTCCTGGTACTGCGGACAGGGAAGACCCGGCTTTGGCGGTTATACCCAGTCGTTTATCGAAAACAAGGTGGAGGACCTGCGGCGCGCACGGGTGCTGAATTTTGAGATGGAAACCAGCTGTCTGCTCACTCTGTGTGGACTGTATGGGCTGCGCGGCGGCAGCGTATGCACCGCCTTTGCAAACCGCAAGAAGGATGAATTTGCATATGGTGGCATCGAGCGCAGCATCCAGGTCGCAAACCTAGCAGTACAGATTTTGCATGAGTGGGATATGCGGCTCGAAAAAGCAGGGAAGAAACATTGGTATCCGTCCCTGATGAAGTAAAGAGGGGTTCATATGGAAAGCAATCAAAGCAAACAACCAATTATTATCGGCTGTGATCACGGCGGATTTCGACTGAAAGGATTTTTGCTGGAATATCTGCAAGAGGCTGGTATCCCTTATACCGATATCGGCTGTTATTCGGAGGAGATCGTACGTTATCCAAATTATGCAAAGCAGGTATGTGAAAGGATTCTCAGCGGGGAATTTTCCAGAGGTATCCTAATCTGCTCTACCGGGATTGGCATGTCGATTGCAGCAAACCGTTACCCGGGCATCCGCGCTAGCGCAGTAAGCGACCACTACACAGCAGTAATGACCCGTCAGCACAACGATTCCAATGTATTGTGCCTGGGCGGAAAGGTGCTGGGTGAATTTGACGCAATTGATATTCTAAAAGGCTGGCTGGAAAACAGCTATATCGGTGGGCGTCATGATATTAGCCTGGGACTGATCTGTGAAATTGAAAAACAACTGAAAAGCGATGAAAAATAGGAGTGTGTACCATGCTGTTTACCAAAAATGACAGAGAAAAAATCCTCCAGATTATTCCGCATATGGATTATACACCAGCGCTCTCGCCGTTTGTCACCAGTGAAGGGGTGCTCAGCGCGTGTGAGGATACAAAAAAATACGGCTTTGCAACGGTAGACGTTTATCCTACCTGGGTAAAGCTGGCGGCCGAGACGATGAAGGGTTATCCCTCTGGCATCCTGGTAACCATCGGTTTTCCGCATGGCTCCACCGTTACGGAAGCAAAGGTAGCCGAAACCCGCAAGGTGCTGGAGGACGGTGCGACCGAAATTGATATGGTAATCAACATTGCACGTATGCTGGATGGTGACTATGAGTATGTCAAGCAGGATATTGCGGCAGTGGTAGCAACAGCAAAGGAATTTGGCCGTGGTGTCAAGGTAATTTTAGAGGTCGGCTATCTCACCGATGAACAGAAGATCAAAGCTTGCGAGCTGGCAATGGAGGCCGGCGCAGAATATGTCAAGACCTGCACCGGTTTTGGTCCTGGCAAGGCGACCCTACATGATGTTTCGCTGATGAAATCGGTCGTAGGGGACCGCGGCAAGGTAAAGGCGAGCGGCGGCGTAGCAAGCCTAGAGGACCAGTGGGCATTCTTAGAATGTGGCGCCGAAAGGGTTGCCGCACGCGAAAATATTATGGAACAGCTCAAGCAGCTGGGAATTGATGGCGTAGAAAGATAAAAAACCTGAAAGCCCCTCTGATTCAAAGGAATCAGAGGGGCTTTCTCCGGTTAAAGCATTTTCAGATGCGTATGTAAAAATGTGCTGGGGGCTTTTTATAAAAGCCCCCAGCTTTTGGCGCACCGAGTACGGATAAATCCGAACCCTCAACTTCCTCCAGTGTGATAGTCTTAGAACCGTCCTTATAGTTGAAAGTAAGGATTATCTTGTCCTCATAAAGATACACCACATTTACAAAACTGTCAATCAGTCTTTGCCGCTGTTCCCGCTTTGTCACATCAAATTTGCGGAATCGGTAAATGAAAAATGCTATCTGTTCTCTTGTAAGAAGGGGCTTGTGCATTTCCTCCTGCAAAATGCTGACTTCAAGCTGACTTTTGGTTTCCTCCAACTCGTCCAGTCTTTGTTTAGTGGATGGGGTAAAAATCCCTGCTTGAATGGCGTTGAGCATATTGTTAATACCTTTTTCCGTTTCTGCAAGCTGCTTTTTCAAAAGTGGCAGGTCGGTGCTTTCTTTCTTCTGCAACTCCATCAGCGTATCAATCAGCCGTTCCATGACTTCATCATTCATAATTGCTTTCATGGTATAGTTGACAACCAAATCTTCAATCCAGTCTTTCTTGACCGCTTTCTTGTCGCAGAGTTTCTTTTTCTTGGTATTCACACAGCGATAATAACGGTGTACTTTCATGGTGTGGCTTGTGCCGCTTTCCCCTACCATGAAAGAGCCGCATTTCCCGCAATACAGCTTCGTTGTCAACAAATAATCGTCCTCTGCTTTGTGACGGGCGGGAGCCTTTTTATTTTTCTCCAGACGCTCCTGCACCCGTTCAAATAATTCTTTCGGGACAATCGCCGGAATACCATCCTCCTTGACTACATCACGATAGCTGTATTCTCCCATGTAACGGCGGTTTTTCAACAGGTGGTTCATAATATTCAGCGTGATTTTTCCGCCACGAATGGAACGCATCCCCCGACTGTTCAATAGATTAACAAGCTCCTGCATAGTTGCCCCCTCGCTGTACTTTGTAAACATTTCCAGCACTACCGGGGCAGTCTTTGGGTCGATTTGATAATACTGCTGTTCGTCAATATAATATCCCATCGGAACAGTGCCGCCGTTGTATTTACATTTCAGCGCATTATCGGTCAGTCCCCGGATAACCTTTTCAGAAAGCTCCGCAGAATAGTATTCTGCATACCCCTCCAACATAGCTTCCAGAATAATTCCCTCGCTGCCCTCGGAGATATTCTCCCTTGCGGAAATGACTTTCACGCCGTTCTTTTTCAAAAGGTTTTTATATCGTGCGCTGTCGTAACGGTTTCGGGCAAAGCGGTCTAATTTCCACACAAGGACAACATCAAATAAGCCCTTTGCGCTGTCTTTAATCATGTGCTGAAATTCGGGGCGGTTATCTGTTTTTGCTGACAATGCCCGATCAATATAAGTCCCTAAAATTGTAATATCGTTGCGCTCTGCATACTCCTTACATTCCCGTAACTGTCCCTCAATACTTTCTTCCCGTTGGTTATCAGAAGAATAACGGGCGTAAATCACACCTTTCATTTTCTTTCCACCTCCATCATTTCAAGAAGCGTCTGTTTTAATTTTTCATTCAGCGGAGATTGCGGGTCGAAACACATTTCAATAAACTGTTTCATTTCCTCACTCCCCGGTGCAATCTTCGGGCGGTGTTCATATAGCTTGCCTTGCGGATTGTCTGTCCGGGCAAGCAGGTAATCCAATGATACATCAAAATAATCCGCATACCTTGCAAGCGTTTCCAAAGAGGGAGCCGACTGTCCCTGCTCATAACGATTGATACTGGACTGCTTCACCCCCAAAAGTTCCGCCATCTTTACCTGCGACAACTTCACACTTTCTCGCAATCTCCGCAGGCGTTCTCCTAATTCTTTCATGGATTGTAACCTCCTTATTTCCTCTATTCTTAGTATATCACTTTTTCGGTTTCTTTTCAACCCGTATTAAGCATATTTTTATGGAATATATTCGTAAAGCGGATAAAGAAAACGGAGAGGGTTACAACAAAATAAGCGGTCAATCCAGCTGTGGTTTTACAGCAGATTGTGACCGCTTATTTTGCATTTTGGAGGAAGTGTGGCTACACACTCCGACAAAATAGGGTTTCCAAAGGGTACCCCTTTGGCACACGACTTTGCTTGCAAAGTGTAGTGTGTTATACGCTCTGTCGGCGTTGCCGTAAAAATGCCGTTGCCGCCGGAGAGGGCAAGGGCATTTGAAGCGGCAGGAAAACAGGGCTGTGATTGCATGGCGTGGAGCCGCAAGCGCAGGACTGGTTTCATCAGCAGACAGGGCGTATATGAAAG
>CAJUJI010000018.1:0-4430 GCA_910586875.1 uncultured Anaerotruncus sp. | reverse complement strand
TTGTGGACAAAGTGTCCCGAAGTGTGACCACACTCCCGGAAAAATTGAAATGGGCGGGAAGCCATTTTAGGGCTTTCCCGCCTTGATTGCCCATTAGCAAAGGCGGGCGGGACTGTCAACGGCGGCGCATGAAAATGCGTCGTTCATCTTGACCGTTGACTGGCTCAATTGGCTTTGCTATTTTCATAAACCTAAAAAGGTTAATAACATATAATATCTCTTTCTACTTCTGTAATTATCTCTTTCGATATAGTGCTTATATTGAGTAAATAAACTTCGTTTAAACGAGGATTAAATATTCCTAAATTTTGGATACTCTTATATATTTCTTGACCTGAATGTTGCCCCATTATCCAGTACATCAATAATTGTAGTGTATGTTTATTAGTCGGTTTTGATTTACTCACTTTAAAATCCCACAAAGTGTCGGCAGTAAGATAATCGCCATCTCCCGAATTAACTGTTTCTGTATATCCATTGGGCTCAAATGTAAAACCGTCTTTTACAATAGGTCCGTAATTTTCCCAAAATTCTACACTTCGTTGAACCATTATTTTTATGTTCTGTATGATTTCTACGTCTGGATTGATTTCATCTGCACCCTTAGCCATTATTGCTCCCATCGGATTTCTAAACCATACATCATATGTTACTAATTTGCAGGCGTTTGTAATTGCCTTTTCATCTATGGCTTTTATTCCAGCTAACAATTTACTCGCCTTTTTCATGGCATTTTTTTGTTTAAACAATTCTTCTGCCATTTTTGCACCCATACAGGATATTTTAAACGCTTCTAAAAGTTCTGACCCCATTGCAAATCTTGTTAAATAATCCACAGCCATTCCAACCACAGAGGCATGGATATTCTCGTTTTCAGCCAAAATATGACCGTCATCAATTTTATGTATCTCAAATTGAGATGGCTTTACATATCCTCCCCTCGGTTGTTTTATTTCACTAATTCTTTTTGTAACTGAACTCATTTGTAAGTGCTCCTCCTTTGGATGATTTTATATTTTATTCAAATAAATATCCGCCCATTTCAATATCAATATTGACCGCTATTTCTTCTGGTGTATTAGACACAATATATCCTCTCACAGCAACTATATCTACTCCATCTTTATCATATATAGTTGGCATTATGTCTTGATGCATTTTCGCTTGGGCAAGAAACCTTAATAAATGATTTCTGTCTGTGTTGTGCCCCGATAAAACAACTTTTTTGTTTGATGCTTTATCTCTCAATCTTGCACACAATTTACCATTTTGATTGCTATATTCTTCAATATAACAAGAGATTTTAACTAATTTGTTCATTGAATTCCTCCTCAATTTATCATAACATAAGACTTTTTGTAAAAAAGCAATCAATATTCAAATAAACTGTTCATGTTTATCCTGTCTGCTCCATCATCTTTTTTGCCAATGTTTGAAATTGCCCGATGGTTTCCTCGTCCATCGGCAGAAGTTGTCCAATCTGCCCGGCAATCATAGCAGCTATATCGTCCATAGAAAGCGGTTCCTGCTGATTGTCTTTCATGGTTTCCTGCATGGTTTGGAACATGGCGGCTGTCACAGCTTCTCTCTGCTGTTCTCCGTTGTCCATATCTTTCTTAATATCCCGCAGGATAGCAAGGAATACATTCTTGATTTTCTCAATCTCCGCTTCATGTTCTCCCATCTTCTGGGCGTTCAAAAATTGTAAATCCTGTTTTGCTTCTGCTCGATGCTCCGGGTGTTCTTTCATCAGATCAGACAGGGAAACCGTTGCCAACTCGATTAGTCGGTTTCGTGCCATGATACCCTTTGCTGCGGTGTCTTGAAAGTAAATCCGTATCAAGTCCATCAGTTTCGGGAAATTCTTGTGTTCCAACAGCCGGTTGAGGATTTGCACATCCACAGTACCCGTCACAAGCCCTTTGATTGCCCCCTCAGACAAGCCCAATTCAGATATATCATAGCTTTTGCGGACGCTGATATTGGATAACCCCAGTATGTAGTCGGTGGACACCTTAAATTCCTTTGCCACGCCTATGAGGATATCGCTGCTGACCGTCTTTGTTTCTCCACTGACAATGCGGCTTAACTGGGAAGCAGATACGCCTATCTTCTTTGCAAGCTGCTTTTGTGTAATGTGGTTTCCGTTGCATAATCGGAAATCCGCTGTCCGGGTGTTCCGGGTAAAGCCATAGATACGCACCTCCTCTACATACTTCCATTATACAGGAGAATTGCAGAAATGCAATTTTGAGATTGAATATTTTCTTAAAATGCAATTCTCGCAAGATTCCGGGAATTGCATTTTTTTCGTGTAGACTTAGGGTAGTTCATTGATGAGCTGCACCTTGAAAACAGAATGACCGTCCGAAAAGGAATACCTCTCCCGGAGAAGTAGCGCATTTGCGTACCAAAGGAGAAGCACGCCGCAGTAATGGGGCAGGAAGCCTTTTCGGGGAGAACGGCAACGGAAAGCAAAATGGAGGGAACACATGAGAGGGAACCCATATAAACGACTGCCGCCCATAGAGCGCAGGCAGGACGGTTCCCTTTACCGCATGACACCGGCACAAAGGAAACAGGCAAACGCCCTGATCCGCCGGGAGTGCTGCTGTTATGAGGATGGGAACTGTATGCTCCTTGACGATGGGGACACCCACACCTGCCCGCAGACGGTTTCTTTCTCGGTCTGCTGTAAGTGGTTCCGCTGGTCGGTCTTGCCGCAAATCGGAACGCTGGAAACAGAGATTTTCCGGGATAAGGAGCTAAAACGCTGTGCGGTCTGCGGCAGAGTGTTCGTCCCAAAGTCCAACCGGGCGAAATACTGTCCCAACTGCGCCGCCAGAGTTCACAGGCGGCAGAAAACAGAAAGTGAACGGAAAAGGAGGTCTTGTGTGGACAGTTAGGAGCTGAAAAGTCCTTGATTTACAAGGCTTTGCAAGCACAGAACAGGGGCGGGCAATAGAAACTACCGTCTGCTCCCGGAAACGGGCTTCTAACCGTCCACAAAACACGATATGACAAACACCATTTATATCCATCAGCCGGAAAAGGCAGTCAGCTTTACCCGGCTTCCCAATTTCCTTTTTGAAGCCCCCACATTCACGCCGCTGTCCAACGAAGCAAAGGTACTGTACGCCTTTATCCTGCGCCGGACAGACCTATCCCGAAAAAACGGGTGGGCGGACGAATACGGGCGCATTTACCTGTACTATCCCATCAACGAGGTGGTGGAGCTGCTCCACTGCGGACGGCAGAAAGCGGTCAACACCCTTCGGGAGCTGCAATATGCGGAACTGATTGACATTAAGAAGCAGGGCTGTGGAAAACCCAACCGCATTTACCCAAAATCCTATGAAGCGGTTCCAAACACCGACTTCAAGAAATCCCGTTCTGGTACGCCGGAGAGTTGAAAACCACACTCATGGAGTACGATAATCAATCCTCTTGAAGTACGAAAACCAGACGGTATATAGAAATACAGAGATTAAAACGATTTTATTTATATCTTATCCATTCCTATCCTATCTGAGATATTATCTGCGGGATTTTCCTGTGAAAAGGTCCCGGAAAGGAATGGAATGGGGAAAGGAGTTTCATGGCACAACACGCAATTTTGCGATTTGAAAAACACAAGGGCAATCCGGCAAGACCACTGGAAGCCCATCACGAACGGCAAAAGGAACAATATGCCAGCAATCCCGACATTGACACCAGCCGGAGCAAGTACAACTTTCACATCGTCAAGCCGGAGGGCAGGTACTACCACTTCATTCAAAACCGCATTGAACAGGCAGGCTGCCGTACCCGTAAGGACAGTACCCGGTTTGTAGATACGCTGATTACCGCAAGCCCGGAGTTTTTCAAGAAGAAGTCCCCAAAGGAGATACAGGAATTTTTCCAGAGGGCGGCTGATTTCTTAATTGGGCGGGTAGGGAAAGAAAATATCGTGTCGGCGGTGGTACACATGGATGAAAAAACGCCCCACCTGCATTTGGTCTTTGTCCCTCTGACAGAGGACAACCGCTTGTGTGCAAAGGAGATTATCGGGAACAGAGCCAACCTCACAAAATGGCAGGACGATTTTCACGCCTATATGGTGGAGAAATATCCCAACTTGGAGCGTGGGGAAAGTGCCAGCAAGACAGGCAGGAAGCATATCCCCACCCGTTTGTTCAAACAGGCGGTTTCCCTCTCCAAACAGGCAAGAGCCATTGAAGCCACGCTGGACGGTATTACCCCGTTCAATGCCGGAAAGAAGAAGGAGGAAGCCCTTGCCATGCTGAAAAAGTGGTTTCCGCAGATGGAGAACTTCTCCGGGCAACTGAAAAAATACAAGGTCACAATCAATGACCTGTTGGCGGAAAATGAAAAGCTGGAAGCAAGGGCAAAGGCCAGCGAAAAAGGCAAGATGAAAGATACGATGGAAC
>CAJUJI010000017.1:23069-28211 GCA_910586875.1 uncultured Anaerotruncus sp. | reverse complement strand
CGCCCGGGGGCTCCTCCGGCGGGACCGGCGCAGCGATCGCCGCCAATCTGGCAGCGGCAGGACTGGGCTCGGATACGGTGAATTCCATCCGCAGTCCCAGCAGCGCAAATGCGTTGGTCGGCTTCCGCCCCACCACAGGGCTGCTCTCCCGCACGGGTATCGTCCCCTGCTCCTCCACCCAGGATACCGGAGGCCCCATCACCCGTACGGTAGAGGACGCCGCTATCCTGCTGAATATCTGCGCGGGTTACGATCCAAAGGACGCCGCCTGCGCGCCCCTGCAAAACGCCAGCCCCATCGATTATACCACCTTCCTAAAGGAGGACGGACTTTGCGGCAAGCGCATCGGTCTGCTGCGCACCAACTTCGGCGGTGATCCGCAGGTCAATCAGGCGATGCAGCGCGCAATTTCTATCCTGCAACAGCAGGGTGCGCAGCTGGTAGAGCTGGAAATTCCCGCACTTGAGGCGGGGCTGGTTTTCCAGATGTGCGATGTGCAGCGCTACGAAACAAAGCCGCTGTTAGACGCTTATTTCTCCAGCATCCCCAACGCCCCTGTAAAAAGTCTGGAGGCGCTGGTTGCCAGTGGAAAGCTGCATCCCAGCATCTACGAGGATTTCCACGCCTGCGCGTCGCTTTCCAATCCGTTGGAGCACCCCGATTATCAAAAACGCCTCAGCGAAATTGCCCAGCGCAAGGCGGTCGCTCACAGGTGGATGACCGAACAGCGGCTGGATGCGCTTTGCTATCCGCATCAACAGATTCTGGTGGTCAAAATCGGTGCTGATAACCAGGCTGGCCGCAACGGAATTGTAGCAGCGGTGCTGGGCTGGCCTGCGATCACCGTCCCTGGCGGCTTTTCTGCACCGGACGAAACAGCACCGATTGGCGTTCCAATCGGGGTTGAATTTATGGGACTGCCCTGGCAGGAGGGCACATTGCTTGAAATTGCATACAGCTTCCAGCAGGCCGCTCCCCAACGGCGTCCACCGGTCTTATAAACAAATTTTCCGTGTTCTTACATCAGAGGACAAGCGCCTATTTATATAATTATAAGCCCACTTAGCCTGATAAATGCAATCGATTATACAGCTGCATTGGCCAGGAATCCATAAAACAAAGGCCGGTATAAGCTTCCCGCTTATACCGGCCTTTTGGCAGTGGAGACGAAGAGGATCGAACTCTCGACCTTACGGATGCGAACCGTACGCTCTCCCAGCTGAGCTACGCCCCCAAAAATAACCTGTCGTAAACTGCGAGCTTTATTATAGCATCAAGCAGCTGGAATGTCAAGGGGCAATTTGGAGAAACTGCCAATGTACGAGAATCGCTACAAATTCGCTGCAATTTTGTAAGATTTTATATAGGAAATTTTTCTGATTTTCGGTACAATAAAATTAGCTCTATCCCACCGAAAAGAAACGAGGTATCACATGATGAACATGAAAAAAATAACCGCACTTGTATTAGGCTTATCCCTAAGCAGCAGTCTGTTCGCCGGATGTACCCAAAGTCAGCCCGCCACCATCGACCAGGCCGAGCTGGAACGCCAAATAAAAGCGTATTTGGATGAAAATATGGAGCACTATCTAAACCAATACTTTTTTGGCGGAAATGCAGAAGCGCCAGCTGGCAGCAATCCCGCCCAATCAACATCCAGCAGCCTACAGACCTTCCAAGCCAACACCCTAGATGGAAGCACCTTCACCCAGGAAAATATCGCCGGCAAGGATCTGACGATCATTCATTTTTGGGCACTGTTCTGCACACCTTGCATCGAGGAGATGCCCACACTTGCGGACTTCTCCAAAAAGCTCCCTGACAATGTGCAGCTAATTACCGTTTGTCTGGATGGCAAAAGCGACATCGAAAGCGCAAAAGCCGTTTTGACGCAGGCTGGCTTTGAGGGAATTACCCTTCTGGACGGCGACGGCGACTTTCAAACGCTCTGCCAGGAGATCCTGTACACCCCCACAACCGTTTTTGTAGATGCAAACGGCGCGGTTGTTGCCGAGAGCATCATCGGCGCACCGAAAAACTTTGCAGAGACTTATACCAGCTCGATCAACAACGCGCTGAAATCGATGGGAAAGGCAGAGATTCACCTTGATTAAGCGTCACAGGCTGGCTCGGTTTGGTATTTTATCTGCCGCATTGCTTTTGATTGGAATTGGCCTCTTGCGTCAGGAACAGCAGGAGCTATTGGGAAAGGCGGTGAAAATATGCCTGGAATGTATCGGAATCGGATGAGCGCCGCCTCACGAAAGCTGCGAATTTCTACACAACGAACAGTCCAACTAATTGCAGCGGTGCTGATGAACGGCTATCTTGTTGGATTTGGCAAAGGCAAAATTTTTACCGGAAGCAGCAAAGCACTCTGCGTCCCTGTACTAAACTGCTACTCCTGCCCTGGCGCGTTGGGCTCCTGCCCCATTGGTTCCCTTCAAACGGCGTTGGGCGGAATCAAACACCAAATCCCATTTTATACCTTGGGTCTGCTGATGCTTTTTGGAATTGTGCTGGGCCGGTTGAGCTGCGGGCTGCTGTGCCCTTTTGGACTGGTACAGGACCTGCTGTATAAAATTCCGCTTCCCAAATGTACCATACCCAAAAAGCCGGATCGGATCGCGCGTCTTGTCAAATATGTCGTTTTACTCGCAATGGTGCTTTTGCTCCCTGCTTTTGCTATCACCAAAAGCGGCGTCACGCCCCCATACTTTTGTAAATATCTCTGCCCCGCCGGAACACTGGGAGGCGGAATTCCGCATCTGCTGGCCAACCCAGCGCTGCGAGGATTGGCCGGGGCGCTGTTTCATTGGAAGCTGCTGGTGTTGCTGGGAATCCTATTGGCCGCAATGCTTTTGCACCGTCCATTCTGCCGGTATCTCTGTCCATTGGGCGCATTCTATGCTGTGTTTAACCGGTTCAGCTTTTATCAGATGCACCTGGATTCCTCCAAATGCACCAACTGCAAACGCTGTGAACATAGCTGTCCAATGGCGGTGGAGATTACGAAAAACATCAACAGCCCAGAATGTATCCGCTGTGGACATTGTAAAACTGTCTGCGCAACCCATGCGATTTCCTCCGGTTTTTCCTGCAAGACAAACCTTGACGATGGATCTTGTTAGCTTGTTTTGCAGCAAAGCTGTAGCACCACAGAAGCTGAGAAACATGTAATTTTCCAGCGCAGAATCGCAGGTCGGTTGCGCGTTTTTGACAGAAAAAAGGGCAGGTAAAAGCGATTGCTCATTACCTGCCCTTTTACAGCCTTTAAGCTTCGCGCGGTTCCGGACGGAACAGCAGCGAAATACACCAAATGGCGCTGAGCGCGATCACCGTATAAATAACCCTGCTGAAAATACTTCCAGATCCGCCAAACAGCCACGCAACAACATCCAACTGGAAGATGCCCACCAGCCCCCAGTTGATGCTGCCTAAAATCGTTAAAATCAACGCAATTTTATCAAACATCAAATCCAGCTCCTTTACGATTTGTCCTTAGTATGCGCCTCGAACTGTGGGTTTATACAGCGTATCCGCAGCCCCTGTGGCTGCCGCTCTGGAAAGGCGGTCATCCCAAAGGAAATAAATGGCTGCTTTTTACTGGAAAAAAGCAGCACCCGTTCAAGCTGCGCACGGGTGAGCACCTGCCCTGGTTGCAGCGGCAGCCCATCCAGATAAAGCACACCCTGCTGCTGTGCAGGCGGCAGGGTAATACTTGCCGCAAAAAAATCCTTTCCCAGCGCTCGTTCCACCACATCAAAATCCAATCTGCGCAGTCCGCCGGCCGTCAGGGTTATCATCTGCTGCGCAAATACCTTCACATCACACAAAAACAACAGCGCAAGCGCTGCTAAAATGGCCGCCACCTGCTTTCTCATAAAGTATCCCCCACTTATAAATTGATGCTTGTATTTTTCCCTGCTTTATGGCAGAATATAAATAGCTTGAAACAAAAATTAGATCAGTTTTAGAAAAGGATGGATGAAGCAATGACCCATCAAACCGTTGTGGTTTTGGATTTTGGCGGACAGTATAACCAGCTAATCGCCCGCCGTGTGAGAGAGTGTTCTGTCTATTGTGAAGTAGTTCCCTATAAAACCCCGCTCGCTGAAATTTTGGCAAAAAAGCCGATTGGTATTATCTTTACCGGCGGCCCGCAAAGCGTTTATCTGCCAGATGCGCCACAGGTTGACCCCGCTATTTTTTCGCAAAATATCCCCGTGCTGGGCATCTGCTACGGGATTCATCTGATGGCGCATCTGTTGGGAGGACATGTGCTCAGTCCGGATACCCGCGAATATGGAAAAACCGAAACGGTCTATGATCCCAATTGCGTGTTGTTTCAAGGACTGCCCTCGCAGGGGATCTCCTGGATGAGCCACACGGATTATATCGACCGGCTGCCGGAGGGCTTTACCTCTGCTGCACATACCGCTGCATGTCCTAACGCAGCGATGCAAAATCCAGACCGCCGGCTGTATGGGTTGCAAATGCACCCAGAGGTGTTACATACTGAAAACGGCATTGCCATGCTGCGCAATTTCCTTTATGAGGTCTGCGGCGCAGTGGGAGATTGGACCATGGGCGACTATGCCCGCACCACGATTGCCGCTCTGCGCGAAAAAATCGGCGATGGAAAGGTGTTGCTTGCACTCTCCGGCGGCGTGGATAGCTCGGTAGCCGCCGCGTTGCTTTCTAAGGCGGTCGGCAGCCAGCTGACCTGTATCTTTGTCGATCACGGCCTGATGCGCAAAAACGAAGGGGATGAGGTAGAGGCTGCTTTTCGGGATAAAGCATTAAATTTTGTGCGTGTAAATGCCGCCGATCAATTCCTAGGCAAACTCAAGGGTGTCAGTGACCCTGAAACCAAACGCAAGATCATTGGTGAGGAGTTCATCCGCGTCTTTGAGGCACAGGCGAAAAAGATTGGCCAGGTGGATTATCTGGTACAAGGCACCATCTATCCGGATGTGATCGAATCCGGCGCAGGGGATGCCGCGGTAATTAAAAGTCATCACAATGTCGGTGGGTTGCCGGATTATGTGGATTTTAAGGAGATTGTTGAGCCGCTGCGCTTGCTCTTTAAGGATGAAACACGCGCACTTGGCCGCGAATTGGGGCTGCCGGACTATTTGG
>CAJUJI010000017.1:0-23059 GCA_910586875.1 uncultured Anaerotruncus sp. | reverse complement strand
TCCCTGGACCCGGGCTTGCAATCCGCATTATCGGAGAAGTTACGCCAGAAAAGGTAGCTATCCTCCAGGACGCGGATTGGATCTTCCGTGAGGAAATCGCTCGTGCAGGACTGGCACAGGACATCCACCAGTATTTTGCAGTATTGACCAGTATGCGTTCGGTCGGCGTGATGGGAGATGGGCGCACTTATGATTATACCCTGGCACTCCGCGGTGTCACCACCACCGACTTTATGACCGCCGATTGGGCACGCATCCCCTTTGAAACACTTGATGTGGTCAGCCGCCGCATCGTAAATGAGGTGCGCGGCATCAACCGTATCGTGTATGATATTACCTCGAAACCTCCCGCAACCATCGAGTGGGAATGATTTCAGAGAGCGGGAAAGCCTTGATATGACTGAGTTTTGCAAGGCTTAACCCTCTCTGTGGCAACGATTTGGCAACACTTTTTCATTATTCATAAAAAGAGAGCTAACTGATTTTGATTAGTCAGTTAGCTCTCTTTTTCTTTTTATTATTATTTTGTGCAACAAACGGCCTTTCCCATGGCCTACAAGTGAGCGGGTCAAAAGAGGTCCTGGGGCGGCACCTTCACATAGGGTTGAGCCTTATCAAACTCCGGGTAATGGTAGCGCCACTTGTCGTAAGCCTCTTTGGAGATTTTACCCGCCTCCAGCATGGCAGCGGCCTGTTGCCAGGAGCAAAGCATCTCATGCAACCGAGCAGCGTCCTTGCTCTTCCGCACATCAACCTTCAAGCAGACTTCTCCATCCGTCTCGCTGATCTTGAGCCCGTAGTTATCCTCCAGGGTAAACAGGGTGTGCATGAGCCCTACATAGGAGTCTATGTCCGGGACGGAGAGGGCATGGGAAGAGACATCCAGTACTTGGGCTAAGGCGGCGGTAAGGTCTGCCTTAGGGGTTCTTGATCCTGTCTCATACTGTGCCAAGCGCACATCGGCAGACTTCTCCGGGAAGCCCAGCGCCATGCCCAGATATTTCTGTGTCATCCCCCGCAGGAGACGGAAAAAGTGAATCCGTTCGCCAATCGCCATATTATCAACTCCAATCGTTGGTTGTCCTTAGGAAAAGCGTAGCAGAAATGCTTAGTAAAGTCAAGAGAATCCTAAACAATTTTATTTAATTTATTTTGCGTGCTCCGATTGACACAAGCTATTTTGCTTAGTATAATGACAATGAACTAAGCATAATAGCTTAGAACTGATAAATAAAAAAGAACTGCCGCAAGCCCTGGTTATACATCCGGGAAAAAGTGGCGGACGAAAGTGAGGAGGCATTTATGGAACACAATATCCATCCGCAGCAGCCATCAAAGAAGAAAGGAAGGTGTTTTCAATGCAGGCACAAAACTTTATGCGCGTGGAGGAAGTGGCCCAGGAGCTGGGCATCTCCAAGTCCCACGCCTACAAGGTGATCCACAAGCTCAACGCCGAACTCCGTGAGAAGGGCTATCTGACCATCTCCGGGCGGGTCAATCGGAACTTTTTCATGGAGAAGTTTTGCTATGGCAAGACGGGAAAGGAGGGCTAATCATGGCAATCTATAAGGAAGAAAAGACAAATACCTGGCGGGCGGTCTACCGCTACACTGACTGGAACGGCGAGCGCAAGCAGACCCAGAAGCGGGGCTTCAAGACCAAACGGGAGGCACAAGCCTGGGAGCGCGAACAGCTCAACAAGACCAGCGCTGATCTGGACATGACCTTTAAGAGCTTCGTGGATCTCTACACGGCGGATATGAAGACCCGGCTCAAGGAAAACACCTGGGCCACCAAGGATCACATCATCCGCACCAAGCTGCTACCCTACTTCGGCAAGCTGAAAATGTGTAACATCACTGCCCAGCAGATTATCACCTGGCAGAACGAGATGCTGAACCACAAGGACGAGAATGGCAAGCCCTACTCTCCGGTGTACCTGAAAACGGTCCACAACCAGCTCAGCGCCATCTTCAACCACGCGGTTCGGTACTACAACCTCCGGGAGAATCCCTGCAAGAAGGCGGGCAGCATAGGCAAAAAGAAAAACCGAGAGATGATGTTCTGGACCAAGGAGCAGTATCTGAAATTTGCCGAGGTGATGATGGACAAGCCGCTATCCTTCTACGCCTTTGAGATGCTCTACTGGTGCGGTATCCGGGAGGGGGAGCTGTTGGCTCTGACCCCAGCGGATTTTGACTTTGAGAAGCGCACTGTGTCCATCAACAAGTCTTACCAGCGGCTGAACGGCCAGGATCTGATTACCACCCCCAAAACGGAAAAGAGTAACCGGGTCATTACCATGCCGCAGTTTCTGTCTGCGGAAATCCAGAATTACATCAAGATGCTCTACGGGATCGGGCCGGATGACCGAATGTTCACTGTCACCAAGAGCTATCTCCACCGGGAGATGGCCCGGGGAGCCAAAGAAGCGGGAGTGCCGCGCATCAGAATCCACGATATCCGTCATAGCGCGGTGTCGCTTCTGATTGACATGGGATTCTCCGCCACGGCCATCGCGGACCGGGTGGGCCATGAGAGCATTGACATCACCTACAATTATGCGCACCTGTTTCCGTCCAAGCAGGCGGAAATGGCGGATAAATTAAACGTGGAAAGGGGCAATTAAAAATGTCAGCAAAGAATTTGGACAAGCACAACCGTTGGAGGAACAAGACCGTGGCTTTTCGGGTCTCCCCGGAAGAGGATACCCAGATCGAGACGGCGGTCAAACTCACCGGCCTGACCAAGCAGGACTATATCATCCGACGGCTGCTCTGCCGGGATGTGGTGGTCCAGGGCAACCCCAGGGTCTACAAGGCGCTGCGGGATCAGCTGGCCGCTGTGCTGGACGAGCTGCGCCGGATCGAGGCTGGGCAGGGCGTGAACGACGAGCTGCTGGACACCATCCAGATGATCGCTACCATTATGAACGGAATGCAGGAGGACTTTGCCTATGACCGATGAGAAAAAGAAAATGACCGCCCAGAACTCATCTGTTGGCGCAGATGATGGGCAGTCAATCTCTCAAAATTCCAAGTTCACTATACCAGACCCGGACGAAAAAAGCAATTCCCCGGAAAGAGATTTGGAGGAACTTTACCGGAAAATGTGCCGCATGAGCGACCCGGCCTACCTCCATACTGTGACCCTGGACGAGCTGCTGGACAACGTGTTCGAGGGCAAGTCTGCGGTGATTGAGAACCTGCTCTATACAGGAGCGTACATCCTTGCTGGAGCGCCCAAAATCGGTAAGTCCTTCTTGGTGGCGCAGATCGCCCACCATGTCAGCACTGGGCAAGATCTGTGGGGCTACAAAGTCCACCGGGGAACCGTGCTCTATCTTGCTCTGGAAGATGATGAGAGCCGGTTGCAACGCCGGATGTTCCGTATGTTTGGCGTGGAGGGGACAAGCTCCCTTCACTTCTCCACCAACGCTAAGATGATCGGCAGCGGACTGGATGAACAGTTGGAAAAGTTCGTCCGGGAACACAATGATACCAAGCTGATTATCGTGGATACCCTGCAAAAAGTCCGGGAAGCAGTGAGTGACAGTTACAGCTATTCCAACGACTATGAGGTGATCGGCAAGCTGAAGCAATTTGCCGATCGGTATGGCGTCTGCGTACTGATTGTCCACCACACCAGAAAGCAACCTGCGGGAGATAGCTTTGAAATGATTTCCGGTACAACCGGCTTGCTGGGCTGTGCGGATGGGGCGCTTCTGATGCAGAAGGAGAAGCGGACGGATAGCAAGGCTACCCTGGAGGTGGTAGGCAGAGATCAGCCGGATCAGCGGTTATATCTGAGCAAAGACCAAGAGAGCCTGGTTTGGGGTCTCGACCATGCAGAGAATGAGCTTTGGAAGCAGCCTCCGGACCCAGTGCTGGAAGCTGTGGCAAAAATTGTGTCTGCTGACAACCGGGAATGGGAAGGCAGTCCCACCGAGCTGGCCCAAGCGATTCAAACGGATATGGCGGTGAACCGTCTTACCAAGCATTTGAATGTGAATGCCAGCCGCTTACTGGAAGAACATCAGGTAAAGTATGAGAACAAAACCAAGCATGCTGGACGGCGTATCCGGCTGACTTACATGGTGGTGGAAGCACCCGCGTTTGAAGTAATCGAATAAAGCGCGACGCTCGCAACGGTCGCGACGGTGTTTTGAGGGGTACTCCCAGCACCGTTGCGACCGTCGCAACCGTCGCGGAACGAAAAAACTGGGGTGGTATTTTACCACCTCATCTTCCGGGAGGGTGCTCTAAAATGGGGCACCCTAAAAGTACCAGAGGATGTCGCGTTTCACGACAACCTATGCCCCGAAACAGGATACCGGGTACAGGGTCAAAAAGTGTTCGGAGAACGCGCAGCCACAGAATGAAATTCTGTGTTCAAAAGGGGCTTGGGGGCGTTGCCCTCGACAAGCAGACGGCAGGAAATGTGGAGTGTGTATTAACACTCGCATTGCTTGCCAGTCGTGTGTGTGGCTATCCACACGCATTGCTTGCCTGTATCTAAAACAACCAAAACGGCCCTTGTGCCGCTGCGGAAAATCAACTGAAATTCAAGTATTGGGAGGTAACGAGTATGAGAAAGATTTTGTCCTGTGAGTTCAACCCGGACACTGCCTGCGTGGAGCTGTGCATGGAAGATGGAACCCTGTTGTCCATCGACTGCACCGCCGTGGAGAATGAGGTAGCGAACAGTATGTACCAGCGGTCAGAACTGGACTGGCTGATCTATAATGATCCGCTGGCCTATGCCGAACTGATTTTGAATGGGGACCCTGAATTGTATCTAAAAGCAGTAACAAAGAAAACTCCGTTAGATTGATGGCAAAGAAAATCCGCCAGAAGCAACACTCTAAAGGGTGCGCCTCTGACGGATTTTTTACATCTTATCAATCAAAGCAAATACAACAGCTTGCTGTTCTTCGCTCAATCTTGACCAGCGTTCTAGAAGCTTTTTCTGCGCCTCAGTCAAGGAAACAGGTGCATCTTCTTCGGCAAATAGTTGAGATAGCGTAATGCCAAAGGCTGTGCAGATTTTCTCCAGGGATGGAATGGTCGGAACCATGTTCTTGCGATACCATGAGGAGATCGTGGATTGCGGCAAACCGGAGCGTTCTGCAAGCTGATACTCTGTCCAGCCCCGCTCCTCTCGATACGCGGTTATAATCGAGAGAATATCCTTCACCTGCATCACTCCTTTGCTTGTGTTCTTCGTAAATTATACTTTGATAAATCGTTGTGATTTAATCATTTATATCGTATAATTTTAACGATAAACACAACTATAAAGGAGGGAGAAATTTGGGCGGAAAAAGCTGTTTCTTTATCGGACACCGAGAGACATCAGAAGAGATTTATCCGGCATTGTATGCGGCTGTGGAGCAGCACATTTTGGAATACGGCGTTACAGAATTTATCGTTGGCCACTACGGCGGATTTGACCGTCTTGCAGCGTCAGCAGTCAAAGAAGCAAAGCGTTTCTACCCAGAAGTGAAGCTCATTTTGCTATTGCCGTACCATCCAGCAGAGCGGCCCATCTCAACGCCGGATGGATTTGACGGAACATTCTATCCACCAGGGATGGAAAGCGTTCCGCGCAAGATCGCAATCGTGAGAGTAAACCGCTATGTTGTGGATCATGTAGACTACCTCATCGCCTATGCGTGGCACCCTGCCAGTAACGCACGGGAGCTGGTGGAGTATGCAAAAAGGCGAGTAAAGAAAGGATCTCTTTTCATAACAGTGATAAAGCATAATGATTCGACATGAAGTTGAGTTTTTCACAAAAGTGTGATAAAATAAATCCAAGCATTTCTTGCTTTGGAGGGACTAAAATGGCGATTTGTTATGACCGCTTATTCCACCTGATGATTGATAAAAAGATAAGCAATGCACAGCTAAAAGAGAAGGCCGGTTTTAGTGCCAATATTATCACCCGCCTAAAGCGCAACGAGTATGTTTCTATCGAAAGCATCGAGAAGATTTGCCGCGCGATGGGGTGCGGTGTGGATGATATTCTGGAGTTTGTCCCGGAAGAAAAATAAGCAAGACTTTCGACAAAGTGGTCTGACATTTGAAGGCCACTTTCTGGATACAAGGCTCTAACAGGCTGAAAAGCTGTGAAAGATCGGATAGGAGTGTGGCTGTGATGGCGGCAGCAAACAAAACGGTTTGGGGAATCCATACGATGGACGATCCTCTTTTTTTGAATCAGAATCTAATTGCAATCGGCTGGGAAGAGATGGGCGACTTGTCGGCTATAAGTACGTCCTGTGATGCCTACAAAGAAAAATATATCGCGGCCTATCCGGACGCTAAAAAAGGTTCGATTGCCACAAGTGCTGGAATGCTGTACCGATTTGTCCACGAGGTACAGGAAGGAGACTATGTGGTGTTCCCGTCCAAAATTGACCGTAAGATCAATATTGGGGTCGTGGAGAGTGCCTATTTCTATGAGGCTACCGCAGCACTGTATCCTAATCGCCGGAAAGTAAAGTGGCTCAAACATCTGCCGCGTACAGCCTTTTCCCAGGGCGCTCTGCATGAAGTTGGCTCGGCACTGAGCTTTTTTCAGGTGAAAAACTATGCAGATGAGTATTTTAAGGCTCTGGATAAAGATTTCAAAGGCAATATTCTGGAGCCGGATACCGATGAGACAGTAGCACAAACGGCGGATGAAATCATCGAGGCTACCCGCGACTTTATCTTGAAAGAGTTGAGCAAAAATCTGAAAGGCTATGATCTGGAGCCGTTTGTCGCAAATCTTTTGCAGGCCATGGGCTACCGCACGATTCTGTCTCCGCATGGTGGGGATAGTGGCATCGACATTACCGCCTATAAAGACGAGCTGCCGCCCCGCATTGTTGTCCAGGTCAAAAGCCAGGATGGAGACATCAAAGAGACTACCATCCAGTCTCTGAAAGGCGCTATGCGCGAAGGAGATTATGGCCTGTTTGTGACACTGTCCAATTATACCAAAAATGCTCAGAAATACCTGGATAACACCCCGATTATTCGCGGTATTAACGGCACAGAACTTGTGGATCTGGTCTTGAAATATTACGACCAGCTCAGTGTCAAATACCGTAAAATGATTCCCCTGAAGATGGTGTACATCCCCGTTCCGCCAGAGGAGTAAATGGGAACTTGACAGGAAATTAAAAAGAGAACGGAGAGGTACCGATGGCTATCAAGAAGAGTGAAATTTACAGTCAGATATGGGCTGCGTGTGATAAACTGCGGGGCGGTGTGGAACCGGCTCGTTATAAGGATTACATTCTGACACTGTTGTTTGTGAAGTATGTGTCCGATCGCTTCAAGAGCAGCGATAATTGGGACATTGAAGTGCCGGAAGGCGGCAGCTTTGATGATATTATTGCCTTAAAATATAAGAAAAACATTGGCGAAGGCATCAATATCATCATTGGCAAGCTGGCAGAAGCCAACGACTTGAAAGGCATTATCGACATTGCCGACTTCAACAGCGAGGAACTGGGCACCGACAAGGAAGCGGTAGATAAGCTCTCTGGTCTCGTGGAAATTTTCCAGAAACCGGAATTGGACTTCACCAACAACCGCGCTGGCGGTGATGACATTCTGGGCGACGCCTACGAATTTTTGATGCGTAAATTTGCCCAGGACTCCGGAAAGAGCAAGGGCCAATTCTATACACCGGGTGAAGTCTCCCGCATCATGGCAAAGGTGATCGGTATTGATAAAGCCACCGATCCCAGCATGACAGTCTACGATCCTGCTTGCGGTTCCGGTTCGCTGCTGATTCGTGCGGCGGATGAGGCCCCCTGCGAGATCTCCATCTATGGACAGGAAAAGGATAACTCCACCGCCGGTCTTGCCCGCATGAATCTGGTCCTACACAATAAGGGCGCTGGCGTCATTGTCGGCAATAAAAGCACCTTGTCTGCACCCCAGTATAAAGATGAGAACAACCCTGAACTGCTGAAAACCTTCAACTACATCGTAGTCAATCCGCCTTTCTCGGATAAATCCTGGATGGATGGCATTACGATCCCTGATACTTATGGGAGATACAGCGAGACTGTGTTGGGCGTGCCGCCGGAGAAAAACGGCGATTACGCTTGGCTGCTGCATGTCCTGAAATCTTTGAAATCTACCGGCAAGGCAGCAGTCATTCTGCCTCATGGTGTGCTGTTCCGTGGCAATGCCGAGGCTGACATCCGCAAAAAGATCATTGATCGGGGTTATATCAAAGGCATTATTGGTCTGCCTGCTAACTTGTTCTATGGCACAGGAATTCCTGCCTGTATCCTGGTGCTGGATAAAGAGGATGCGGCTGATCGTACCGGCATTTTTATGATTGACGCCAGCAAAGGCTATGTGAAGGACGGCAACAAAAACCGCCTGCGGGAACAGGACATTCATAAGATCGTAACTACCTTCCTTACAATGGATGAATCGGACCCCAAGTATGCCCGGTTTGTCCCGAACGAGGAGATCAAAGTCACCAACGAGTACAACCTGAATATTCCGCGCTATATTGATAGCAGTGAGCCGGAAGATTTACAGGACATCAATGCCCACCTAAACGGCGGTATTCCGGAAACCGATGTGGACAGTATGGCGGAATATTGGGCGGTATACCCATCTTTGAAGGAAATCCTGTTTCAGCCCCTGCGTCCAGGGTATCTGCGTCCGGCGGTGGGCAAGGACGAAGTGGTTTCCGCGATTACCTCCCACCCGGAGTTTATCCGCCATGCCGACCAGGTGGACGATGCCTACGCCCAATGGAAGGAGACCGTTACCCGCAATTTGATGGAACTCAGCCGGGACATTTACCCCAAAGAGCTGATTGCCAAAATTTCCAAGCAGCTTCTGAATGATTTTGCTCAGGTGGCTCTTCTCGACAAATACGATGTCTATGAAGTGCTGATGGAGTACTGGGCGGAGACCATGCAGGACGATGTGTATGCGGTCTGCTATGACGGCTATAAGGCCGGGCGAGAAATTGCCTATGAGTATGTGACCAAGAAGAAAAAAGAAAACGGCCAGACCATTGAGGTCAAGACCGATAAGATCAAGGGTTTTGAGGGTAAGCTGCTCCCCAAGGCTTTGATTGCCGCACACTTTTTTGAGGAGGATGCCAAGGCACTGGATACCCTTCGAGGCCAACTGGATGAGGTGTCTGCCAAGCTGGAAGAACTGGCCGAAGAAAATAGCGGTGAGGAGGGACTGTTTGCTCAGCTGGATGATCTGAAAAAGGCCACTATCAGTGCCCGTATCAAGGCAATCAAGAAAGATCCCGCCGCCAAGGAAGAATTGGCTGCATTAAAGGAGTATATGTCCCTGTTGGATGCCGAAAGCAATTACAAAAAGGCAATTAAGCAGGCCGAGGCAGACCTGGACACCAAACTGGAGAAAAAATACCCTCAGCTGACCCTGGAGGAGATTCGCTATTTGCTGGTAGAGGAAAAGTGGTTTGCCGCTATTTACAGCGGGATAGACGCCATTCACGAAGCAGTGTCCCATCATCTTTCTGCCCGTGTGACCCAGCTGGTGGAGCGGTATGAGTATACCCTGAAGGGATGTGAGGATGAAGTAGACCAATACGAGGACAAGGTCAAATCTCATCTGGAAAGGATGGGGTTTGTATGGTGAAGGAGAAATGGATATCAACTCATATCAAAGATATTGCAACGATATATGGACGTATAGGGTTTAGAGGCTATACCAAGCAGGATATTGTAAAGCCTGGATTTGGAGCCATTTCACTAAGTCCATCTAATATCAAAGATGGCAAGGTGACGTATGCTCCTGCAACCTATATTTCGTGGGAAAAATATGAGGAATCCCCAGAAATTAAATTGACTGATGGCGATGTAGTTCTTGTGAAAACTGGATCAACCTTTGGAAAAACAGCCTACATTGACAGGCTTCCTTGGCCGACGACATTAAATCCTCAGATTGTTGTGTTTAAGAAGCTGAAAATTCATGCGAAACTATTTGCATATTTTATGGCTTCAAAAAACATCCAAGAGCAAATTAGTGCAGTAATAGTTGGCGGTGCAATTCCAACTCTATCACAGGAGCAGGTATACGCCTTTGATATTGTATATCCTCCAGATGCGAAAGAACAAGCCACCATTGCCGAAGCCCTTTCTGATATAGACAGCCTGATTTCCTCCCTGCAACAGCTGATTGAGAAAAAGAAGGCCATGAAGCAGGGGGCCATGCAAGAACTGCTTACTGGAAAAAAACGCCTGCCGGGGTTTTCCGAGGAGTGGTCAAAACAGCAGTTAGGTGATATTTGCAATATTGTCAATGGAGGAACACCGTCAACTTCAATAGCAGAATTTTGGAATGGGAAGATTTTGTGGTGTACGCCGACAGATATTACAAGCTGTTCAACAAAGTATATTTACACTACCGAGAGCAAAATCACAGAAAGCGGATTGAAAGCTAGTTCAGCAACACTCCTGCCAAAAGGTGCATTGTTACTTTGTAGCAGAGCTACGATTGGCGAAGTGCGAATTGCAGGTAATGCGATTTGCACTAATCAAGGCTTTAAGTCATTGGTTGTTCATCAGAACATTAGCAATGAGTGGCTATACTATATGGTGCATGTTTTGAAGTCTAATATGCTGGAAAAAGCCATTGGCTCTACTTTTTTGGAGATCTCGAAAAAAGATTTGGCTGAACTCGATATAATCGTTCCAGAGGTCACCGAACAGAAAGCAATCGCTCAAGTCCTTTCTGATATGGACAGTGAAATTGAGCAGCTGGAAAAGAAACTGGCCAAGTACCAACAGATCAAGCAGGGCATGATGCAGGAGTTGCTCACCGGACGGATTCGACTGGTAGATGCAGATGGCAAAGATAAGCCGCAGACACAAGCGGTTCAGAAAAAACAGCCTCAGCAGGCACACAATCAGCATTTTGATGATGCAGTCATGATTGCAGGAATTGTAAATGCTTTCTACTCTGAAAAGTATCCTCTTGGGCGTAAAAAAGTTCAGAAACTGCTCTATTTGGTTCGCCGCAAGGAACAAGCGGATATTTCAGCCTTCCATAAAAAAGCGGCTGGTCCCTACGCTGATGAAGTCCGCTATAAAGGCGGTGAGCCAATTGCTCAAAAGAATAAGTATATCCTGGTCAAAAGAAACGAAAAGGGCAGCTGTTTTGAAAAAGGTGCGCAAATGCAGCGGGCGCTGGACTATTTGCAGGACTGGGGGAAACAAACAGATATAGATTGGCTGGTATCCCAGTTCCAGTACACAAATGTTAATGATCTAGAGCTTTTTGCAACGGTAGATATGGCAATCTGCGACTTACGCCGGGAAGGTAAGGAAATTTCCGTGGCCTCGATTAAAGATTTGATTCGTTCTAATAAGGAATGGAGAGATAAACTGAAAAAAAACTATTTCCGAGATTCGGATATTCAGCGAGCAATAAAAAAGTGCCAAGATCTTTTTGAAAGCTAATATTCACAGGAGGTGACACATTAAATGCGTTTATTTCTAGATGAAGCGGGAAACACTGGTGGTATCCTTGATAAAAATGAAAAACTCAATTATGGAACACAACGCCATTTCTGTTTGGCAGCTGTTGTTATTGATGATAGCCAAGGCGAACAGCTGCTTCGTCAGAAATATGCAGCATTTAAGAGTCGATTTGCAACTGAGAAAGAACTGAAAGGAAACTCCCTGTTCGCAAAAGAAAACAACGATGCTTTAGAATATTTTTTGGACAATATTCTAGACAACATTCATTTTTCTATATGTTTGTACGATAAAAAATTTTATCTGGCATCGCTTTTGCTATTTGCCATTTTGGGAGAACAAGCAAGAGAAGAAAACCCGGTAGAATACTACTCGCTAGTGAGTGACCTTTCGCAAGAAAAAGATGAGTTATTTGCAACATTCTGCAGACTAACAAAGCGAGCTACAGAGACAAGTGTGCATGAACTGTTTGAATACTTAAAGACCTATTCATATCAACATATTCCCCCGGCTGGAAATGGATTGGTTTGGGCTGTTTCAGAGATCCAGAAACGAGGAATTGAAAAAACATTTGTAAAGGAATTTCTAAAGTTTGGAAGTTATTCAAATCGGAAATTTGCTAATCTTATCAATCTTAATGCTCTCTCAGAGTTGTTGGAAGTAATTGAAATTGAGCGAAACTGTGATACCAGAAAAATTGATATTGTTCATGATAATATTTCAGGTATCGATGAAATGCTAAAGCAAGAACTTAAACATTTCGATGTAACTGTTAAGTTTGCAGATAGTAAAGCGGAAGAGCTAATTCAACTGGCAGACAATGTCGCAAGCATTTTTTGTAAAATAATAAATACTATCGTACGATGCTGGGATACAAAAACAGAGTGGTCGCCTGAAAATGAATGGATATTAACGCAGTCCGCACGATTCTTGAAAAAAATAGGAACAAAAAATATAAAGTTTACTGTTCCAATCCAAAGTTGGGCATTAACCTTTTGTGTGATGGATATGTTTGATCCCCAATACCCAAAGGAAATGCGCAAGAACCTATTTTTTAATCCAAGATACCAGTATTGGAACCAAGCAATTGTTCAAAATATTGCTGAGTTGGATTTTTCGCGACATGCAGCTTGCTTCGATGAATTATATTCAAACGAAGGAGGAAAGCCATGAGTATTGGCCAACGGGAAAAAGCAACGCAGAAGCGTGTCATAAAACTATTTGTCCAGGAACTTGGGTACACCTATCTGGGCGATTTCACTGAGCGAAAAAACGCCAATATTGAAACCGAACTGCTGACAAAATTTCTGACCCGCAAGGGCTATTCGCCGGTACTTATCAATCGCGCCTTGAAGGAGCTGCAAGATGCCGCCGGAGATCAGTCGGTGAACCTCTATGGTTTGAACGAGCAGACTTATAAAAAGCTGCGCTATGGGGTCAAGGTCAGCGAGTCTGTCGGCCAGCATAAGCTTACCGTCCAGTTTGTGGATTGGGAAAATCCGCTGGAAAATGACTTTTACATCGCCGAGGAAGTAACTATCAAGCATAAACGTCCGGATCTTGTGCTGTACATCAACGGTATCGCTTTTGCTGTCATAGAGCTGAAGCGCAGCACCGTTTCCATGTCGGAGGGTATCCGCCAGAACCTGACCAACCAGCGCCCGGATATGATTATGCAGTTTTTTGCCACCGTTGGGCTTGTCCTGGCAGGCAATGATTCGGAAGGGGCACGTTACGGCACTACTGGCACTCCGGAAAAGTATTATCTTTCCTGGAAAGAAGATTCCAATGCCAAAGATGAGGTTTCCGTAGCGGTACGCGCTCAAATCGGAAAATATCCCCTGCGTCTGGACAAAAACCTGATTTCTCTGTGCCGGAAAGAGCGGCTTGTAGAGTTGCTGCACAATTTTATCGTATTTGACAGCGGAGTGAAAAAGACCTGTCGGCCTAATCAGTTCTTCGGCAATATGGCAGCGCGGGATTTTATAAGGCGGCATGAGGGCGGCATCATCTGGCATACACAAGGCTCCGGAAAATCCTTGACCATGGTGTGGCTCAGCAAGTGGATTAAGGAAAATATTTCTGACAGCCGTATCCTGATTATCACCGACCGGGACGAGCTGGATGTGCAGATCGAGCAGGTGTTTGCCGGGGTCAATGAGAGCATTGTCCGTATTCGCCGGGGAAGCGAATTGATTCAGAAGATCAACGACACCTCGCCTGTCATGATGTGCTCCCTGATCCACAAGTTTGGCAAGAAAACCAGAGGCAAGAGCGGCGAGACCGACTATGCTGGATTTATTGAAGAGCTGAAACGCTCACTGCCGGAAAACTTTTCTCCCAAAGGCGATTTCTATGTCTTTGTGGATGAATGCCACCGTACCCAATCCGGCAAACTCCACAAAGCGATGGAAACCATTTTGCCGAATGCCACCTTTATCGGCTTCACCGGTACTCCATTGATGAAAAAGGATAAGGAGACCAGTCTGGAGGTATTTGGCCCTTACATCCATCGCTACAAGTTTGATGAAGCAGTGCGGGATAAAGTGGTTTTGGATCTGCGCTATGAGGCTCGTGAAGTAGAGCAGAATGTTGTCCAGCAGGATCGGATCGACGCTTGGTTTGAGGCAAAAACGCGCGGGCTGACCGGTGTGGCAAAAGCTAAGCTGAAACAGCGCTGGGGTAATCTGCAAAAGATGTTCAGTTCCAAAGCTCGCCTGGGACAGATTGTAGCGGATATTGTTTTTGATATGGAGACAAAACCGCGCCTGCACGATGGGCGGGGTAATGCCATGCTGGTGGCTGGTAGTATCTATCAGGCGTGCAAATTCTATGAATTGTTCCAGGAGACCGAGCTGAAGGGCAAGTGCGCCATCGTGACTTCTTACGAACCAGCGGTGGGTGATATTCGCACTGAAACCGTAGGTGATGATGGTGAGACCGAGGCTGTGGAGCAATACGAGATCTACATGAAGATGCTGGGTGGGAAAGACTCGAAGGCATTTGAAAAAGAGGTCAAGGAAAAGTTTATCAAGCAGCCGGAACAGATGAAACTGCTGATCGTGGTGGATAAGTTGCTGACAGGCTTTGATGCTCCGCCTGCCACTTACCTGTATATTGATAAGTCCATGCGAGACCATGGCTTGTTCCAGGCAATCTGCCGCGTCAATCGTTTGGATGGTGAAGATAAGGAATTTGGGTATATTATTGACTACAAAGACCTGTTTCGATCCTTGGAAAATGCGGTTGCAGACTATACCTCCGAAGCATTTGACTGCTACGATAAGGAAGATGTCTCCGGCCTGCTGACAGACCGTTTGGACAAGGCCAAGGAACAGCTGGAGGATTCGCTGGAAGCTCTGCGCGCACTGTGCGAGCCTGTGGCACCGCCTAAAGATATGGTAGACTACTACCATTATTTCTGCGGTGCCAACACCGAATCCTTTGACTTGGATGAATTGGAAGAGAATATGCCCAAGCGGGAACAGCTTTACAATCTGTCAGCGACAGCTCTTCGTGCTTTTGGTGAAGTATCGGGTGAATTGCCGGAAAAGTACCACTATACTGTGGAACAGATTAAGGCGCTGGAGAGAGACGTTACCTACTACATTAAGGTGCGTGACGATGTGCGTCTGGCCAGCGGTGACTATGTGGATTTGAAGAAATATGATCCGGACATGCGCCATTTAATCGATACCTATTTGTCGGCTGATCCCAGTCGTGTGTTAACCTCCTTTGGAGGAGCAACACTTGTCGAGCTGCTAGTAGACAATGGGATTTCCGCGCTAAAGGATATGCCTGCCTCTACACCCAAAGAGCAGGAAGCAGTTGCAGAGACTATTGAAAACAATATTGGCAAGGAAATTGTTGAAAGAACCCAAAGTAACCCCAAATACTACGAGAAGATGTCTGCGCTCCTTCGTGAGTTGATTGAAAAACGAAAAAATGACGTAATCAACTACGAGGAGTATCTGCGTCAGATTGTGGAACTGGCAAGGAAGGTACATAAGCCGGAAAGTGGCACAGAATATCCTCCGGAAATCCGGGAGAGTGCCGCCAAGCGAGCCTTTTATGACCATCTTAACGGGGATACGGTTGTGGCCAATCAGATATATAACGCTGTCATGTCCAGCAAACAGGACAATTTCCGGGGAAGCAAAATCAAAGAGCGTAAAATCTGGCGTGCTATTCGTGCTGTCGTAAAAGATGACCAGGAAGCCGATCAGTTGATTGCATTGGTAAAGGAGCAGAGTGAATTTTAGTGGATGAACTGCAAATCGGCAACGTGAGTATTGCCGTTACAAAAAAGAACATCAAAAATATGTACATTCGCGTTCTGCCACCCGATGGGAAAGTCCAAATTACTGCACCGCACTCTGCTGGGGATGACGCGATCCGAATGTTTGCGGTATCCAGAATTTCTTGGATCAAAAAGCAGCGTGCGAACTTCGTAGCACAGGCACGACAAACAAAGCGACAGTATGTGACCGGAGAGAGTTACTATGTCTGGGGGCGGCGTTATCGCCTGGATGTGCAATACTCAAATGTTAGAAATGAGGTATCCCTTACAGGAGGGCGTTTGAATTTACAAGTCCGACCAGAAAGTACGCCGGAACAGCGCGAGCGTGTTTTGAATGATTGGTATCGCGAGCAACTAAAAAGCAAGTTGCCGGAAGTAGTTCAAAAATGTGAACAGGTTGTAGGTGTCCATGCATATGAGTGGAAGGTCAAAAACATGCGTACCAAGTGGGGAACCTGCAATATAGACCGGAAAAGAATTTGGATTAACCTCCAGCTTGCAAAGAAAACTCCAGAGTGTCTCGCTTATGTTGTGACCCATGAATTGGTACACCTGCTGGAGCGAAATCACAACGAGCAATTCCAGAAGTATATGGATACCTTTTTTCCGGAGTGGCGAGTAGTAAAGGAAACACTGAATCAGCAAATGCTGGATTATATGAGCGAGTAAGCCTATATATCATTTGAAGCCGGATATCGTAGCCGTCAACAAAAAGTATTGCGAAATTTCATTGCTTCTTTGGTCTCATGCTAAATCACATTTATTTTAAGTATTCGAAAGTTCATACCGGACAACTAAAAAGCCAGATATTTATATCTTTTTTAGCTTGGAGGGAGAAATATGGAACTTGAAGAAAAGCTTAAAGCAGCAAAAGTGCCGATGATAGTCGTACATTTTGACGAGAACTTTGAGACAACGTATACTGAAGAATATAACTTGGAGAATTTTGAACTGTCAGAATGGCAGATTGAGAGCTTTGCTAGAATTTTATTGCCTTCAATTCGTGAGTATTATAAAGATCCCAAACATGTGCAAGAGGCTAATGAATGGGCAAAACAGCAAAACAAGCAATCGATAGATACTTGAAGTGGATAGTAGAAAGTATTCAAGATTAGCGTAGTAATAAATTTGATGAGCGGCTTTTTGTATGGTATAATGATTCTTGCATAGAGTTTCGCAGCTACACTGCTGGCAACATCATGGCAACAAAAAATCAGATAGCCTTCACTATCTGAATAATGAAAAGAATACCAATACTCTGAGCTAAATCCCATAAGCAAATCTGTTTAGAAAACTTCTGACAGGAGCGAGTGGGAATAAATTGAGAGGTCGAAAAAGCCCAGTGTTTATGTGGGTTTGCGGCGTTTCAAGAGGTCTTTTGATAACAATTTGATAACAGTCATATAAGAGCCATTATTCTTGTAATCCAGTGGTTTTAGGGTTACAGAATGATTTAGAGTTGGTCTTGTATGACGAAATAAATCCATATTAGAAAGCCCTTAGCTGTGGGTAACACGGCTAAGGGCTTTTTGTCGTTTTTATTTAGCTTTAAACGTGGAACTGATGAATCATCGTTTGCAGCGTTTCCACAAACTTTCCAGAACACGAGGCATTTGGGAGGGGTAAACTGCTAATTTCTCTCCAATTCGACAAATCAGTGTGCAACAATCAAATATCGCTGCTGTTACAGAATGTTTCCGTCTGGCTGCTGATGCGGTCAGGCGCTTTTTTTGCCCGATCACACCAGCCCAACAAAGCGGTAGTAAATTTTAATGTCCTGGTGTCTTTGACCGTCTATGACGGTTCGTTCTCCAACTTCAATGCGGTCAATCAGTTCCTCAATGATTTCCCTGTTCAGTTCCTGCAAGTCCAGATACTGCCGGATGGTTCCGGCCCACTGGTGGATATTGGCGATGTCCTGCTGGGCTTTCCGTTCCCCGGCTAACAGGCTGTCCAGGCGTTCCGATTTCTGGATGCGTTCCTGCTCGTTCTTTTGAATCAGAACCGAGAAGGAATCGCCGCTGATTGCCCCGCTTACCTTATCTTCATAAAGTTTTGCGGTGATCTGTTCCAACTCCTCCAAACGCCGCCGCAAACGGCTGATTTCCTGTCGGCAGTCCTCTTGTTGCGCGGCGCTTGCGGATTGGATGTGCTGTTTCAGCTTATCCAGTACAGCGGCTTCATCGGCTGCAACCGCTTTGCCATGCGCCCGGATTTCACTCAGCACCAAGTTTTTCAAGCTGATCTCAAAAATCCGGTGCCAGGAGCAGATGCTGTGTCCGGTAGTGGCAAACCGGGAGCAAAAATAAGAAGTATAGTGCTTGACAGTTCCGTTTTTCCAGCGCTGTGTTTCGCGGGCGGCAACCAGAGGATGCCCGCAGTCCGCACAAACCAGCTTTCCGGTAAACAGAGATGCTTGGGGCGGCGTATTGTTAGCGGAAATCTGTTTCGCCGCCTGATTGATTTTCTGGACAGCCTCCCACAGCTCCGGCCCGATAATTGCCTCGTGCGCACCCTCATGGGAAATCCATTCCGATTCCGGTTTCCTTATCATGGTCTTGTCTTTATAGGAACGGGAACCGGTGCAGTTCTGTGTGAGCGTACCGACATAAATATCATCGTTCAGAAGGCTTCGGACGGTTGCGTAAGCCCACAGCCGGGAATACTTGCAGCTGCCATTTCCGTAATGGACCGCCCAGTACCAGCGGGGAGGGAGAATCCCTTTCTCATTCAGGGCGGCAGCGATTTTCCCATAGGCCATGCCGGACTGACGCATCTGGAATATCTGCCGCACAACAGCGGCGGATTCCCCGTCAATGACCAGTTTGTGTCTGTCCTCCTCGCTCTTGCGGTATCCGTAGGGAGCGTAGGCAGCAAGATACTGGCCACTTTTCTTCTTTGCATGAAGCACCGACTTGACCTTGCTGGACAGGTCCTTGAGATGGTAGTCATTCATCAGACTGCGGAAGTGCAGCATATCGGTGTTGTCCCCCTCGCTGTCCAGGCAGTCCAGAACCGACACGAACCGGCATCCGAGGGAGGGGAAAATGACGTCACTGATATGGACAAGACCACAATAATTTAAGCGGAGCTGCTGACAATACCACGCTTTATTCACCGGACACATAGATTTTGAACATCGAAAATGCAGCGGAGACTATGACAATCTCCGCTGCATTTTTTGAATTATATCCTGCCAGTCAAATTCGATTATGTTCTCCCCATTCGCACATTCCATCCAAAATAGGCATCAAGGATTTTCCCCTCTCCGTTAAACTGTATTCGACTTTAGGCGGAATTTGAGGATATTCCTCCCTGTGTACCAGTTTATCAGCTTCTAATTCTTTTAGTGTGGAACTCAGCGTCTTATAGGAAATTTCCCCAATGTATTTTTTCATTTCGTTGAAGCGCACAACTTTGAATTCCATCAAAGTATAGAGTATTGTCATTTTGTATTTACCATTGATTAAAGACAAGGTATAACTGAAACCCGTATCGTTAAGGCACTCTTTTGAAATGCAGCGTTCGCCCATAGTACGCTTTCCTCCAGGTAAGTATCGCACTTATATGTGCGTACTTGATTTTAGTTTAATTCTTGCTACAATCATACTATCAGATGTGGGTGAAGTCAAGCCCACAAAATCAGGAGGTATTTTGCATGAGCAAAAAAATTGTTGTTATTACTGGCAGTCCTCGAAAGAAGGGCAATAGCTTTACCATGACAGAGGCGTTCATCCAGGCGGTAGAGGCGAAAGGCCATACTGTTACCCGCTTTGATGCCGCACTGAAAAATGTGGGCGGCTGTCGGGCTTGCGAAACCTGCTTTAAGACTGGAAAAGCCTGCTCCTTTGACGACGACTTCAACACGATTGCCCCCGCTATTCTGGAGGCCGACGCAGTGGTTTTCTCCATGCCCGTCTACTGGTATTCCATTCCCGCACAGATTAAGGGCGTCATTGACCGCCTGTTCTCTTTTGTGGTGGGCGGCAAGGATATTGCGGGCAAGGAGTGTGCTGTGATTGCCTGCTGTGAAGAAGATGATATGTCCGTCTTTGACGGTGTGCGCGTCCCCATAGAACGCTCTGCCGCACTGATGAAGTGGAAGATGGTGGGCGAGGTTCTGGTTCCGGGCGTGCTGAATGTCGGTGATATTGCTAAGACAGACGGCTGTAAACAGGCGGCGGCTCTGGCAGAGAAGTTTTAAGGAGGAAAACCACCATGCCCAAGAAAATTGTCATTCTCAATGGCAGTCCCCGCAGAAACGGAAACACCTCCGCACTGGTTAAAGCGTTTACCAATGGCGCGGAGAGCGTCGGCCATACTGTAACAGAATTTTTCCTGGATGGCATGAGCATCCACGGCTGCAAAGGCTGCTTTGGCGGACATAGCAGCAGAGAGTGTCCCTGTGTTCAGCGGGATGACATGGACAAAATTTATCCGGCGGTGCGGGAGTGCGATGTGATCGTGCTGGCAAGTCCGCTCTATTACTGGAACATGAGCGGTCAAATCAGAACTGCTATTGACCGCCTGTTTGCTTTGGAAGAGGGGGACGGCAATCTTCTGCGGGGACATAGCAGGGCTTCTGCTCTGCTGATGGCTGCGGAGGGCTGCGGCTTTGATGATGTTCTTCTTTACTATAATCACTTGATGGAGCATTTGAAGTGGGATAATCTCGGCCATGTTCTTGCCGGAGGAAACGGAGACATAGGAGATATTGAGGGAAAACCCGAAGTATCTGCCGCTTATGAATTAGGCAAATCCATAAATTAAATAAACTCTGAATCTGCCGCACGACGGCAAAAGAAAAAAAGCCGTCGTACAAGCAGGAGTATAATCACGCCCGGAGCGGCGGCTTTGAGAAATCAGAGCCGCCGCTCTTTTGCGCTTTGGCGGCAACAGGAGGATGCCGCCATGCGATTGCAAACAGATAGGTACATATCAAAAAAAGCCTAATCCTCACAGCGGCATCCCCTACCCAAGCTTGCGAAAATAGTCGTTTTTTGTCTGCCCATATCGCCAACCCCAACGCCCGAACAGCCTTGTGCTGTTCGGGCATTTTTGCTTTTTCGGAGGGCTGTCCCATCCGGCCCCGGTGTCGCGGTCCGCCCTTCCTGTTCAGATTTCGCATTTCCCCAAATCTGAACAGGAGGATAACACGATGAAGATCACCATCAAGAGATACAGCCGCAAAATGACCTATGAGGATGCCGCCACCCTTGACGAGTTTTGGGAACTGGCCAAGCGCACCGAACGGAGCCTGGACCGGGAACAGCGGCGGCATTGGGACGGACGCGAATGTGACGAGTACATAATCGCCGCCCAGGGCATTTTGCCTTACTGTGCCACCCCGGAGGAACTGGTCTGCCAGCAGGAAACGCTGGACGAAATTCTGGCGGTGTTGGCCCTCTGTACTCCCACCCAGCGGGAGCGGTTTCTGCTCTATGCGCTGTATGATTACAGCTATGCGGAAATTGGACGGCGGTGCGGCTGCTCCAAGGCCGCAGTCCATGAAAGCATCAAGGGTGTTCGGAAAAAGTTTTTCAAGTTTTTCCGTTGACCTACCCAACGATCACCCCGGCATGATGGCTACAAGGTGAAGGGCAATCGCCCTATCACCGGGAGGGACAAGCTGCTCCGGCGGCTTGTCCCTCCTATGTCAAGGAGGTCACAGTGAACAACATGATTTTTCGTGCCGGAAATCCTGTCTGTTTCCAACAGCGCACTTATACACCGTTCCGGTGTCGTGCGCCTTGCCGGGGGCGTTGCGTCCTTCGGACGCGATGGGGAGCTGCACTCCCCAAACCCCTTGCACACCCACAGGAAAGGAACACCCGCTTCGCGTCTGTTCCTTTTCTGCGGGTCAGGTATCGTCAACGCCAGATTGGCACTCACGCTAAAAACGCAAATCTGACGTTTTTGGGATTTTGCCGGGGGAGTGTGTGAAATGGCAGCGTCCGAAATCCCTCACATGACCTACCAGCAGTACCGAACCGCCCGGCGGCTGGTAAGGGAGTGCTGCAACTACGATTGCGGGAACTGCCTGCTCCTGGACAACGGCGAGGAATGTATCTGCCCTCAAAGCATCACCTACTCGCTGATTTGCAAATGGTTCCGCGCCGCTGTTCTTCCCCTGGACGCTGGCCTGTACGCCGCCCTGCTCTATCGGGCCGACACGAAGAAATGCGTCCTATGCGGCGGCTCCTATCTGCCAAAATCCAATCGGGCAAAATACTGTCTTGACTGTGCCGCGCATATGAAGCGAGCCAAAGCCACCGAACGCAAGCGCAGACAAAGGCAGAAGTGTCACGCTTTAGGGCTTAAAAAGCCCTTGTAAATCAAGGCTTTCAAGACCGCCCTCAACGGGGGCCTGATACATTTCCTTCCCACCCCCGAAAACGGGCCTCTAATGGCCCACAGCGGCGGTTTGGATAGCCCTACATCAAGGAGGCCGATACCATGACTGACTACATGGCGGTAAACACCGATTTGCCACCCTATTTTCCCTACCCTCAATTCCTGATGGATATGCTGTTATCCCATACCGCAGCCTTGACTTACGCCCTCCTGCTGGACAGGGCGCACCTCTCCCAGCTTAACGGCTGGACGGACGAAGCGGGCCGGGTCTACATCGTTTTCCCGGTGGAGAAGATAGCGGCGGCACTGAACAGGAGCCTTTCATCTGCCAAGAACGCTTTAGCCGAGTTGTCGGCGGCGGGGCTGATTGAGCGTAAGAGGCGGGGACAGTTCCTGCCCAATTTGATTTATGTGAAGCTGCCAGAAGGACAAAGAATTGTCCCACCCCAGACGGACAACGGATTGTCCTTCACGGAGGCAGAAAATGACCTGCGGAACAGTTAAAAAATGAGACTTTCCGCAGGCAGAAAAATACCCCCAAATCAAACAATAAGAAACAAATAAATGAACCAAACGAGTGGGAGTAAATAGTGCCCACTTTTCGGACAAACACCGGACAAATGTCCGCAGCTACATCACAGGCCCGTTTGAAAATTTGAAAACAAGGAGTTGCCTATGGAGCATATCAGCTACAAGAAACAGACCGAGATTGTCAATTTCCAAGGCCGGGAAATCCCTCTAGAAAATCTCACGCCCATTCTCTCCCCGGAACAGGAGGCGGCGAAACGCCGGGAGTTGGAGCAGCGGCTTTATGAGGTGTTCCGCAAATACCAGCAGAAGCCCGCCCTGTAATTTTTTCAGATAGAGATTGATTTGCGGGGCTGCTGACGGTATAATGAAGCTGTCAGCAGCTCCGTTTC
>CAJUJI010000016.1 GCA_910586875.1 uncultured Anaerotruncus sp. | reverse complement strand
ATTTACCCCCAAAATGCGCTTTTCAGGAAAAAGACGCGTGTTTCGCATCCAGCGCACCCACGCTGGATGCGACAAGGGGCGCTGCCCCTTGACCCTGCCGCCTTTTGAAAAAGGCGGGCAAAAACTTTTATGCGCCTGTGGCGGGCGTGATAATAATTAAGCTTGGGTTAGTTTATCCGCGACATAGAGCCCATTTGCAGCCGCCTGCGACAATGAGCGGGTAAAGCCTGCACCATCGCCCAGTGCAAAAATTCCGGGACAGCCGTTAATTTCAAAATCGGTGCACTCTGGACGTGCAGAATAATATTTGCACTCCACGCCATAGAGCAGCGTATCATAATTTGCGGTACCTGGCGAAATCTGGTCCAATGCGTGCAGCGTTTCAATGATATTATCCAGCTGTCGTTTTGGCATACACAGGCTCAGGTCTCCTGGGACGGCGTTTAACGTCGGGCGCACGGTGGATTGCCGCAGTCGTTTTTCATCGGTGCGGCGTCCTGCCTCCAGATCGCCCAGACGTTGCACCAACACGCTGCCGCCGCTGATGAGGTTTGCCAGCGATGCAATATACCGCGCATACTCGATAGGCTCGCGGAACGGCTGGGTAAAGTTCGTCGTGGAAAGCAGCGCAAAGTTGGAATTTTTCGTTTTACGTGCCTCGTCGCGGTAGCTATGTCCATTGACCGTCAGAACGCCGTTGGTATTCTCGGTAACCACCTGTCCGCGGTCGTTAAAGCAGAACATCCGGGTGGTATCTCCATACTGTTTGGAGCGGTACCAAATTTTTGGCTCATAAATTTTGCGGGAGAAGTCCTCCCAAACCATAGAAGGCAGCTCTACCCGAACGCCGATATCAACCTGATTGTTCTGCAAGCCAATTCCGTTGCGCTCGCACCAATCCGAGAAAAAGAGGCTGCCGGCGCGCCCTACAGCGAACAGGATTTTATCCGCAGTGCAGGTGTGTTCCCCATTTCGATCCTGAACGGTCAGGCGGCGGCTATCCTTAGCCACGTCAGAGACCGTGGTGTTGGTAAAAATTTCTACCTTATCTTCCAACGATTCAATGAGCCGCATCATGGTATCGAAGTTAGAGTCGGTCCCCAGATGCTTGAGCTGGGCCTGGCTCATATGCAGGTCAAATTCCAAACAGCGTTTTTTCAGTGGATTGTTTGGCTGATAGCGTTCGGTAGTTGCGCCGAACCGCACCAAAATTCGGTCGGCCTGTTCGATATAATCGATTACCACCTCGTCTGGAAGAAATTCGGTCAGCCAGCCGCCGTATTCGGTGCTGATAACATATTTACCATCCGAAAAGGCGCCAGCGCCAGCGAGTCCCTCCATAATCGCGCAGGATTTGCATTTGATGCAGGAGGCAACCTGCTTGGTGATAATGGGACAAACCCGTTGGCTGAGCGGGTTTCCCTTTTCAAACAGCGCAATCGACAGCGATGGGTCACGTTCACATAGGCGGTAGGCGGCCATCAATCCACCGATGCCGCCGCCGATAATTGCAATATCATAATGAGCCTTCATGTTTGTTTCTCCTCCCCTTTCGGGCGGCGTGAATAGAAGCCCAGCAGTCGGGACGGCTTTAAGCGAAACCGTTTTTTGCCGCTGGGGAATGGCGTGGGCACCAAGGCTGCGGTCATATGGCGGTAATGCAGGTACTTACGGCGTTTTTCATGCAGCGCATGGTTATAAACCCGCAACACATACTGTGCAAGGTTGGTTGCACCGCTTTGCTCAACCGACTGCCGCGAGGACTGACAGAGCTTTGCGCGCTGCTCTGGCGACATATCCCGTAGATGGCGAATTTTTTCGGCCATATCCTGCGCATCCGCAAAGATGAAGCCATTGACGCCGTCCTGCACCTGGCCTTCATTGAGCGGGTCGGTAATCTGCAAAACCGGCAGGCCGCTTGCCATCCCTTCCAGCATCGAGATAGAGTTGGTGTCCGAGGTGGAGGCGGTGATATAAAAATCGCAGATTTCCAGATAGGGTGGAATTTCTTCATGCAGAATTTTTCCTGCAAAAACCACCATATTTTGAATTTCCAGTTCAGCAGCCAATTGTTCCAGTTCCTCGCGTGAGGGGCCCTCCCCCACCACCAACAGCCGGATATTTTCCTCCGGTGAAATGCAATCCCGCCAATACCGCAGCAACAGGTCAACGCTTTTTTCCCGCCCGAGCCGCCCGACAAAAACGCCTAAAAAGGTGCGGTCGTCAAACCCGAAACGGGCGCGCAACGCACTGCGCTGCTCTGGCGCAAGGTTGCCCGGGGTAAAGGCGTCCAAATCGACCGGATTGGGAATCACATTGACCGGCTTGTAAACGCCGACCTTGCGGAAATACTCCTCACATTTTTTAGAAGGGCCTGTCAAAGCCTGTGCGGAGCGCGCAAACAGCTTGGTATATTTGTGCGAGAGCTCACGTGTAATGGGGACAAGCGGCTGTGGTGCAACATAATAAACGTACTCGTCATACATGGTGTGCAGCGTATAAACCAGCGCCACACGCAGCAGCTTTGCAATCATGATGCCTGACAGCCCGATCCCAAACTCCTGATGTACGTGGATGATGTCCGGCCGAAAGCGGCGGATGAACTGTAAACGGGTGGTGGAGATTGGCAGCGCAACCCCGTACCCATAAAACCGCTGGGAGGTGTGCGCTGGGCAATGTAATACGCCGTCCGCAATAAAGTGACGTCGGGCATCTGCGTCCGCAGTAACCACCAATACCTCATGTCCCAGCTGCTCCAGGCCATCCTTGAGCGATTTGACATGAGTGACGACCCCATTGATATGTGGCAGATAGGTTTCTGCAAACAATGCGATACGCATAAACTTCAATACACTCCATTCTGGTCGTACAAAAGCCATTTATAATCTGGTGCAGCCAATAAAAGAGAATGGTTGTACCATGTAAATTTTAGTATAACAGAATGAGGGGATAAAATCAAATCTTTTTCCCACAATAAAACACCTTGTCAAGACAACTGTGTGAATAGATTTTTTTATCGTGACAAGTCAGAATACTATTTGCCATTTTGCAAAAAAGGGTGTAAAATAAAGACAAAATATGTGTGGACGCTGTGCGGCCGTGCCATTTATGAGGTGACAGTTATGATACCAACCAATTTACAACGAAATCTGACCATGCTGACCGACTTTTATGAAATCACCATGTCAAACGGCTATTTTCAATATGGTTTTGAAGACCGTGAGGCGGTGTTTGATATGTTCTTCCGCAAAATCCCCGATAACGGTGGTTTTGCAATTTTTGCGGGATTGGAACAGCTGATAGATTATCTCAAGGGGCTGAAATTCACCCAGGAGGACATTGCGTATCTGCGTGGGAAGGGGCAATTTTGCGAGGAGTTTTTGGATTATCTGCTGCGCTTTGAGTTTAAATGTAGTGTTTGGACCATGCGGGAAGGCACGCCGATTTTCCCCTATGAGCCGGTTGTAGTGGTGCGAGGCCCGATTATCCAGGCACAGCTGATTGAAACGATGGTGTTGCTGACCATCAACCACCAATCGCTGATGGCGACCAAGGCAAACCGCATTGTGCGCGCTGCACAGGGGCGCTCGGTGACCGAATTCGGCTCCCGCCGCGCACAAAGCTACGATGCAGCAATTCTAGGCGCGCGTGCGACCTATATCGGCGGCTGTGCTGCGACCGCCTGCGCCATCGCAGATAGAGAGTATGGGATTCCTGCGGTTGGCACGATGGCGCACAGCTGGGTGCAGGTGTTTGACAGCGAATACGATGCGTTCAAACACTATGCGGAGATTTATCCCGACAACTGCGTATTTCTGGTGGACACCTACAATGTGCTGAAATCCGGCATCCCCAACACCATCCGCGTGGCAAATGAGGTGTTGGCGCCGCTGGGAAAACGTCCGAAGGCGGTGCGGATTGACAGCGGCGATATCGCCTATCTCTCCAAAAAAGCGCGCAAGCTGTTGGACGCGGCTGGTTACCCCGATTGTAAAATTATGGCTTCCAACTCGCTGGATGAGTATATCATTCGTGACCTGATTGTACAGGGTGCACAGGTGGATCTGTTTGGTGTGGGCGAAAATATGATTACCAGCAAGTCCGATCCGGTGTTTGGCGGCGTTTATAAGCTGGCAGCGGTGGAGCAGGACGGAGAATTTGTGCCCAAAATTAAAATTAGCGAAACGATTGAAAAGATTACAACCCCCTGCTTTAAGGATGTTTACCGCTTTTATAATCGTGAAACCGGACAGGCAATCGCAGATTATGTGACCGTCCGCGGTGAGACGGTGGACGACAGCCGGCCGATCACAATTTTTGATCCGGTGGCGACCTGGAAGAAAAAGACCATCACCAACTTTGAGGCAAAATGTCTGTTGGTGCAGGTGTTTGACCAGGGCAAATGTGTCTATGAGCAGCCGCCTCTGGACCAGGTGAGGGCGTATTGTGAACAGCAGGTGGCCACCTTGTGGGAGGAGGTCAAGCGGTTCGAGAATCCGCATCATTATTATGTGGATCTCTCGGATAAGCTTTGGAATGAGCGTCACCAGCTGTTGGAGAAGATGAACCTGGACTAAGCACAGAAAAATAATTCAGGGGCCGTTGTCTACTGACAACGGCCCCTAGGTTTTATATGCCGCCGACGGGACTTGAACCCGTACGATGTTTCCATCCTGAGATTTTAAGTCTCATGCGTATGCCGATTTCGCCACGGCGGCAGGCTTATATGATTTTTAATCATACTATATTTTCGCATATTCGTCAAGTGAAAAGTACCGGGAGAATGCTTGTTTATTCCCTCATACTGTCCATATAATTTTGGAGCCGCTGAAATAGCATGTCTTTTAACAGGTCCGAATTGCAGTTCTCAATCAGGTCCCGATAACGCTCTATTACCTCAGGCTTAAAAACGCTCTCTATGCAATGCAGGAATGTCCATTCTACGCCGGACATATGCTCTGTAGGGCTGCATTTTATAAGGATTTCGGCTTCTTCCCATGTTATTGGTCTTTCTATGGCATCAACCGCTTCAACCCACTCGTCCCAAATTTGGATGGTATCCTCGTCGGGAAAGTCATCGCCTTCAAAGCCTTCTGGCGGTATTCCTAACCTTTGGATCTTCAATACAGCTTCCTGCATCTCCTGCCCTCCCCCAATTTCTGCTTGCCAGTTTGCCACAACCTAAGTATACCACCAATGTCAAGGAGATTCAACCTATATTTATACACAGTGATTGGGGAGCTACTGATAAAGCTAGCCCCCTATTTTGATCATACAGCTTTTAATAGAGATGCGGTGCCAATCATTCCGCGCTGGGCAGACGGGAAAGGATAGAAGAAAGATCCTCGGTGACAAAGCTGTCGGCGGAATAGGCGAACAAAACCTGGTTATAGTCGGAGATGTCCAGGTCTGCTAGCAGATTTGCGGAAACCTGGGTGGTATCGATAAAGGTGACCCGCTGGTAATGGATGAGCAGGAACGGCAGATAGCTCTGTACCGAGCGATCCCCAAAAATCAATAGTTGGTTGGTGTATTGCGGATTGCTGATATCAATATCGATGCGTGAGGACACACCGCCTAACAGCACCCCCTTGGCGCTGTCAATCTCCTTGCGAAATTCAGGATACAGTGTATAATAGCGGCGGGTGCCGTTCTGGTCGTAGTGGGTGACGGTGTAGCTGCGCCAATGCCGCGAAAAGATATAAGCCGAAACCCGATCCGGCGGAATTTGGCGGTAAGGCGAGCGCTCATATAAATCGCCGTAATACTGGTAGTCCAGATGCTTCACATCAAATTCGCTGAGTGTGCGCGGCTTTAACCCCAGCTTTTGCGCCGCCACCGTATAAATATAATAGCCGCCTAAACCGGTGGGATTGTTGTCGGTGCGGTAGTAGATATACTCGTTTTGGCGGTCGCTGAGCAGCGGGTAAACATCGATGGAGGTCAGGTGACCGGACACCCGCCGGTATACATCGTCAATAAGCTGCTGCTTTTGGTTATACAGCGGCGCGACCGTGTCATAAGGCACTTTATATTGCTGTACTGCGCAGGCGGTGGGAATAATCATCACATAGCTTGTGCGCTGGTGCTTTTCGGAGAAATGCAGCAAGCCATTGATGTTGAGGTTAATCGTCTGCTGGTCTTTGGGCTGAACATCCAGCATCAACGCGTCCTCCGAGATAAACACGTGGTTTTGTTCCTTGTTGCCGCCCATATAGTTGAGTGAAATGCGCATCCGGCGCAAGGTTTCAGCCGCCGGAAAATAACTCTGAAGAACCTGCTCCACCCTTTCTAGCGGCGCGGTATGCGATTTTGCCGCCCGCAATAGCGGCTGATACCCCCCTGTACAAACCAGGCAGGTGGGGATTGCCAGCATAAACAGCAGGAATAACAAGCCTGCTAACCGTTTGCCCATTGGGTGCCTCCTTTACAGCAGATAGGCGGTTACAACCACCAGCAATGCGACATTTCCCAGCGCTCCCACCACCGGCCAAACACGTGGCAGCAGCTTGCGTGCAATGTTGGACACCAGCCGCGGCAGACCGCAGGCCCAGAGCCCCGCAATCAGCAGCACCAGCCAGTTGGAATTGAGCAGATAAAGCAAATTCTTATCAAACATAGCGGCGCGTACCAGCCCAAACATCACCTGGAGATAGCGCAGCGACTGGGAGGGGCCGTCCCCTGCCAAAAACACAAAGGAAACCAGAATCACGAAGGTGCTGTACAGCCAACGAAAGAGCGGCGGAATAAGTTCCAGGTATTTTTGCAGTACATAGCGTTCGATCAAAAGGAACACTGTAAAGTAGGCGCCCCAAAGCACCATGTTTATACGGATACCAAACCACAGCCCCATTAGGATGGTTGCAAGCAGAATGTTTGATGCACTCGAGGGAAAACTGCCCTTTGCACCGCCCAGATTGAGGTAAACATGGCGGCGAATAAACCGGTTGACGGTGCTGTTAAAGCGGGAAAAAAATTCGTTGATGCTCAGGGAATTATAGGGGTGCTGAAAATTTTCCGGCAGCTCAATGCCGAACATCAGCGCAATGCCGCGCGCCATGTCACACATGCCAGAAAGCAAAAAGAAAAGCGCCAACGCCAATGTCAGCAGCATTACCCAGACGGTCAACACATAGGTTTCATAAAATGGTACCGCCTTGAGGGTCCAAAATAACCCGATAATCGTGTCACCGATCAAAACTTTCTTTACCAGCCCACGCACAAACAATCCATAGCCTTCCCCAATGTTCACCAGTCGGATACGGATAATACACAGTTTGCCGATTGTGCGCCCATAGGAGACAATCGGCCCGGCATACAGCTTAGGGAAAAATAGACCGAGCAGCAACAGATGGATGGGGCTGCGCTCCCAGAGTGCATAGCCGTTGTAGCAGTCGATTACATAGCCCAATGAGGTCAAGCAGACAACGCCGATGCCCAGCGGTGCGGACTGCTGGAATAGCGGGTCCCACAAACCGATTAGCAAAAACACCAGCGCGCTTTTGCCGATGGCGCACCAGAGTATGATTTGCCGCACCCGTGGGAGACGGTCGCAGTGTTCGAGCAGGCCGCTCATCAGCCAGTCGAATAACAGGACGCTGAGCAACAGCACAAGGTTGCTGCTTCCCTCCAGCCAAAAATACGATAGGATGGAGGCTGACAACAGTGCTGCCGCACGCAGGCGCACAGGAAACAGCCCGACCAATAGCAGCATTGCAGGGAGATACAAATAGATATACGACAGGCTGTACAGCGGCAAACAGTTCACCTCTTTGCACCCAAGGTATTTTGGTCATAGCAGCGTGAGAAATTCCTCATAGGTGTATAGAGCATTGATGGCCTTCAGCAGCGCTTTTGCATTCATACGGGCGGGCAGCTGCAATTTTTTTAGCAGCTGCTGCCTGCGCGCAAAGCTGTTTTCTCCGCCAGCCAACCCCCACTCCATCAGATCCACGCGGGTGACCTGGCGTCCACAAGGCTTTTGCGGGGATGGTTGCCCCTCCACAGCAATGCCTGCCTTCTGGAATGCTTTTAACAAGAGGTCGGTGGGGATGCCTTCCACCCCCAGCTTTCCCTCTGCCGATGGCTGGGACTTGCGGCGTTCCTTGCCAAAAATATCTGGGATATAGACCTGTATAATCTGCTCCTGGGGGATCGCACCAGAGATATAGCTGCGAATGCGAAAGCCGGCGGCGTCAGAGTCGGTCAGAAGGATGATGCCATCCTTTTGCGCCAAAGCGCGGATATAGTGAAGTTTTTCCTTGTCGCGAAAGATGCCGAACCCATCGGTGGTGAGGATGTTGGCGTCGATAAGTGAGGAGAGCTTCGCTTTGTCGTAACGCCCCTCAACGATGATGGTTTGTTTAATCTTTAGCATGGTATGGCTTCCTTTTATTTATGCTCGCGTATTGGCTGCTCAGTGCGCTTCACACAGCAGAAAAAGCTGGGTGACCGTCTGTTCTAAAATCACGCGGTCATTTCCACCGCTGCTTTTTAGCCGGTAGTCTGCGTCTGCGAGCAGGCCGAGCATCTGCCCGAGCTGCGGCGCGGAGTATCCCTCGCTATCCGACATCGCATTGCGTATCACAAATTCCCGGTTCTTCGCATACCCCAAATCTGCTGCGGACTGCACCGCGGTTTTCCCAGCCTGGCGCGCGGCAAATCCCCGATACAGGTCCACGAATGCGCCGGACAGCGCTGCCAGCACCCGCGCAACCGGCTCGCGCAGATCGCTTAATTGATCGACCAGCTCCATCGCTTTGGTATGATTTCCGCGGAAGATCGCACGCGATAAATCGTACACGCGCGCCTGTAAGACGGGAATGATTACAGCGTCTACCTCCGCTTTTCCAATCGGCCCCTCCCCGACATAGGCGCACAGCTTATCCAGTTCGGTTGCCAGCAGCTGCAAGTCATCCGTGCAGCGCGCAACCAGATAGTTTGCTACATCGCTGGAAAGCTCGCATCCGTTGCGGCTTGCGCGGTCGCGCAAAAACCGCAGGGTGTCGCTGCTGCGGCGGGCGCCCAGCTCGATAACGCCGCCGACCTTATCGCAAACCTTGATGAGCGCGGTCAACTTCTCCTTTTTGGCAGGCGGACTTTTTACCGTGATAATTACGGTGGTCGTGCTGGGTGGATCGGCCAATACAGTCTTGAGGTCGTTCATCTGGCCGGCATCCAACCGGTCCGGCTCGATATCCAGTGTGACACAGCGGTTTCCGGAGCTGAAAAAGGGTAAGGACTCCACTGCGTCATAAAATGCTTGTAGATCCAACGTCTGTCCCTCAAACCGGTGTAGATTAAATTCGTTGAACTCACCGCCCAACGCCTTTTTTAAAAGCAGCTTTTCATATAGCTCGATCAAATAGGTCTGTGTGCCATAAAGCAGATAGACGCGGTGTAGTTCCGCCCCTTTTACATGCTTGCTAAAATCACTCTCTATCGTGTATCGCATCGTTAGAACGCCTCCCCTCCCGATTGGTTCTGCGTATTTTGAATCTGTCGCTGCGGTAAAGGCGGTGATCAATGGCCGGATGGCAATTTGGGGCCGTAATCAGCTCGCCGCGGTGATTCACCAACAAATCAGCCTGGACGGTCTGTGGGTGAAAGATTTTTTCCAGTTGGAGGTTGCCGATTTGAACCGAAATGCGGTCTGGATGGCTGCCCACCGCAGAAAGCTCGACCCAGCCAAATAGCTCTGCCTGAAAACCGTGGCAGTCCTCCAGCGCCAGCGCATGGGTAACCGGCATTCGTTTTGCAAGCTGCCGTACCGCGTCGCTATATAACGCGTCCTGCGTTTGTGCAACCAGCAGGTCTATTTGGACAACACCACTGTCCTCCAGAAAATCACAGAGCTGCTCTGCCGCTGGTACGGAGGATGGCGTCCCCAATACGGCGCCCTGCGTGCTATATGCAAATGCGACCGTTCCGCCATAACGGGACACTGCGATTTGCAGACTGTCTCTAAAAAGCCACTCCCGCAGATTTGCACTGCCGAGCAGCACAACCGTCAGTAACAGTGCGGCATACCGCCGCTGGGCGGTGTCCGCATGAAGCTGCCAGAGCAGAATACCGATTGCCAGCGCACCGGCCCACCAGAGAAGAAACCAAGCCTCTGTGATAGCAAGGCAAGCATGAGGGGTGAGCGCCCACCATGCGGCGATTTGGTGAATTCCCTTGACCGCCAGGCCACCGGCTAACCCGCATAGCTGTGCGAGCAGCGCAAACTGCGGAAAGAACCCGAAAAAACCGCAGAGCAGTCCAGCGGGTAGCGCGATAGCCGCCAATGGTGCTACCATCAAATTCACAATGGGTGAAACCAATGAAATTTTGCCAAACTGCCAGCAGAGCAGCGGTGCGGTCAAAACCGAAGCGGACAAGGTGAGCATAACCGATTCAATCAGCTGAAAGGTCAACGGATGTTGTTCGCGCAGGGTAAATGGATCGGCCCCGATCCTTTGTATCGTCCAGCTGGCAAATGGACGGGAAAATAACAGGATGCCTAGCGTTGCCAGATAGGAAAGCTGCAAGCTAATCCCAAACGCCGCATAAGGATTTTGCACAAGAAGCAATAGCACCGCCAACCCCAGCGCATTGAGCGAGTCGGGGTCGCGTCCCAATAGACAGGCGCCTTGCAGGATGATGAGCATAATTCCTGCGCGGGTGACCGAAGGGGAAAAGCCGGTCAGCGCCATAAATGCGATGGTGAAAAGCAGGATAAAGACCGCGCGCTCCCGCCGCGAAAGCAGGCGGGAAACCAGCAGCTCAAACAGGGCGGCGAGTGTTGCAAGATGCAGCCCGGAAACCGCCAACAGATGAGAAATACCCGTGCGGGCGTAGTCGCTGCGGATCTGCCGGGGAATTTGTTGGCTGTTGCCCAATAGCATCCCTGCCAATGCCTGACCTTCATCGCCAGGCAGCCAATAGGTGATATGGTGTGAAAGCCGCGTTCGATAATGCGCGAGACGCACAGAAAGCAGCGCGTCTGCGCCGCCGTCTTGGATGCGCAGAATACTGCCGGTGCCGGAAAGGTGCAGTCCCTTTGCATAAAGGGCGGTGTCGGTTGTGGCATCCAGCTTTATGCTACATTGTACCACATCCCCGACCTCTACATCAAGTGTATCATACGCGAAAAGGCGAAGCCGCTTGCCAGCCAGACCGTTTGGCGCATGATATTGCAAAAGCTGTAAATCGGCGCGAAGGTTGCTGCTGGAAAATCGCTCGGTTTCCAGTACGGCGCCCCAAACGGTTATCGTTTTACCTTGGTAGGCGCGAGCCGGTTCTAGTCGTGTCAGCTGCCATAACAGCAGAGAAAAGCCGGCGATACAAAAAGCCGTCCCCAGGATGCAGAGCCTGAAAGACGGCTTTCGGCGCAGAATGGCCGCAGCAAGCAGGACCGAACCGGCGCACATGCCAAACAAGGGGTTCCAGCCGAGCTTGCCAAACAGCAGGATGACGGCAAAGCAAAGGAGTCCCAAACGATGGAATACCCTGTAAACCATAGGATTTTCTCCTTTCCGAAGGAGGCGCAGGAGTTTTGGACAGCGCCAAAGCTCCAACCACGCCTTATTGCATCCTACCGGCGCTCCTGCGCTTGCTGTGGCGTGCCGCCAACCGCGTTAATCTCCGAAGGAGATCCCTAGGCTTCTCGCGGTTGCAACCATCTGGTTATCTGCCGGCACAAACTTTGTTTTTCCGGCCACATCCGCCAGCAGATTATGTGTCACCTTATCGTTCTGCTCGGCCACCGCGACGCCAAATACCCCCTTGCTTACCAGCTCGGCTGCATACACCCCAAACTGGGACGCCAACACCCGATCATAGGAGGATGGTGTACCACCGCGCAGAAAATGCCCTGGCACCACAACGCGGGTATCAAAGCCGGTCATCGCGTTGATCTCCTGCGCAATGCGGTTGGTTGCGGTGGTATACCCTTCCTTCGCGCGCTTTTCGGCGCGCTCTTTCTTTTTCAGCTTTGCTTCTGCGGCGCTGTATGCGCCCTCCGCCACGGTGATAACCGAAAAACCGCTGCCTCGATCTGCGCGCCGCTCCACCGCCTTGATGACCTTTTTGATGTTATAGGGAATTTCCGGAATCAGGATGATATCTGCACCGCCTGCAATCCCTGTATACAAGGTCAGCCAGCCGGCCTTGTTTCCCATAATTTCCACCACCATAACCCGCTTATGGCTGCTGGCTGTAGTGTGAATCCGGTCTACCACCTCGGTTCCGATGTCCACTGCGGTGTGGAATCCAAAGGTCACATCGGTTCCCCAGATATCGTTGTCAATGGTTTTGGGCAGCCCAATGACATGCAACCCCTCCTGTGCCAGGAGGTTCGCGGTCTTATGGGTGCCGTTGCCGCCCAGTGTCAACAAACAGTCCAGCTTGAGCTTTTTGTAGTTCGCCTTCATCAGGGCAACCTTATCCACATCGTTTTCCTTCACCCGCATCATGCTATAGGGTGTGCGTGCGGTTCCCAGGATGGTACCGCCGCGGGTCAGAATACCAGAAAAATCCGATTGCTTCATCTCGTGGGCTTCTCCTTCAATCAGCCCTTTATAGCCGTCCACAATGCCCACCATTTCCACATTGTCCATCTTTTGATACATCGCCTTTGCCACGCCGCGAATGGTCGCGTTCAGCCCCGGACAATCTCCGCCTGCGGTCAGAATCCCAATTCTTTTTGCCATTTGCTTACACCCCTTTTAAATTCCTGGCTGCAATAGTAGCCAGCCCAATAATCCATATACCAAACAGGTCAATAAGGGAATTCCCCATACAAAGTACCAATGCTTTGTTTTATGCCGGAACAGGTACATCCCCGCCCATACACCAAAGCCGCCGCCCAGCAGCGCCACCAGAAACAGCGTTCGTTCACGAATGCGCCAGGCGTGATGTTTTGCCTTCCATTTATCCAGCGCACAAAGCAACAGGCCGAACAGGTTCATTCCTGCCAGCACCACCAACAGAATCCGGTACACAGCCTCCCCCCTTTGCGATTTCCATTTCCTTTCTAAGTATAGCACATTTTTACAGCCCCGCAATACCGGACTTGCACAAAAAAGTGTTTTTCGCATATAAGTAAAGCAGCATCTTTTGCGTCCGTAAATACTGTCCGGACATTGCTGCCGGCAAAGGAGGTCCTTTTATGTTTTCCCTGTTAGCCTGCTTGTGCAATCTGATTTATTTTGCGCTGCATGTCACTGGCAGTGGCTCGTTCCCGCGCCCGCTCACCGCCCGCGAGGAACGCGAATGCCTTGCACAGATTGCCCAGGGCGATGAAGCCGCCCGCGCCCGCCTGATCGAGCACAACCTGCGGCTGGTTGCCCACATTGTCAAAAAGTATTACGCATCCTTCAAAGACCAGGATGACCTCATTTCCATCGGCACCATTGGGCTTATTAAGGCGGTATCCACCTTTAAGGCAGATAAGAATGTGCGGTTTTCTACCTATGCCTCACGCTGTATCGAAAATGAAATTTTGATGCACTTCCGCAACAAGAAAAAATCTGCACAGGACGTGTTTCTTTCCGACCCTGTAGACACCGATAAGGATGGAAATAGCCTGACGTTAATGGACTTAATGGCGGAGGATGACAACATCATCGATTGCATCGATTTACATATCAAATCGGAACAGCTGTATTGCTTTATTTCCAAGGTGCTTGACGCGCGGGAGCGCCAGATTATTGTCATGCGCTACGGGCTGGGAGGCACCCGCCCGCTCACCCAGCGTGAGGTTGCGCAAAAGCTGGATATCAGCCGCTCGTACGTTTCCAGAATTGAGAAGCGGGCGATTAACGCGCTGCAAAAGCAGTTTGAAAAGCATGGAGCCTTTTCCTGATTTTATAGAAAAGAACAGGAGCATTACAGAACCCTGTAACGCTCCTGTTTTTTTATTACATCAATCCACGATATAGCGCGGCAATTTCCTCTACACTGGTGTCTCGTGGGTTACCTGGACGGCAGGCATCCGCAAACGCCGACTCGGACAGGAAGTGCACGTCTTCTTCCTTGAGGATCCCCTGTAAGCTTGCAGGAATGCCAACATCAGCGGAAAGCTGCTTGACTGCGGCAATGGTCGCATCAGCGGCGGCCTCATCGCTCATTGCATCAATGTCGGCGACGCCCATCGCCTTTCCGATTGCGCGGTAACGCGCACCCGCGGCGCTCTTGTTGTATTCCAGGCCGGTTGGCAGGATAATTGCGCAGGCGACGCCGTGCGGCGTATCGTACAGCGCGGACAGGCCGTGTGCCATGCTGTGCACAATGCCCAGTCCCACATTAGAAAAGCCCATTCCTGCAATGTACTGCCCCAAAGCCATTCCTTCGCGCCCTTCATCGGTGTTGGCAACCGCCTTGCGCAGGCTGGCGGCAATCAGGCGGATCGCTTCCAGATGGAACATATCGCTGATTGGGCAGGCGCCTTTGGTGATGTACCCTTCAATCGCGTGGGTTAACGCATCCATACCGGTCGCTGCGGTCAGGCTCTTAGGCATGGAAGCCATCATGTCAGGATCGACTACTGCAATTTCCGGAATGTCGTTGGTGTCAACGCAGACAAATTTCCGTTTCTTTTCCACGTCTGTGATCACATAGTTGATGGTGACCTCTGCCGCTGTTCCAGCGGTGGTGGGGACAGCAATGGTGAATACCGCATGTTTTTTGGTCGGCGCAACTCCCTCTAATGAACGCACATCCTCAAACTCCGGATTGTTGATGATAATTCCGATTGCTTTCGCGGTGTCCATCGCAGAACCGCCGCCGATTGCAACAATGCAGTCAGCCCCCGAGGTTTTAAATGCGGCGACGCCGGACTGCACATTCTCAATGGTGGGATTCGGCTTGATGTTGGAGTAAACCTCATAGGGGAATTTTGCTTGCTCCAATAGCCCCGTCACTTTGGCGGTTACACCAAACTGAATGAGGTCGGAATCCGAGCAGACAAACGCCTTATGATAGCCACGCGCAGTTAGCTCCGGAACAATCTGTTTAATTGCGCCTTTGCCATGATAAGAAATGGTGTTCAAAACAATGCGGTTTACCATAATGAAAGACCCCTTTTCTTTTTTGCAGCTGTAGGATGGCAGCCCTTTTTGCCGGGTGGCATTGGAAAGTATTGATAGTCTTACTATATAAATAATTTACCTGTTTGTCAATAAAATCACAAACCTTTGCGCTGATTTTTGCCTAAAAATTCCGGCCAAAATCAGATAAAATTTTTCCTGGTATCTGGCAAAAATAGTTCATTCTATTTTACTGCAAAATCTTTTATACTGGGCTTACACGCCCTGGGCTTAGGCGTGGGATCGTTCACTCATAACCGCTATCGCCGTTATAAAGCGCGCAAGGTGCTTTGTGTGTCAAGCCGATTGAGGCACATGGGCGATATCTTGAAGGAGGGAAACAAACCATGAAAAAAATCATTCGAACTGCAACCAGCGCATTTCTCGTCAGCGCTCTGCTGGCAGGCTGTGGCCAAGCTGCGGCACCCGCTTCCTCTGCTGCGCCAGCCGCATCCGCTGCAAGCCAAAGTAGCCAGGCTGCTGCGCCCGCCGCTGAGGGCCCGATCAAAATTGGAATGCTCGAGGACCTTTCCGGTGACTTCTCGCTGTGTGGAACCTATAAAACCCATGCAATGGAGCTGGCCATTCAGGAGATTAACCAGAGCGGCGGACTGCTGGGGCGCCAGCTGGAGCTAATTGCGCCGGACTGCCAGAGTGATAACCAGCGCTATCAGGAGATGGCCCGCAAGCTGATTTTGGACGATCAGGTAGATGTGATTATGGGTGGCTTTTCCAGCGCATCGCGCGAGGCGATCCGTCCGATTATGGAAGAAAATAAGATGCTCTATTTCTACAACAACCAGTATGAGGGCGGTGTGGCCAGCCATTATACCTTCTGTACCGGCGCAATTCCGGAGCATCAGGTTATGCCGCTGATGGAATACATGATTGAGAACTTTGGCCCCCGCGTTTATACCATCGCCGCGGACTATAACTTCGGCCAGCTGACCGCGCAATGGGTCAAGCGCGCCACCGAACAGTATGGCGGCGAAATTGTAGGAGAGGAGTTCCTGCCGCTTTCGGTTTCCCAGTTCAGCTCCTCGATCGACAAAATTCAAAAGGCGCAGCCGGATGTGCTGGTTGTGCTGTTAACCGGCGTAACCCAGTCCTCCTTCTATGGACAGTGGGCAACCGCTGGCATGGATGTGCCGATTGCAACCACCATCAACATCGCGCAGGGCTATGAGCACAAACGATTTGATCCGCCCGCCTGCGCCAATATGTATGTGACCGCACAGTTTGTAGAGGAATTGGATACCCCTGCGGCACAGGATTTCGTCGAGCGGTTCCACGCGTTGTATCCGGATGAGCCATATGTTGGGATGGAGGCTGCTGCGCAGTATACCGGTATGATGCTGTATGCTGAGGCGGTGAAGAAGGCTGGCACCACCGAAACAGAGGCGGTTATCCAGGCGCTTGAATCGGGCATTTCGTTTGACGGCCCCGCCGGTAAGGTCACAATTTATGGTCCGACCCACCACGCAATTATGGATATCTGGATTGTCTATTCGGATAATGCGCACAACATCAGCTTTAAACAGAAGTATGACCAGATCGTTCCCGATTGGCTGGAAAAGGAAAAAAGTGTAGATCTCACAAAGGATTCCCCGAATACCCAGTTTACCCCGTAATATTTTAGGGATTTACGCGCCGTTATCGCACCGCGGCTATGCCGCGGTGTGCACGAAATGTATCCCGATTGTCCAGGCGTATTTTGGGATGAATTGTAGCTGCACAGCGAGGCACAAGAGGGGCTTTTTGCAAGAGAAAAAGCCCCTTTTATCGTATTCCGATTTCATCGGAGGAGGCAAACTATGCTCAACAGTATCTTCAACTATTTTTACCAATTCCTTGACAGCTTCACCTTTTTGATTTTGGCGGTTGCGGGGCTGTCCATCATCTTTGGTATGATGGGGATTATCAACCTTGCGCACGGCGAATTTATTATGCTCGGTTCCTACGCATTCACCATCCTGGCAAAAGCGTCTGTTCCGCTGGTGCTTTCGGTGCTGCTGGCTGCGGTCTTTGTGGGCATTTTTGGCTATCTGGTTGACCGGCTGGTGGTTTCGCGGCTGTATGGCCGTCCGCTGGATTCGGTGGTCGCCACCTGGGGCATCAGCCTGCTGCTGCGGCAGGGCATCCTAATTCTGATGGGCCCATCGCTGCCAGGGCTGACCACCCCGCTAGGCACCTTCACCATCGGACAGAGCACCTATTCGGTTTACCGGCTGCTGCTCGCGGCGGTCGCAATCGCGGTGCTCATCGGGATGTATGTTCTGTTTATGCACACCCCGTTTGGCCTGCACTCCCGCGCAACCATGCAGGAACAGGCGGTTGCACAGTCGCTGGGGGTCAACACCCGGCAGATGTATTCGATTACCTTCATGCTCGGCTCAGCGCTGGCGGGACTGTGTGGGGCGCTCTATGCACCGACTATGACCATCACCCCAACCATGGGCCAGGCGTTCCAAAATGACAGCTTTGTCACGGTCATCGTCGGCGGCGCAGATCCGCTGGTCGGCATGGCGCTTTCCGGCGGCGTGCTGGGCATTATCCAGAGTATGCTCTCGCTGCTGTTCGGCACCTTCTTTGGAAAGATGGGGCTGCTGGTGGTTGCGATTCTGGTTATCCGCATACTGCCCAAGGGCTTTTCCGGACTGGTTGAAAAGCATTTGGTGAAAGGCAGGAGGTAAGCATCTATGAAAACAAAACTGAAAAACGGGTTAACCACCGAAAATATCTGTGCGGTGCTTATCTTTTTGTTCTTTGTGGTCTACCCGATTTTTAGCAGCGCCTACCAGACGCTGAACATGGCAAACTTTCTAATCTCGGTGATCCTTTCGCTGAGCTTGGCGCTTATCTGGGGCTATACCGGCATCTTTTCCTATGCGCAGGCGGCGTTCTACGGAATCGGCGGCTATACCTATGCCATCCTTTGCAAAAATTTTACCAGTCCAACGCTCACCCCGCTATTTTTGCTGGGCGGTGTGTTGATGGGTTTTTTGGTGGCATTGGTGCTGGGCTACTTTATGTTTTATGGCGGGGTCAATGACGTGTTTGTCGCACTGGTGACCATGTGCTTTACCCTGGTGCTGGAAACCTTCCTCGCGCAAACAGCCGGTCCGGAATGGCATATTGGCAAGGCGCAGCTCGGCGGCTTTAACGGCATCAATGCAGTCCCCGCGCTGACGGTTGGCAGCTTCCCGATCAAGGGGCTGGCGCTGTATCTGCTGACGCTCTTGCTGGTGTTTGCCATCTACCTTTCGATGCGGATGATGGAGCGGCGCAATCTGGGCTATTGCCTGCTTTCCATCCGCGAGAACCGCACCCGCAGCGAGCTGTTCGGCTATAACACCGCGCTGGTGCAGATGATGATTTTTGCGGTCAGTGGTGCAATTGCGGGGCTTTCCGGTGTGCTGTATACCTCCTGGGGCGGCTATATTGTGCCCTCGGCGGTGGGCATGACCCAGGCGACCATGCCGGTGGTATTGGTTGCCGCGGGCGGACGCAAAAATCCTACCGCAGTTATCATCTTTACGGTGTTTTATCTCATCCTCTCCCAAAAGCTGGCGGCAAGCGGCAGCCAGTATTCGCTGGTACTGCTGGGACTGATCCTGCTGTTGGTGGTGCTGTTTGTTCCCAAGGGAATTATCCATTCTCTGTTTGAAATGGCAGATGAAAAGCTGCTGGCACCGCTGAAAAACCGTATGGCAAGAACAGGAGGTGCGCAGTAATGGCAAACCAACTAATCGCGCTTGAGCAGGTCAGCAAGCATTTCGGCGGACTCAAGGCGGTGCAGGATGTGGACCTCTCGGTGGAGCAAGGGACGCTGCACTGCCTGATTGGGCCGAACGGTGCGGGTAAAACCACCATCTTCAAGCTGATTATGGGAATTTACCCGCCGACCGGCGGACGGATTCTTTTCGATGGAAAGGACATCACCAAAATGCCCACCTACCAGCGGGTGCGGGAGGGCATCAGCATTAAAATGCAAATTCCGGGGGTCTATCTGGACCTTTCCCTAAAGGACAACATCCGCATTGCAGTGCAGAAATATGTGCCGCACCGCGCGATTGCAGGGGAGATCGACCGGCTGATTGAGCTGGTGGGCATTCGGGAGATTGGCAATCCGCTGGTACGCAACATGCCGCATGGACAGCAGCAATGGCTGGAAATTGCGATGTCGCTGGCGAGCAAGCCGAAGCTGCTGCTGCTCGACGAGCCGGCTGCGGGGCTGGGGCCGGAGGAGACCGAGTTCACCGCCGATATTGTGCGCCGCATCAACGAACAGGGGACGACCATCATCTTTATCGACCATGACATGGATTTTGTTTCTCGAATTGCGCGCCGCACCACCGTACTGCATTACGGGCGCATCTTTGCACAGGGCAGCTTTGAGGAAATCCACAACAACCAAGATGTAATCAACATCTACTTAGGAAAGGTATAAAGGAGGGTGTCGGTATGTTGTACATAGAGCATCTTACCACCGGATACGGGGAAATCTCGATTATTCGGAACATCTCCTTTCAGGTGGAAAAGGGAGAGATTGTCTCGGTCATCGGGCGCAACGGGGTCGGCAAAAGTACACTGATGAAAACCTTGATTGGGCTGATCCGCAGCAAATCCGGCGCGCTGTATTTCGATGGAAAGAACGTCACCAATACCCGCGCACATGAGCGTGCACAGCTGGGGATGGGCTACGTACCACAGGGGCATGGGGTATTTCCGCTGTTAAGCGTGGAGGAAAACCTGCAAATGGGGACGATGATCCACAAAAACGAACGGCAAAAAGGGCTGGAAATTGCCTATGAATATTTTCCCCGTTTAAACGAGCGGCGCACCCAAAAGGCCGGCACCCTCAGCGGCGGCGAACAGGCGATGCTTTCGATTGCGCGGGCGCTGGTGGGCCGCCCAAAGCTGATTTTACTGGATGAGCCATCCGAGGGCATCCAGCCGAACCTCGCCCAGCAGATCGGCGAGATTGTACAGCGCTGCTGCAAGGAGATGGGGTTCACGGTCATCCTGTGCGAGCAGCATATGGGACTGATTCAGCAGGTGTCCGAGCGCTGCTACGCGGTGGATAAGGGGTCGATCATCGGCGTCGTTGAAGGGGATGACATAAAAGATTATAATAAAATGAAACAATATCTGACCGTGTAGTAAACCTGCTGGGGCGTAAACAATGGTTGCAGGCGGCGGGCGGTGGTCCGTTCGCGCCATTTATAATTGAGAGGAAGGATTTATCATGCGTGTAATCGAACAGACGGGAGAGCACAGCTTTGCATTTAACCGTTATTTGGAGCCGATTGCGAGGGTGCAGCCCGGCGAGGAGATTGTTTTACATACCGAGGACTGCTTTAAAGGATTGGTCAAAAGTGAAACCGACCTGCCCTCCGAGGTGCTCAGCGGCGCGGGGTATCTAAACCCGCAGACAGGTCCGCTGTATATCGAGGGCGCTGAGCCGGGTGATACGCTGGCGGTACAGATCCTGGCGATCGAGCCGGACCGCGATTGGGCGGTCAGCTGCATTCAAAAGCCGCTGGGCGGACTCACGCCAAACAAATTTACCCGGATGCTCAATGAACCGCTTGGGGAGAAAACCTGGATTTACCGGCAGGACGAAAACGGGAACTTCACCCACGACCGCTATCTTTCCTTCCCGTGGGAGCCGTTTTTGGGCACCATCGCCACCGCCTCTGCGCTGGAGGTGATCTCCGCGCTGACCCCTTACGAGCAGGGCGGCAACATGGACTCGCCGGATGTATGTCCGGGAAATATCGTCTACCTGCCGGTTGAGGTGGAGGGCGCCTACTTCTTCACGGGTGATGTACACGCAAAACAGGGCCAGGGCGAGCTGTGTGGGGTAGCGCTGGAAATCGCGGCAAAGGTCACGTTAAAATTTGAGCTGATCAAGCACAAAAAGATTAGATGGCCCCGCATCGAAAGCCCGACCGAGCTGATGGTGGTGGGCAGCGCAAAGCCGATGGAGGACGCAGCAAGAATCGCTTATGCAGAACTGATTGACTGGATGGTTGAATATGGCTGGGACCGCTTGGACGCTTATCAGGCGCTCACCCAGGATGGCAAGCTCTACTGCGCCAATATGGTGGATACCGTTTATTCGATGGTGGCCAAGGTTTCCAAAAAGCTTGCGCAGCGCGACGCCTAAAATAGATGGTGGCACAAAAACAATCGAATCCCAGCCCGCTGCCCAAACAGCAGCGGGCTGGGAGTTTTGGGTTTTAGATAGACGGAGGAGATGGTTTATTGCTGACTGCATATTGATTGGCAATCAGGCAGGAGGTTTTTTTAAGGGGCTTTTTTTCTTGCAAAAAGCCCCTCTTGCGGTTTGCTGTGCAAACCGCAATTCACCCAAAAAGGCGCTTCTCAGGAAAGGATACGTTTCGCCCAGCGCGGATAAAACCGTCTGGTTTTATCCGCGCTAAGGCGACCAAAGGCGCTGCCTTTGGAATCCGCGATTTTTTGAAAAAAATCGAGTAAAACTTTTGATGCGTGCTGCGGTGCGGAAGAAGGAATTTTGGCGCGGTATGTGATGCGTGCTGCGGCGCGGGAGAAGGGATTTTGGCGCGGCATGTGATGCGCGCCGCGGCGCGGGAGATCATGGCAAGGTCCAGGGACAGCGTCCCTGGTGCGCACTAGGATTGGAGGGAATGACATGTATACGCTTCTTATTGTGGACGACCGGGAAATTTTCCGGCGTCAGTTCAAGCGTTTTCCCATTTTTCGGGACAATACACAGTTTCAGGTGCGCTTTGAGGCTCAGAACGGGCAGGAGGCTCTAAAAATTCTGCATCAGGAGCAGGTGGATGTGATGATTACCGACATCCGTATGCCGGTGATGGATGGGCTGGAGCTGTTAGGGCAGGCACGCAAGGAGCAGCTATGCCCCTGTATTATTCTGCTCAGTGAATACGCGGACTTCGCCTACGCAAAGCAAGGGATTGTTTTGGGGGCGTTTGACTATGTGGTAAAGCCGATTGAGCAGGAAGCGTTGCGGGAGCTGTTGGATCGCTGCAAGGCTTATTTAGATGCGCTCGCCAAAGGCTCCCGACAGGGCAACAATGCGCTGCGGATTCTGCCCTCTCTAATTTTAAAGAATGATGATTATGCGCAAAATATCAGCCGGCAGCTTGCACAGCGCACGCTTGAGCAGCACCAGGGGGACATTGGGCAACTTTGGCAGATATTTTGTGACATTCTTATGCAGATTGGACAACAGATTCTCGCCGAGCGTCCACACATGGAATTGTACTGTGAGACCAGCCGGCTGTTTTCGATGCAGCAGGCGGACGGTCCGCAGGAGCTGGCCGACCGGTTTTGCGAACAGATTGCGCAGATGCAAAAGGAGTTTAACAAGTTTTCTATCCGCTCCAAAAGCGAGCTGGTCCAATCGGTTTGCAACACTGTGGTAAAGAATATTGAAAACAATCTGTCGCTGCGCAGCGTTGCCGGTCTGCATTTTGTCAACCAGGCGTATTTGAGCCATCTGTTTAAACGGGAGCTGGGGATGGGCTTTGTGGATTACCTCACGATGGTCAAGATGGAGCGTGCAAAGATCCTGCTGCGCAGCAATCTGAAAATATACGAAATCAGCCAACAGCTGGGCTATTCCGACACCGAATATTTCAGCCGGATTTTTAAGCAGTTCACCGGGCTGACCGCAACCGAATACCGGCAGTCCCGGACCGAATAGAAAGGGAGGCGCTATGAAAAGAACACCTTGCCGGCTCGTGCCGCTTCATGTTTTCGCTGCGTTAGGCTGTGGTTGGGTTTCTCTGCTGTTCGCAAGGCATTCCCTGGTGCTCGACCATATTTACGATACCCGTCTAGTGTGGCCGCTGTTTTTCCCAATGCTCATCTCTATCGCCTGGGAGCCGGTCTATGCTTATATCACGGGCATCGGCGGACTGGTATTTCTATTCCCGTTTATCGAGGCGGCAAACCGCGGATGGGGAAACCTGCTCATCGGTCTGCTGTATCTGCTGCTGATGCTGCTTTGCGGGCATCTGTGCAACCGGCCGCGCGCATACGGCAATTACTATCTATTGCATATTTTGTACGCGGCGGTCTATTGCCTTGTGATGACCCAGCTTTATCCATTGGTACTCTCACACAACCAGGTGAGCCAAGTGCGCTTCACCTCCCCCGTGATCGTCCGTGTGCAGGCGATCACCTTTGCCTTTGGAATTCTGGCGCTGGCCGCATTTATCAAGGTGCTGCTTTCGCTGCCGGGCTTCCGGCGGGTTTTGCAGATTGCGCCGCTGCCTTATTCCAGCCAGAATGAAGCGATTTTTCTGGTGGCGTTGCTGGTGGTAGCGGGCTTTTTTGTAATTGACGGCATTTTCGAGGCGTTTTATTTTGAAAGCCGCGGGCTGCACACCTCCATTTTGTCCAGCAACTTTGGTCAGATTATCAAGCTGCCCATCGTCTTTGCGGTAGGCTGCATGATCTGCGACGCGATTATTTGCAGCACCATGAAAAATCTGGAATCGCGGGACAAGCTGCTGAAAAGTGAGGAACGCTATCGGATGATTTTTCAGCACACCGCTGACGCCTATTTCGAGATTGACTCAGTGGGGACCATTCTGAACGTCAACCCCGCGATTCACCAAAACCTCTACTTTATTCCAGAGTCGGTTTTGGGCAAGAATATCCGCGCACTGTTTCATGAGCAGCAGGCGATCGACGCGCTGCTGACACGGCTGTTCGCCTGTGGGCAGGTGAACAACATTGAAATCAATGGGCTGCTGGACAACTGGGTAAATTGCAGCCTGCTCTTTTCTGGCAATGTAATGCAGCTGGGGGAACAGCAGCTGGCGGTGCTTACCGCGCGCAATATCTCCGACTACAAAAAGGCGGAGGAACGACGTTGGGAGCTTTCCGCGCTGCTCAACGCCATCTTTGAAAGCAATCGCGACTTTATTTGGACGGTGGACTGCCACACCTTCTCGCTCATCTCGTTTAATCAGGCGTTCAGCCATTATATCTGGGACACCTTTGGACGGGAGATTCACGCTGGCAGCCGGACCAGTGAAATCTTTTCCGAGTCGGACAGCGCACTGTTCACCCAATGCTACCAACAGGTTTTAAAGGACGGCGACTTTTCCATTGAATACCGCGCGGAGCAGGGCGGGCTGATTTTGGACATCCATTTCTATCCGGTCAAGCTGCATGGGGAGACCGCCAGCATCGCAGTATTCACCAAAAATGTGACAGCGCAAAAGCGTGCCGAGCGCAAAATTGTCGAGCTCAACGAGGGGCTGGAACAGACGGTGGAGGAGCGCACCCAAGAGCTGCGCACCGCCTACCGGGATTTGGAGTCGTTCAGCTACACAGTCACCCACGAATTTCGCACCCCCATTCGGGAGATCGGCGCCTATCTGGAGATTATCCAGGAGGACAATTATGATGCGCTTACCGAGCAGTCGAAGGCGGATATTTTGTGTGCGCGCCGGGTCTGTGAGCAAACGCTGGATATGATCCAGAAAATGATGATCTATGCAAAGGCCGGCTTTATGGTGCTGAACATCGAGCGTATCAACATGAACCAGCTGGTGCGGGACTGCTTCCATGATATCCAACAGGCGACCGAGTCCAAGGCGTTGGAGCTGATTTTATACGATCTGCCGCCGCTGTATGCCGATGCTTTTTTAATGCGGGCGGTGGTTATGAACATCATGTCAAACTCGATCAAGTTCGCACAGACGCGGGATAAGATTATTTTGACGGTGGGATACATGAGCAATGGCACCCAGGTCCACTACTATTTCAAAGACAATGGAGTAGGCTTTGAAAGCAGCCACAGCAACAATCTGTTTGACCTGTTTCACCGCGCACATAACAACAGCGAATACGAGGGCAGCGGGATTGGACTGGCGCTGGTCAAACGCATTTTGCACCGGCATGGCGGCAGGGTGGAAATTCTGGGGGAGGTGGACCGCGGCTGTGTAATCGTGCTCAGCCTGCAGCGGGAGCCAGCCTGACTGCTGTGTCCTTTGCCACATAAAGGGTAAAAAAGGAGCCCGCACAGCGCTTTGCTGTGCGAGCTTATTTTGACTCTTTGGCGATGTTTCGGTTGTAGCTGTGTAGATAGATGTTCAGCACCATCAGCGTGAAATAATCGCTGTCGCAGTTGACCGGGTCCAGCCGGAGAGTTTTGCGAATCTGTCGAAGACGAAAGGCCAAGGTATTGCGGTGAATGTACAAGCTTTGGGCGGTCTCATCCAACGCCATATTATTGCGAATCAGCGCGTCCAATGTTTCAGCCATCCAGGAGGAGCGCTTGATCGCTTGGACATGGCCTGCAAAAAAATGCTCCAACACCTTGGGCGGCAGCTGTGAGACCTCGGTCTCCAAAAGATAGTCGTCGTAAAAATGCACGCTCTGATAATGCTCAAACATTTTTGAAAAGCTTAGTGTCTTTTGTGCCAGCGTAAGGCAGGTCGCATACTGCTGTGCCTGCTGAACGATGGGGCTGACGCTGATCTGCGCCGGAAGATGGTATTGCGCCTGTAGCAGTTCGCATAGGGAGTGCAGCGGCTGTGCACACAAATCGCGCAAGGAATATTCCTGTAGACCCTCCAGCGCCTTGCAAATTACAATCTGATGCTCGCTGCTCCAGCCGACCATGTCCTGCTGGGAGAAAAACGGCAGCTCCTTAATAGAGGCGGGCAGCACCGCCATGGAGCTGTCTAGCAGGCGGCCGCCGTTGTCAGGGGCGCTGCATTCAATCAAAATAATCACCCGCGGCAGCGCGAGGTCATAGCCTTGGGCGGCAGCGCTGAGCGTGACATAGGAAAGATCCTCCTCGCTGGAAATACTGAACAGCGATTTCAGCAGCACCGAACAAGGATCATTTTCAACGTTCAGCCGCCAACAGATACTTTCCTTCTCCTGCAACACCTTGATATAGCTTTTGACAAAGCAATATAGGGTGTCCACGTCCGGTATGCCCAGTATCCTGCCGCCAAATGCCAGCGCGCCGTGGTTGGCGACCTCTATCGCAGCGGTGAAATGATTGTTGCGAATCATTTTAGGCGGGTGTGGATTGCTGGAAAGCTTTCGATGTAGCGGGTCCGGATAGCTGCAAAGCAGGCTGCTGGCTGTATCAAAGGCGGCTATTTCCAGCTGCGGGTAGGTTTCGTGCAGCTTTTGGGCAATTTCAAACATCAGATGATTCATTTCGGTATCCCCCGCAAGCGATTGATTTCTGGACAAAATCCAGATAGATTTGGCGGTAGGAGGAGGTGAGCAGAAATTCCTGGGCTGCCTTCTGCCAGGCGCTCAGTTCCTTTGCGGTTGGGGTGTTGATGCTGACCCCCTCCTGCGCGATGCTTTTTTTGGTGGCAGCGGTCAGGCTGTAAAAGCAATCGCTGTTCCATTGGACCGTTTCCTGTACCGACTGGGCGATGATTTCCTGCTGGCTGGCTGAAAAGCGGCTCCAAAACTGTGTGGAGGTCAGCAGGGTATTGCTGTCAAACAGCATGTTCAGTTCAAAAAGGTTTTTATGCGATTGATACAAGTTCATGTCATAAAAATTTTGATAGGGATTTTCCTGCACATCGACCAGGGTATCCTGGATGGCGGCGGTCAGCTTATCATAGCTGATGTAGTACGGCTCCGCGCCCAGATAGCGCATAAATGCCGCAAGCAAAGGCTTGCACATAATACGGATGCGCTGGCCGCTCAGATCCTGCGGCAGCCGGATTTGCTGCGCTTTGCCGCAGGTGAGGTAGCGCCAGCCCATGCTCCAAAACGCCAGTCCGTAAAAGCCGCTGTCCCGCAAGGGCGCGAGCATCTCGCGGCCTACCGCACCGTTGAGCAGGCGAATCGCTTGCTGTGGCGAGCGAAACAAAAAGGGCGCATCCACAATCGAAATTTTGTCTCCCAACAGCGGCAGCAGCATCCCGGCTTGCCCGACGCCAAGGTCAATTTCCCCCTGTTTGAGCATATCCAGAATGAGAAAGTTGTTTCCCGACAACCCCAACGTCTGAAGCTCCAGGCGGATGGTGTCCTGGCTGTTTTTGGAGATGCGCTCGGCCAGCTTATCATAGAGGATTGACAGAATATTGTTGCCGCGGATCATGGTCCCCGCCCGTATAACCGTTTTGCGCCGGCAGAACAGCGCGTATTGACGCGCGCTCACCCGGTCATGGCTGTTCTTGATCGGGTTGAATTTTGCCTGGGCACAGATCTTTCCGTACCGCTGCAATAGGGTGTTGCGGTGCAGCTGCATCGCCTTTGCGGTTTGCTGAAAGTTCATGTTGTGCTGTGAGAGGCAGGCCAGCGTTTCCGGCAGATTGGAACGGCTGCGGGCCAGCGGATTGAGCGGCACAAACTTTTCCCGATAGTAGCTGTCCGGCAACAGGCTAAACAGATAGTCTGCGATATAGTCGGTCGCAAACAAAATGTTGCGTTCTGCGGTGTCGAAGAATTCAAAGTTGTTGGCGACAAAACAGGCCTCGGTATAGCTGTTGCGGATTTCGGCCAGCTCATAGTAGCAGCTGCCGATGCTGACACGAAAATTGGTCGCATCCATCCGCTTGAGCATTGTAATGACCGCCTGTGCAAAGGTATAAAGGTACTCCTGGGGAAAGTCGCTTAGCTCAGGCGGCACCATTTTTAACAGAACCACCCGCTTCAAATTTAAAAAATCCAGGATGTCATCAAAATGATAGCCGGGCGCCATCGTCACCGCCTTGGAGAACAGCTCCTTTTTATTGGCGACAAACGGCTCGGTTCGCTCGGATGGCAGGGTGGTATCTGTCACCGGATCGAACAGCATCACCACCCGATAGGCCGAGAGCGGATATTGCCGTTTGATTGCCTGCTCCCGCAAGGTTTCACTCTGGTAATCATTGGAGAACAGAATCTCCCGCACAAACGACAGATGCTCATTTGATTCAAAAAATAGCTGTGAGTGTAACGTCTGCTCCTGCAAAATCAGCAGGAGCAAGGTGCGCACCGGCGCGAGCAAACCGTCATGACCGACCGCCTCCATAAACAGCACAATACACAAAGGGGTGCCCCCCTCCCCGTCCAGCACCGCATACTGCGCACCATAGGAATTGGCGATCTGCTGGCATTGCTCGGGCGCTGCTAGGCATTGCTGTACCACCATCTGTGCGAACGAGTTGCGGATTGGATGGGTGCAGGCCAAAACCTGCCCCTCCAGATTAAAAAACGCAACCGGGCAAGGGATAAATTCTGATAGATATTTTACACAATTTAAATAGACCTGGGAATCTGGCTTCATAGAATACCCCCGCAGATTTGCACCTTTTTACAGGAAAAAATTGGTCTAGTATGTAC